>NZ_BAAAFZ010000074.1:0-19617 GCF_039523795.1 Craurococcus roseus | reverse complement strand
GACCGCCAGCGCCGCCGCAGCGGCGCACCACGCGGTCCGCGCGACGGCCCCGCGCGCCTCCACCGCCCGCACCGCGGCGAGGCCGGCGGCGCAGGCGATGGCGAGGCCGGCGATCTGGTACTGCACCCGCGCCCGCGCCGGGTCGGCGCCGGGCGCCCCGCCCAGCACCACCGAGTCCGTCGCCACGCCCCACGCGACGCCGCCGCCGACGGCCAATCCCAAAGCGAGGGTCGCGGCGCACATGGCTCGGCGCGCGGCGGCATCGGCTCCGACCAGCACGCCCGCGGCCAGCATCGCGGGGCCGAGCAGCACGGCTTGCGGTAATTTCTCCGCCAGCACGGCGGCCGAGGCGCTCCAGCTCCCCGCCGTCACCAGCCACAGCGGCAGCAAGGCGAAGCCGGCCAGCGGCGCGGCCAAGGCGGCGTCGGCGCGCCAGCGCCGCGCCGCGGCCAGGAGGACCAGCAAGGGCAGCGTCGCCGCCGCCGCGCCGGCGGTGAGGTCGAACGGCAAGGCGGCGAGCACCGGCAGGGACTTCAACGCCCCGGCGAAGTGCAGCGCCGCCACCGACGCGCCCGCGGCCCCCGCCAACGAGGCGTCCCACGGGACGCCGCGCGCGCCGGCGCCGTCCGAGGGCCACGCGGCCGCGGTCGTCATCGTGCGGGCGGCTGGGAAGCAGGGGCCGGCCGCGGGCGCCCCGCTTGGCGGGCGGAACGGCGATCGGACCGGCGCGGGCCGTCCCGGGACACGGGGATCGCGGCCTCAGCAGGCGTCGCGCCCGCCAACCGCGACAGCGGCGCCTTGCGCGGCAGACGCGCCGTCGCCGGCGGCCGGACGCCCGCGCGCGACGCCATGCACATGGGCGCGCTCACGACCGTCCGCCCGACCCCGGCGATCAAGGCCGCATACCTCCGCCTGCGCGGGCGGGGCGCCCCCGTCAGGCCCCTCGCCGTGCTCCGGGACAAAACCCCGTGGCAACGCGCTCGCCGAACGAGACCGTCGATCATTCCGCACCCGCCCGGCGCGCCCGCTCTTGCCGGCGGCGGTTGAGCAGCCGCTGCCAAGCCTCGACGGCCGCGGCTTCTTGGCCGCCGCGCGCGACCGGCGCGCCGCCGCCCGCCGCAAGCAACGCCGCGCAGGCGCCCAGCAGCAGCGCCGCCATCGGCGCCGCCACGGCGAGCAGCGCCAGCAGCAGCGCCCGGTTCGGCACGGAGGCCCGCAGTTCAACCGTCGGCGCGGAAACCAGCCGCGCCGCGACCGCCTCGTCCGCCGCCACCACCAGCGCCGCGCGCTGTTGCTGGCCGAGGAGGTCGTAGAGCTGGTTCCGGACGTAGACGTCGCGCTCCGCCGCCAGCCGCGCCTCGATGGCGGCGATGCGCCGCGACGCCACGCCGCCGATGTCGGCGCGGACCTTGGCTTCGGCGTGGGCGTGGAGCCGCCGCAGCGCGTCGAGCGCCGCGGCGCGGTCCGGGTGCGCGAGGGACAGGGTGAAGGTGACGGTGGCGACGCCCTGCGTCGCCGCCAAGCCGCGCTCCAGCCAAGCCAGAGCGTCGTCGGCGTCGGCCTCGATCCGCAGCCCCAGCGCCCGCCGCAACGCGCCGAGCGGGCCCGCGGCGCGGCGGGCGCCGAGGAAGGCCAGCAGGCCGGTGTCGCGCCCCAGCATGGCCGCGGCCTCCGGGGCGCGCAGCGCGTCGAGGTAGACGGCGAAGTTGCCGCCCGGCCGCGTGTCCAGCAGCGCGCCCGTGCCCAGCAACGGCGCCGGCGACAGCAGGGCGGAGGCGGCTATGCCCGTGGTTTCGGCGGGCGCGACCACCGCCTGCGCCACGAAGGAGCGCGGCCACAGAAGCACCGGCGCGGCGCCGAGCGCGAACAGCAGCGCGGCCAAGAGCGAGAGCCGCCACCGCCGCCGCCACAGGACGCGCAGAAGGTCCTCAAGCGGCACGGGCCGGCAGCTCGATGCGGGTGAGCAGGCGCGACACCGGCGCCGCGGCCCGCGCCGCCAGCACGGGCGCCGCGCGCACCTCGCCGTAGGCCGGGCTTTCCCAACCCTGCTCCAGCGCGCAGGCGAGCGGCGCGTCCGCGGTCACGGTCAAGCGCGCCAGCGGCCCTTCCGCCCCGTCCGCCGTTCCGCGCCACCCGCCGTCCGGCGCGAGGCGCCAACGCAGCGCGAGCCGGGCGAACCCCCCGGACACGCGGTCCTCGACCAGCCAGGCCCGGCCCTCGCGGCGCACCATGCGCGCATGGCGATTGCCGCGGTGGTCGCGCATCCAGGCCCCTTCCGGCAACCGGCCCGTCTCCGGCCAGCGCGCGAACAGGAAGCGCGACAAGCGCGGCATCTGGTCGGCGCCGTCGAACTCCACGGTGTTGTGCGCGGCGGTGCCGGTCAGGTGCGCGTGCCACCACGCCCGGCCCGGCGGCGGGTTGTAGGCGCCGGTGCCGCCGTCCCGGAGCAGGTTGAGCGGGCCGTCCCAGAGGTCGAGATGCAGCAGGTCGGCGTGGCCGGGTCGGAAGCGCAGCGGCCCCGTGCGCAGCAGCGCCCGCGCCCCGCCCTCGCCCGCCCAGCCCCGCATGCCCTCGCTTTCCCAATCTGGGGGCGCCACCGGCATCGGCGGGCACGGCGGCAGGTCGAGCCACGCGCAACCGGGATCGTCGACGAAGCCTGCGGAGCGCCCCGCGAGCAGCCGCGCCGCGCGCTCCAGGCTGGGCCGCGCATCCGCCGGGCCGGCAAGGGACAAGTCGGCGAAGGCGGAGCCGTCCTCGTGCCCGAGCCGCGGCGCGGCGCCGGCCGCGGGATCGGTCACGCGGCGCAGCCAAGCCACGGCGGCGGCGGCCCGCTCTCGCGCCGGGGCATCGAGGCAAGGGGCGTCGAAGCGGCGGCAGAGCCAGGTTGCGACCGCGAGCACGTCGAGCAGCAGCCTGTGGTAACCGGCGGAGAGCTGCGCGAAGGCGCCGCACTGGGCGACCAGGCGCCGCACCCGCGTCGACAGCCGCGCCGCTTCCCGTGCCGCGGCGCGTCGGTCGCCGAGCAGCAGGGCGCACGCCAGCAGCCCCGCCGGCTCCGACACGGCGTGGTTGTTGTCCTGCGCCGCGGCGTAGGCCGGCGTGGCGGCGATGCGGCGGGCGTGGAGCGCCAGCAGTTCCCGCGCCGCCGTCGTCGGTGCCGCTTCGCCGCCCAGCAGCGCGAGGGCGAGGGCGAAGTGCAGCGCCCGCAGCGCCGCTTCCTGGCCGCAAACCCAGTTCGGCCCCCGGAAGGGCGGGTTGGCGCGGAGCCAGTCGGCGACCAGCGCCTCCGCGCGTTCGAGGTGCCCGCCGCCGGGATCGAGCCGCGCCGCTTGCGCGAGCAGGGGCAGTTCGGCCCAGCGGCTGCGCTCCCACACCGGCCGTATGTCCCCGGCCCCATATGGGTCCAAAGCAAGCGCCGGCGCGGCAGGGTCGTAGCCGCCGTGCCAATCCGCCGCCACGACCAGCGCGGCGCGGGCGAGCACCTCCCCCGCATGGCGTGGCGCCACGGAAGGCGGCACCGGCGGCGCATCGCCGGGCAGGCATCGCCCGCCAGTGACCACTGACGGCGTCGGCCGGCCCCGCAGCGCGCGTTCCGACAGCGCCCGGCCCGCTGGGCTGCGATGCCACGCGGCCAACAGCACGGGCCGCGGCCCCAGCCACCGCACAGCACCCAACAGTTGCATGTGCGTGGCGCGTTTTTCCATTGCTTTGCGATATTATATACAGTGTAAGCGAACATCAATGCAAAGTGATCGCGGCATAGTTGTATCTAACGGGGACCTTTCGCTCGCCATGCCCGCGTCCTCGCGTCGCGCCCGCTTGCGCCGGTTGTGCGCCGGCGCCCTCGCCTCCTTGATGCTGGTGCAGTCGCCTTCCGCCCCGCACGCGCAGACCGGCCCGAACGGTCCTTTCCTGTCGCCGCCGTCCTTGCCCCCCACGCTGCCGGGCGGCGTGCCGCTGCCGGTGCTGCCGCCGGGGGCGCAGGCGGAGATCCTGCAACGCATCCTCGACGGCGCCCAATCACCCGCCGGCCGCCCCGCGCCGGCGCCATCCTACGCGCTTCCCGCACCGGCGCCTGTGACGCCAGCGTTCGCGCGCCCCGGGCCCGCCGTCGCCGCCCCGCCGCCGCCGGCGGCGCCCGCCGAACCGCTTTCGCCCGCGGAGGCGTTCTTCGCCGCCCGCGAAGCGCCGGACGCCGGCAAGCCGCCCTTGCGCCAGTTCGGCTACGACGGCCTCGCCGCCTCGGCGCCGCCGCTCGCGCCGCAACAGGGCTTCGGCGCGGTGCCCGAGGACTACCTGATCGGCCGCGACGACGAGCTCGTGCTCGCCTTCCGCGGCCGCGCCCGCCAAACCATGTCGCTGCGCGTGGGCCGCGACGGCGCCCTGCTGGTGCCGGACCTGGCGCCGATCCCCGCCGCCGGCCGCCGGTTGCGCGACCTGCGCGCCGACCTGGAAGCGAGGGCGATGCGCGACCTCGGCGGGTCGGAGGTGTTCCTGTCGCTCGGGCAGTTGCGGCAGATGGCGGTGTTCGTCGGCGGCGAGGTGCAGCGGCCCGGCGTGCAGGCCCTCACTTCGCTCTCGTCCGTGCTCGACGCGCTGGCCGCGGCGGGCGGCGTGCGGCGCACCGGGTCGCTCCGCGCGATCCGCGTGGAGGGACCGGGCGGCGCGCGGCGCATCGTGGACCTCTACCCCGTCGTCGCCGGCGAGGGCGGCGCGGCGCCGGACCTGATGCTGCGCGAGGGCGAGCGCATCCTGGTGCCGCCGCTCGGCGGCGCGGTCGCGGTGGGCGGCGAGGTGACGCGGCCGGGCATCTACGAGCTGCCGGCGGGCGCGGCCTCCGCGCCGCTTTCCGCCGTGCTGGCGCTCGCCGGGCAGCCGCTGCGCCCGGCCGGCAACCGCTTCGTGCTCGACACGACGGACGGCGCCGGCCGCCGCTCCCTGCACGAGATCGGCCCGCGCGACGCGCTCCGCCGCGGCGACGCGCTGCGGGTGGAGCCCGGCACGGACGTCGCGGCGGGCCGCATCCGCTTGGCCGGGCACGTTTCGGCGCCGCTGACCCGCGCCGCCGGCGGCGGCCGCGGCGGCAGCCTGCGCGCGCTGCTTTCCGACCCGCGGCTGGTGCGGCCCGACCCGTACCCGCGCCTGGGCGTGGTGTGGCGCACGGACGCCCGCACGCGCACGCGCCGCTTCCTGCCCTTCGACCTCGCCCGCGTGCTGCGCGGCGGCGCCGACTTGCCGCTCGCGGAGGGGGACGAAGTGGTCCTGCTCGGGCAGGCGGACGTGCTGTGGCTGTCCAGCCCGGGCGTGCAGCAAGCGCTGCGGGGCGAGGCGGGCGGCGCAGCAGCGGACGACCCCGCCTTTCAAACGGCTCCGGCCAGCGGCGCGCAACCCATCGCCGCGGCCCAGCCGGTCGGAACGCCCGCCGCGGCATCGTCCGGCGCGGACTGCCCTGCCCTGACCACGCTGGCCGTGGCGGCGCGGGCCTCGCGCGGGCGCTTCGCCCACGCGCGGAGCGGCGGCTTCCCCGACATCGGCCGCCTCCCCTGCCCGGCGGTGTTCGTCGAGTACCCGCTGCTGTTGCCGTTCCTGCTCGACCAAGCGGTGCTGCTGACAGGCGAGGTCGGGCTGCCGGGCCTCTACCCCGTCACGGGCGACACCGGCCTCGACGCCGTGCTGGCCGCGGCGGGCGGCGCGGCGGACACCGCCGACCTGTCCACCGTGGAGCTGTCGCGCGAGCCGGCGGAGAACACCGGCGCCCTGCCGTTGACGCGCCTGACGCTCGACCTCCGCTCGCGCAACTTCGCCGCGATCCGCTTGTCGCCGCGCGACGCGGTGCGCCTGCCGCGCGGCTTCGCCGACCGCGACACCGGCCCGGTGACGCTCACCGGCGAATTCCTGCGCCCCGGCTCCTACGACATCCGGCGCGGCGAGCGCCTGTCGGAGGTGATCGCGCGCGCCGGCGGCCTCACGCCGCAAGCCTACCCCTACGGCGCGGTGTTCACGCGCGAGAGCGTGCGCGCCCGCCAGCAGGAAGGGTTCGCGCGGAGCGCGCGCGAGCTGGAGCAAGGGCTGATGCAGGTGGCGGCCGGGCAGGCGGTCGCCGGCGTGCGAGGGGGCGGCGGCACCGATCTCGGCGGCGCCATAGCGGCAGGGCGCGAGTTGGCGAATTCGCTCCGGGGCGCGCGCGCCGCCGGGCGCATGGTGGTGGAGGCCAACCCGGTGCTGCTCGCCGGCCGGCCGGAGCTGGACGTGCTGCTGGAGCCCGGCGACCTGATCGCCATCCCGAAGCGCCCGAACGAGGTGACGGTGGTGGGCTCGGTGCTCAACCCGGGCAGCCTGCAATTCGCCACCGGCTGGCGCGCCGCCGACTACGTGCGCGCGGCCGGCGGCGAGCAGCGCTTCGCCGACCCGGGCCGCGCCTTCGTGGTGCTGCCGAACGGCCAATCCGTCCCGGCGGGCCTGGGCGCCTGGCAGGCGGGCGGGCCGCCGGTGCCGCCCGGCAGCCTGGTGGTGGTGCCGCAGGACCCCTCGCCCTACGAGAACTGGGGCTTCCTGCGCGACGCGACGCAGGTGCTCTCGCAGATCGCGCTCTCCACCGCGGCGCTGGCGGTGATCGTGCGGACGGGCTCGGCGCGTTAGGGCTGCGCCGGCGGGGGCGGGGAGGAGGCGCCCGGTCCGCGGACGAGCATCAGGTGCTGGAGCGGCAGCACGGTCTTCGCGTCCACGATCCCGCCGCGGCCGACCATGGCCCAGGCTTCGGCCAGCGGCAGTTCGAGCACCTCGATGTCCTCGCCCTCCTCGCGCAGGCCGCCGCCCTCGCCCGACCGTTCGCCGGGCTCGTACTCGGCGATGAAGAAGTGCAGCTTCTCCGCCGTGACGCCGGGGCTCATGTAGAGCGCGAAGACCTCGCGCAGCTCGCGGAGGGCGCAGCCCATCTCCTCCTCCGCCTCCTTGCGGGCGGTGCCGGTCGGGTCGTCGCCTTGCTCGATGTTGCCGGCGCAGGCTTCGATCAGCCGCGGCTCGTCGCCGTTCACCTGCGCGGGCAGGCGGAACTGGCGGGTCAGCAGCACGGTGGAGCGCCGCGGGTCCAACGGCAGCACCACGACGGACGGGCCGATGGCGTAGACCTCGCGCCGGAGGTCCTGGCGCGCCCCGTCCCGCCGGCGGTGGGAGAAGCTGTACCGGCGGAGCGGGTAGCGGTCCTCGGCCAGCGTCTCCACCGCCTTGATCTCGACCTCGTCGCCCATGCCCGCTTCCCCTTCGGCCTGCCTGATGCACCGCGACGCGCGCGCGTCGCGCCGGAGTCCCGCGAACGGCGCGGCGGCGGCGGCGTTCCACCGGGTGCGCCTCATCGCATCCCATCGCCAGGGCCGACACGAAGCCTCTCGACGACGCGAACGCCGTCGCCGCCGCCACGCGCGGCCGCCTCCTCGCGCGCCCCGCCTTGCCCGTGACCGACGACCGGTCGCCGCAACCGCCGGGGTTGCACGCGCTCGGGCTCGGCGGGCGCCGGGACGGGCTGCTGCGGGTTCCGAACGTCGCCGGGGACGGCGGCGTCCTGCCATTGGTCGTCATGCTCCACGGCGCCGGCGGGCACGCGACGGGCGCGCTGCGGCTGGTCGAGGCCGCGGCGCCCGGGGCGTTGATCCTGGCCCCGGAAAGCCGCGGCCCGACCTGGGACGTGATCCTGGGCGCCTACGGGCCGGACGTCGCCTTCCCCGACGCGGCCTTGCGCGCCGTGTTCGGGCGCCGCCGCGTGGACCCGCGGCGCGTGGCGCTGGCGGGCTTCTCCGACGGCGCCTCCTACGCCGTGTCGCTGGCGCTCGGGAACGGCGACCTGTTCACCCACGCCCTCGCCTTCTCGCCGGGCTTCGCCGCGCCGCCCGCGCCCGTCGGCCGGCCGCGCCTCTTCGTTTCGCACGGCGTCGCGGACGTTGTGCTGCCGATCGGGGCGTGCAGCCGACGGCTTGTGCCGCGCCTGCGCGCCGCCGGTTACGAGGTCCGCACCGCGAGTTCGACGGCGGCCACTTCGTGCCGCCCGAACTCGCTTCGGAGGCTATCGGAATGCTCGCCGAAGGCTGACGCGCCGCGGCCACGGGCAGCATCGCACATGCGATGAAAATTCATTAGAAACTTAACTTATAGGCGAAATCACTGCTATGCTGCACGCCGCGCGTGTAGGCGCCAGATCAGAGCAGCACTGCATTTTTGCCGGTTACGTCAGCACACCCGTTTCTACGGCGACAAAGGGCGAATGCGCGCCGGGCCCCATGGCGGGGCTTGGCGCTGGCCGCCGCCGCCCTCGCCGTTCCGGCCCGGGCGCAAGAACCGCCCGCCACCGGGAGCGACCTCGGCGGCGCCGGGCTGATCGAAATGCGCAACGCCCGTTTCCGTCCCGACGGCACGGTCGAGGCGGGCGCGGCGTGGCGGCGGCAGCGGCGTTCGTGGTTCCTGTCCTTCCAGGCGCTGCCCTTCCTGGAAACGACGTTCCGCCTCACCGACCGGCTGGACGCGACGCGCGGGCGCGGCATCAGCAACGACCGCGCCTTCGACTTGAAGCTGCGCCTTTGGCAGGAGAACGCGTGGCGCCCGGCGCTGGCCGTCGGCGTGCAGGACGTGATCGGCACCGGCCTCTACGCCGGCGAGTACGTCGTCGCCTCCAAGCGGTTCTGGGACGTGGACGTGTCGCTGGGCCTCGGCTGGGGCCGGCTCGGCACCGGCGCGGACATCGGCAACCCGTTCGAGGCGTTGTGGGACGGATTCGGCGAGCGGCGCCGGGACGTCGGCGCGGGCGGCACGCCCAACCTCGGCAGCGTGTTCCGCGGCGGGCGCGCGGCGGTGTTCGGCGGCCTGGAATGGAGCGTGCCGCCCCTGCCCTCGCCCTTCGGCGGCATCGAGGGCCTCCGCGCCAAGGTCGAATGGTCGGGCGACGCGCTGCGCGACGAGCGCGGCGGCTACCCGGCGCGCACGACGGGGCTGCGCGGCAAGGCGGCATCGCGCCTCAACCTCGGCCTGCAATGGCAGCCGAACCCCTACGTGGACGCGGGCGTCCACTTCGTCCACGGCACCGACCTGCTGCTGCGCCTGTCGCTGCGGATGGACCCAGACCGCCCGCCGGACCTGCCGCGCGCCGCGCCGCCCGCGATGGCCGCCCGCCCCGACGAAGGCCGGCCCGAGGGCCTTCCCGCCGCGCTGCGTGCCGCCGGGTTCCGCCCGGTGCGGATCGCGGTGGAGGGCGACGAGGCCCGGATCGCCGTCGAGGGCGGCCGCTACGCCACGCTCGCGCAAACGGCGGGTCGCGTCGCGCGGGCCGCGCAGCCGCACCTGCCGCCCGAGGTGGAGCGCCTGCGCCTGGAATGGCGCCGCCAGGGCGTGACGGTGGCGCGGCTGGTGCTGCCGCGCGCCGCGATGGAGGCCGCCGCGAGCGGCCACGGCAGCGCCGAGGAGGTGCTCGCGTCCTCGACGCTGCTTCCGGCGGAGGCCGAAGCGCCGCTCGAAGGCCCGTCGCTCGCCTGGGCGGTGGAGCCGCGGCTCTCGGTGCTGTTCGGCGACCCCAAGACCGGCTTCCGCTGGCAGGCCGGGATCGGCGCGGGCGCGCGCGTCGGCCTGGGCGAAGGCTTCGCCGTGTCCGGCAGCGCGGCGCGGACGCTGGCCGGCAACCTCGACGAGGGCTTGCCGAGCGACAGCGAGCTGCCCCGCGTCCGCAGCGACTTCGCCCGCTACGCGCGCGAGGGCCGCACCTCCATCCCGACGCTCTACGGCGAGCGCATCTGGACCCCGGCGCCGGACGTGTTCGCCCGCGTCACCGCCGGGCTGCTGGAGCCGATGTTCGCCGGCGTGTCGGCCGAGGCGCTGTGGCGCCCGCACGCCAAGCCCTTCGCGCTCGGCCTCGACCTCAATTGGGTGGCGCAGCGCGCCTACGACGGCGGCTTCTCCACGCTCGGCTACAGCGTGGCGACCGGCCACCTCTCGCTCTACGCCGACCTGCCCTGGTGGAACCTCTACGGCGTGCTGCGCGGCGGGCGCTACCTCGCCGGCGATTGGGGCGGCACGGTCGAGGTTGGGCGCCGCTTCGCCAGCGGCATTGAGGTCGGCGGCTTCGCCACCTTCACCAACGTGCCCTTCAGCCGGTTCGGCGAGGGCAGCTTCGACAAGGGCATCTACCTGCGCTTCCCGCTGCAACTGCTCGGGCCGGAAACGGCCTCGCGCGCGTCGGCGACGGTGCGGCCGGTGCAGCGCGACGGCGGCCAGCGCTTGGCAGTGGACAACCCGCTCTGGGAGGTGGCGCGCGACGGCCGGGCGGACGCGCTCCAGCGGGGGTTCATGGGTTTTTTGCGGTAGCGGGCGGCCCTCGACGCGATTGTTGCGACGTTAACACAAAAATGTTACGATGGTTCATCGCAACGATCGGGGCTTCAGGACAATGCAGGGATTCGCCGCGCTCGCCCTGGTGGCGCTCTTGCCGGCTTGCGCGACCGTCGTGGAGGGCACCAGCGACACCGTCACGCTCTCCACCAACCCGGCGGGCGCGACCTGCACGGTGGACCGCAACGGCGAGCGGGTCGCCGCCGTCGCCACGACGCCGGGCAGCGTCCGCATCGGGAAGAGCCGGCACGACCTCAACGTGACCTGCACCAAGGAGGGCTACCAGCCCGCCACCGTCGCCGCCTCGTCGAAGTTCACCGGAGCGACCTTCGGCAACGTCATCGCCGGCGGCGTGGTCGGCGTTGTCGTGGACGCCGCCTCGGGCGCGAACAACCGCTATCCTTCCGAGGTGAGGCTCGACCTCGTGGAGAATCCCGCCGCGCCGCCGCCCGCGCCGGTGGCGCAGGTGCCGAGCCCGGTGCTCCGCCCCGCCTCGCACGAGCGGTTGCGCGGCCCGGGCATGTAACGGCGCTCCTTACTCGAAGGGCACCCAGGGGCGCGGCGGCGGGGCCGTGGCGTCCCGCCCGGCCGCCGCCACTTCCGCGTCCAGCGCGGACAGGAAGCGGGAGCGGTCAGCGCGGGTCAGCGGCGCGGGTCCGCCGGTGGCCATGCCCGCTTCCCGCAGGCCGCGCGCCACCGCCCGCCCCGCCAGCGCGCCGCCGATATTGTCCGTGGTCCAGGATTGCCCCTTGGGCGACAGGGCGCGGGCGCCGCGTTCCAGGCAGCGGGCGGCGAGCGGGATGTCGGCGGTGACGCAGACGTCGCCGCGGCCGATGCGCTCGGCGATCCAGTCGTCGGCGGCGTCGGCGCCCTCCGCCACCACCACGGTTTCCACCAGCGGCAGGCCGGGCGGGCGCGCCGGGCGCGAGCCGTTGCTCACCACCCGCACCGGCAGGCCGAGCCGACCCGAGACGCGGAACACTTCCTCGCGCACCGGGCAGGCGTCGCCGTCCACGTAGATCGTCGTTGTCACAGCCGCGTCCCCGCCTCGTCCAGCGAACGCCCGAACCGCAGCGCCGGCCGCCCGAAACCCCGCGCGACATAGAACGCGTGCGCCTCGCGGCGCTGCTCGCCGGTGGTCGGTTCCAGCACGCCGCAACCTTTTTGGCGACCGCTGCGGCGAACCTTCCGCATCATGGAACGCCTTTCGGCTTCGAGCGGCGCCCGGGGACAGTCCCGTGAAGCGTCGCTGCCGGCCGGGGCGCGATCATCGGCACGGGCCGCCGGCAGGGTCCAAAAAGGACGGCCCGATCGCATAACGCTGGCGAGCCCGATGGAACAAGGCGTAACGATAACGTGGTCGCCCTACCGGACCGCCGGGGAGGTTCGGCCCCTCGTTGACGCCCCTGTAGGTGTAACCATGCGTAACCGAGCCTCGCCGCGCAGAGGATCGGGGTCCATATAGGTCCCGCGACGTTGGAAGGTTTGATGCGAAACCCGCGTTTCCTCCCATTTTTGGTACTCCTCCTGTGCTGGCTGGCCCTGCCCGGCGCGGCGGCGCCTGCCCGTGCCCAGCCCGGCGGCGCCCCGGTCCCGGTGGCGACCGAGCCGGTGCGGGTCGGGCCGGTGCCGGTGGAGGTCATCGCCAACGGGGTGGTGGCGGCGGAGTCCGTCGTTTCGGTCCGCCCGCGCGTGGACGGGCAGATCGAGCAGGTCCACGTGGTGGAGGGCCAGATGGTCCGGCGCGGCCAGCCGCTGTTCACGCTGGACACGCGCCTGACCCGCGCCGTCCTGGCGCAGCAGGAAGCGACGCTGGCGCGCGACCGCGCCCAGGCCGTCCGCGCCCAGGCGGACGCCCAGCGCTACCAGTCGCTCCGCGGCGAGAGCTTCGCGTCCCAGCAGCGCTTCGAGCAGGCGCAGGCGGACGCCGCGGCCTCGGCCGCCACCGTCCGGGCCACCGAGGCCCAGATCGCACAGACCAAGCTGAGCCTCGATTTCGCCACCATCACCGCCGAGATCGACGGGCGCCTCGGCGCCCTGCCCATCCGCGTCGGCAACGTGGCGCGCGCGGGCGAAAACACGCCGCTGGCGACGATCACGCAGATCGACCCGGTCCTGGTGCAGTTCGCGGTGCCGGAGCGCTGGCTCGGCGAGATCAAGGCGGCGATGGCGGAGCGCCCGCCCCATGTCCGCGCCCGCCCCGACCAGCCGGGCGCCCCGGCCGCCGAAGGCGAACTCGTGTTCGTGGACAGCTCGGTGGACACCAACACCGGCACCATCCTGCTCAAGGCCCGCTTCCCCAATGCCGACATGAAGCTCTGGCCGGGCCAGTACGTGCAGGTCGCGCTGGTGACGCGGCAGGAGGAGGCGATCTCGGTGCCCGCGGCGGCGGTGCAGACCGGGCAGCAGGGGCGGTTCGTCTTCGTGCTGGCGCCGGACGGCACCGCCCGCCGGCGCCCGGTGGAGCTGGTCCGCACCGTGGGCGACCGTGCCGTCGTGCGCGGGCCGTTGGCCGAAGGCGACAAGGCCATCACGGACGGCGCGCAGCGGGTGGCGGACGGCTGGCGCGTGGTGGAACGGGCGGCGCCGGCCGTCGCCGGGTCGCCCCAGCGCGTCTCTTCCAGCAAACCATGACGCCAGGGACGGCCGGATGAACATCTCGGAATTCTGCATCCGCCGTCCGGTGACGACCTGGCTGCTCTCTATCGCGGCCCTGATCGCCGGGATCATCGCCTACACCCGCCTGCCGGTGGCGGCGATCCCGCGCGTGGACTTCCCGGTCATCTCCGTCTTCGCCAACTTCCCCGGCGCCAGCCCCGAGACCATGGCGACCAGCGTGGCGTTGCCGCTGGAACGCGAGTTCTCGACCATCGCCGGCCTGGAGTCGATGTCCTCCACGAACGGGCAGGACACGACCAACATCACCCTGCAATTCGTGCTGGGCCGCAATATCGACGCAGCGGCGCAGGACGTGCAGGCGGCGCTGACGCGGGCGCAGCGGCGCCTGCCCATCGACATGCCCAACCCGCCTTCCTACCGGAAGGTGAACCCGGCCGACGCGCCGGTGGTGCTGCTGGCGCTGACCGGCGGCGACCTGCCGCTCTACCGGCTGAACGACGTGGCGAGCACCATCATCGCCCCGGCCCTGTCGCGCGTGCCCGGCGTGGCGCAGGTGCAGACCTGGGGCGAGCAGCTCTATTCCGTGCGCATCCGGCTCGACCCGGATCGCATCGCCGCCATGGGCCTCGCCTTCGACACAGTGCAGCAGGCGGTGGCGGCGGCCAACTCCAACACGCCGGTCGGGCTGCTCCAGGGCCAGCGGCAGCAGCTCACGCTCCGCGCCAACGACCAGCCGCAGGACGCCGAAGCCTTCGGCAACCTCGTGGTGGGCGGCCGCGCCCAGTCGCCCATCCGCTTGAACGAGGTGGCGGAGGTGGTGGATGGCGTGCAGAACGAGCGAGTCGCCTCCTGGCGCGACGGCCAGCGGTCGCTCACCCTCGCGGTGCTGCGCCAGCCGGACGCCAACACGGTGGACGTGGTGGACGGCGTGCGCGCCAGCCTGCCCGCCCTCCTGGCCGCCCTGCCGCCCGGCGCCTCGGTCGACGTCATGTTCGACCGCTCCACCTCCATCCGGGCCGCCGTCCACGACGTGCAGGAGAGCCTCGTCATCGCCATCGGGCTGGTGGTGCTGGTGTGCTTCCTGTTCCTCCGCCGCCTGTCCGCCACCCTGATCCCGACGGTGGCGGTGCCGATCAGCCTCGCCGCCACCTTCGGGCTGATGTGGGCGCTGGGCTACGGCATCGACAACGTGACCCTGCTCGGCCTCACCATCGCGGTCGGGCTGGTGGTGGACGACGCCATCGTCATGCTGGAAGCGGTGGTGCGCCACATCGAGGAGGGGATGGCGCCCCTCCAAGCGGCGATCCGCGGCGCGCGCGAGATCGGCTTCACCATCATCTCCATCACCCTTTCGCTGATCGCGGTGTTCCTGCCCATCCTGCTGATGGGCGGCGTGGTGGGCCGGGTGTTCAACGCCTTCGCCGCCACCGTCTCCCTCGCCGTGCTCGCCTCCTGCGTCGTTTCGCTGACGCTTACCCCGCTGATGGCCAGCCGGCTCCGCGTCGTGCACCGGCCGGGGCTGGTGGACCGCGGCCTGGAGCGCGGCTTGCGGGCCTTCGAGCGCGGCTACGCCTGGCTGCTGGACCGGGCGCTGCGCCTCCGGCCGCTGGTCTGGCTCGTCTTCCTCGGCTCCATCGCCGCGGCCGGCTGGATGGCGTTCACCATCCCCAAGGGCTTCTTCCCGATCGAGGACACCGGCCTGCTTTCGGTCAGCACGGAAGGGCCGCGCGGCGCCTCCATGGACGCCATGGCGGAGATGCAGAACCGGCTGGCCGGGACCTTCAAGGACTCGCCCCACGTGGTCCACGTGGTGTCGAGCCTGGGGACGCAGGGCGGCAGCGTGTCCATCAACCAGGGCCGCATGTTCATCGAGCTGAAGCCCCGCGCCGAGCGGCCGCCGGTGGGCGAGGTGATCCAGGAGCTGCGCCGCGCGGCCGGCGCCACGCCGGGGCTGCGGGTGTTCCTGACGCCGGTCCAGAACATCTCCTTCGGCGCCCGCCAGGCCCGCACCCAGTACATCTACACCCTCCAAGGGCTGCGGTTGGAGGAGCTGTACGAATGGGCGCCCCGGCTGGAGCAGCGCTTGCAACGCATCCCGCTGCTCCAGGACGTGAACACCGACCTCCAGCTCGACAGCCCGGTGGTGCAGGTGAACGTGGACCGCGACCGCGCCACGGCGCTCGGCGTCACGGTGGAGCAGGTGCGGCAAGCCTTGTTCTCGGCCTTCGGCGCCCGGCAGATCTCCACCATCTACGGCCAGGCCAACGCCTACCCGGTGATCCTGGAAGCCTTGCCGGAGGACCAGCGCGACGAGGGCGGGCTGGCCAAGCTCTACATCCGCTCCAACACCGGGCGGCTGGTGCCGCTCTCGGCGATGGCGAGCATCGAGCGCCGCTCCGGGCCGCTGAACGTCAGCCACCAGGGCCAGCTCCCGGCGGTGGTGATCGGCTTCAACACCCCGCCCGGCGTGGCCCTGGGCGACGCGGTGGACGCGATACGGGCCGTCGAGCGCGAGATGGGCATGCCGCCCTCGGTGGTCACGGGCTTCAGCGGCGCCGCGCAGATCTTCCAGGAGGCGGTCGCCGGCCAGGGCCTGCTGGTGCTGGCGGCGGTGCTGATCATGTACGTGGTGCTGGGCGTCCTCTACGAGAGCCTGATCCACCCGCTCACCATCCTCTCCGGCCTGCCGGCGGCGGCGCTGGGCGCGCTGGCGACGCTGTGGCTGTTCGGCCTCGACCTGTCGGTCATCGCGGTGATCGGCGTCTTGCTGCTGATAGGGCTGGTGAAGAAGAACGCCATCATGATCGTGGACGTGGCGCTCCAGCGCCAGCGCGCCGGCAGCCCCGCCTTCACCGCCGTGCGCGAGGCGTGCTTGGTGCGCTTCCGGCCCATCATGATGACGACGCTCGCGGCCGGCGCCGGCGCCGTGCCGATCGCCATGGGTTGGGGCGCCGCGGCGGAGCTGCGCCAGCCGCTGGGCCTCGCGGTGGTGGGCGGCTTGGCGGTGTCGCAGGTGCTGACGCTGTTCGTGACGCCGGTGCTCTACCTCGGCTTCGACGGGCTGGCGCGGCGCCTCACAACGCGCCGGCGGCGGGCCCCGGAAGCGGCGGCGCCCGCGGAGTAGCGGGGCGTGGCGGAACGCCGGCCGGTCCGATCGGCGGCCGGCGCGGCGAGGCGCGGGCATCAGCCCGACGAGCGCGGGACACCTTCTTCCCGGTCGGCTTCCGCCGGTTCCTGCGCCTCGAACCCGGCCAGGGCCGCGTCGTCGCCGACGATCCGCTCCGCCCGGCCGAGGGGCACCTCGATCTCGCACGCGAGCCCGTCCCCGTTCCACTCCATGGAGACCGCGCCGCCGAGTTGCCCGCGCAAGGTGCCTTCGAGCACGCGCGACCCGAAGCCGCGCTTCGCCGGAGGCCCTTTCGGCGGGGGGCCGCCGCTCTCGACCCAGCGCAGCCCGAGAACGCCGCCGGACGCGCCCCCGACCCGCCAGGAGATCGAGACCCGGCCGGCCGGGGCCGACAGAGCGCCGTACTTCACGGCGTTGGTCGCCAGCTCGTGGACCGCCATGGACAAGGGCTGCGCCGCCCCCGGCGGCAGCGCCACCGGCGGCCCGCGCAGTTCGGCCCGCGGGCCGGAACCGCCGTCGAGGAACGCCGCCAGTTCGCCGCGCAGGATGGCGTGCAGGTCGGCGCCGGCCCAGCGGTCCTTGGCGAGGAGCGTCTGCGCGCGGGCCAGGGCGGCCACGCGGCCCTCTATCGCCTGGACGAATCCGGCCAGGTCGTCGGCCCGCGTCAGCCGCAACGCCGCCTGCACCACCGCCAGCATGTTCTTGGCGCGGTGGTCCAGCTCCCGCGTCAGCAACGTTTGGCGGTCCGTCGCCCGCTTCTCCTCGTCGATGTCCGCGATCAGCACCAGGGCCGCCGCGACGCCGCCGTCCTCGCTGGGCATCGGGATGCCGCTGACGCGGCGCCAGCGTCCGCCGCTGGACGCGCCGTCGCGGTAGAGGAAATCCTGGTTGAGCGCGACCTCGCCCCGCAGCGCCCGCGCGCCGGGATAGTCCCGGGCCTCGACGCGCCGCCCGTCCGGGTGGAAGGCGACCCATTCCCCGGGAGGGGCCGCTTCGAAGGAAGGGATCACGGGCCGCGCCAGGAGGCGGCGGAGTTCAGGGTTGGCGGCCATGATCCGCCCGGACCGGTCCACCAGACCGGCGCCCACCGGCAGGTGCTCGACCAGCGCCTCCATCTGCTGCGCTTGGCGCAACGCTCGCTCCGCGCGCTCGCGCTCCTCGGCCTCGGCCCACAGCTTGCGGTTGGCCTCTGTGAGTTCGCGGGTGCGCTCGGCCACCCGCCGTTCGAGTTCCTGGTTGTTGTCGCGCATCGCGGCGACGACCCGCAGGCGGTCCACCGCGGCGGCGAGCAGGTTGGCGTAGCCGCGGAGGAAGGTGATGTCGCTTTCGGAGAATTCGCGGGGCTTGCGGCTGTCCACTTGCAGGATGCCGAAGGGCGGGTGGTCGTCGGCGCCGATGATGAGGACGTTCACCATCGCCTTGACGCCGTTTTCCTTCAGGAATGGCGCGTACTCGAAGCGGTCCTCATCGTCGATGTTGGAGGAGATCACCGGCTCCCCGGTCTTGATGGCGTGGCCCTCGGACGTGCCGTCCCTGAGCTTGAGCGCGACTTGGCCGACCACGCCCGGCTTCCAGCCGATCCCGGCGCGCACCAGGAGGGTTTCACCGTCCTCTTGCAGTTCCACGACCTTGGCCAGGTCGGTGCCGAGCGCCTCCCCCACCAAGCGGCACGCCTCGGTCAGGATCTCGTCCAGGTCGTGGGATTTCAGGGCGAGTTCGCCGAACCTGGCCAAGGCGGTTTGCTGCCCGCGCAATTCCTGGTTCTCGTCCGACGTCGGCCCGGTCAAAGCAGCCTTCCCCATGTGTCCGCTCCCGAACGCCGGCGGCTGAAAGCCGTTTCAGCGCGTGGGGATTCCCGCGACCGTGCGGAGCGGGGAGCGGCCACGGGTCGACCGGACCGGCGCCGGGCGGGAACAGATGCCGGGCGCGGGAATGCGCCCGAACCGCCACCCGCCCCGCGGTGCCGCCGCCCTCACCCGGACCCGGGCGCCCCGGAGCGGTGTCCGCTCACCGCGGCCCCCGCGTCCGGCGCGAGGCGCGCGTGGAACGGCGCCGAGGCCGCGATCACCGCGCCGGCCACCAGGAACGCGGCCGCGAAGTCGCCGATCCCGAGCGCGTGGCGCCCCGCCAGCGCCGCGCTCGCCTCCAGCGCCGCCGTCGCCAGCACCACGCCGAGCGCCGGCGCGAGTTGCTGCACCGTGCCGAACAGGCTGGTCCCGGCCGAAAGGCGCTCCGCCGGCAGATCGGCGAAGGCCAGCGCGTTCAGGGCGCTGAACTGGAGCGAGCGGAACAGGCCGCCCAGCGCCAGCACGGCGAAGATCGCCGCCACCGGCCACGCCGGCGACAGCGCGGCGAGCACCGCCACGCCCGCCGCCGAGAGCAGCGCGCCGCCGACCAGCGCCCGGCGGAAGCCGAAGCGCCGCAGCACCGGGCGCGCCAGCGGCTTCATGGCGAAGGCGCCGAGCGCGGTGGCGAAGGAAACCAGCCCCGCCTCCGACGCGCTCTTGCCGAAGCCCAGTTGCAGCAGCAGCGGCACCAGGAACGGCGTGGCGCCGGCGCCGATCCGGAACAGGCTGCCGGCGAGCGCCCCTTGCCGGAACGTCGCCACGTGCGTTAGCGAGAGGTCGAGGGCCGGACGCGCCGCCCGGCGGCAGTGGCGCACCGCCGCCCAGCCCACCAGCAGCCCGGCGGCGAATCCCGCTTCCGGGAGCGGCTTCGGGACGACGCCGCGGCCGAGCGTCTCCAGCCCGAACATCAGCAGCGCGAGGGCCAGGCCCACCAGGGCCAGGCCGACCACGTCCGGCGGCCCCGGGTCGCGCGGCGGGATGCGCGGAATCTTCCAGGCCACCAGCGCGAGGCCGAGCGCGCCGATCGGCAGGTTGATGAGGAACACCGCGTGCCAGCCGAAGGCGTCCGTCAGGAAGCCCCCGAGCGGCGGGCCACTGACCGGCCCCAGCATGGCCGGCATCGTCAGCCACGCCATGGCGGAGAGCATCTCGTCCTTGCGCACCTGCCGCAGCAGCAGGAGGCGGGCGACGGGCACCATCATGGCGCCGCCGAAGCCCTGGAGCACCCGCGCCCCGACCAGCGCCGGCAGGCTCCCCGACGCCGCGCAAAGTGCCGACGCCGCGGTGAACACGACGATCGCCGCCATGAACACGCGCTTGGCGCCGAAGCGGTCCGCCACCCATCCCGAGAGCGGGATGAACACGGTAAGGGAGACCAGGTAGGCGGTGATGGCGGCGCCGAGCCGCGCCGGCTCCACGTCGAGGTCGCGGGCCATGGACGGCAGGGCGGTGGTGACCGCGGAACCGTCCAGGTTCTGCATGAACAGCGCGCTGGCGACGATGGCGGCCACCAGGCGCGGGTCGGCAACGCGCCGGGGCTCGTCGGCCGGGGCCGTCGCCGCGTCCGCGGCGGGAATGGTGCCGATCGGCGGCCCGCCCGTCGCGCCGTCGGCGGACGCCACCTGGGCCGCGACTGTGGCGAGGGGCGCTCCCGCGGCG
>NZ_BAAAFZ010000073.1:0-11471 GCF_039523795.1 Craurococcus roseus | reverse complement strand
GCCCTGGAACTTCACCATCGAGCGTACAGCCGCGTAGATCGGCTGACGCTTACGGAGGCAAGCGCCGCGCGCGCTCCTCTCCAACTTCTAGCCTGCGGCTCGCGCCTCTCTAACCTGTGCACGGCGCCCGGCGCCCGGCGCCCGGCGCGCCGCGCTCGCCAACGCCGCCGGGGCGTGGCCGCCAGGAATCCGTCACCGATGGCGCTGAGCCGACGCGTACCGGGGCCGTGGCACAGCCTCGCGCCGGCGGCCTCCTGCCGTGCCGGGCGACGCCCGGCGGAATCCGAACCGGCGGAGCGCGCCAGCCGCCCGGACGGCAGCCGGGCCGTCAGGGGGGTCCTGTATCTTGTGGCGCGCTCCGGTCGCCGGAGCCATCGGGCTCGCCGGCGATCATGTAGCCGAACCCCCGCACCGTTTTGATCAGCGGCGTCTCGCCATCCGCGTCGATCTTCTGCCGCAGGTAGCGGATGTACACGTCGACCACCTTCGTCCCCGGGTCGAAGCTGATCTCCCAAACGTTGCTGAGCAGCCGTGCGCGGCTCACCACGGTGCCCGCATGGGCCATCAGGTAAGCCAAGAGGGTGAATTCCCTGGCGGTCAGGGCGATCTCGCGGCTGCCGCGCCGGACCTGCTTGACGCCGGGGTCGAGGACCAGATCCGCGACTCTGAGCACCAATTCCGCAGCGGGTTTGGACGCTCGCCGGAGCAGGGCGTCGATGCGGGCGACCAGCTCGTCGAAGGCGAAGGGCTTGGTCAGGTAGTCGTCGGCGCCGTCCTTGAGCCCATCGATCTTGTCCCTCACGCCGTCCTTCGCCGTGAGCATGAGCACGCAGCAGTCGCGCCGCTCCAGCCGGAGCGTCCGGCAAACCTCGAGGCCGTCCATCCCGGGCAGCATGCGGTCCAGGACCACCAGCGGGTAGGAAAGGCCGCGAGCCATCTCCAGGGCCGTCTCGCCGTCCGTGGCGAGGTCGACCGTGTGGCCCTCGGCTTCAAGCCCGCGTTTGACGAAGCTCGCTATCCTGGGGTCGTCCTCGACCATCAGAATCTTCGCCATCCGAAGCCGCCTCCGCCATTGGGACGCGCAGTCGGACCTCCGTGAAGCGGCCCTCCCCGCTGATGATGGCGATCTCGCCGCCGTGCTTCTCGACCAGCCATCTCGCGATGGCAAGGCCGAGCCCGCTGCCCTGTTGGCTGGACGCATGGGGCGCGCGCCCCCGGTAGGAGCGATCGAAGACGTGCGGCAGTTCTTCCGCCGGGATGCCCTCGCCCTCGTTCCGCACAGAGATTTCGGCGTGGCCGTCCGCGGCCGCCACTTCGACGGTCACCGCCCGCCCCGCAGGGGAGTACTTCACGGCGTTGTCCAGGAGGATGGTGACCGCTTGCTTGAAGCGCTGCGGATCGGCCTCGATGCGCATCGGCCAGGGCGGGTACTTGGCCTCGATCGTGAGCCGGTTGCGCCGCCGCAGCACCTCCACCTCGCGCACCGCCTCCGCGACGAGGCGCGGCAGGACCGTGGGCCGCATCTCGAACCGGAGCGTGTCGGTTTCGGAGCGCGAGATAAACAAGAGGTCTTCGACGAGCCGCGTCATGTCCGAGGCCTGCGCGACGATCCGCTCGAGGGTGTCGCAGTAGACCGTCTCCGGCTTGGGGCCGTGCCGGAGCGCGATCTCCGCCTCGCCGCGCAGCACCGTCAGCGGCGTGCGGAGCTCGTGGCTGATATCCGCGAGGAACCGGATCCGGAGCTTGTTGATGTCGGTCAATCGCTTGTTCGCGGCGGCGAGTTCCGCGGTCCGCTCGGCCACCTGCCGCTCCAGCTCCGAACGCGCGCCCAGCAGGAGTTTCCGCTGCTCCTCTTGCGTGGCGGCCATCGCGTTGAAGCGCCGCGCGAGGGTGCCGAGTTCGTCGCGGCCGTCGTAGTCGATGCGGTGGTCGAGGCGTCCCTGGGCCACCGCTTCCGTGCCGTCAGCCAGGAGCATGATGGGGCGCCGCAGCGACCGGGCGATCAACATGCCCGAAACCAGGCTCGCCGCGATGGCCATCAAGGTGACGATCGCCGTCGCCAGCGCGAGCCGGTGCCACAGCTCGTCCGCCCTCCTCTCGGTCCGGCGCACCTCCTCCTCCTCGTCGAGGATCGCGCCGGTCAGGAGAGCGTCGAACTCCACGTCGAGGCGGTTCTCGATCTCCCGGCGGAACAGAAGGATGGCCTCGTCCTGGCGGCCCTCTTCCCGGAGCTGGGAGGCGTGGGCGACCGCGACGTTGATTTCCTGGTAGAGCGTGCGCATCCGATCCAGCCGGTGCAGCCCGTCCAGGTCCTCCTCCCCCTCCTGGCGGCCTTTGAGGAAGCCGAACTCGCCCCTGATAACCCCTTCGACCCTCCCGAATCCCGCCTCCAGCTCGGCGCGGGCGCCCAATAAATCCGGCCGCTCGGGCTCCCCGATCAGAAGGAACTCGGCGATCTGCTCGGCGAAGCGGTTCGCGTTGCTCTTCAGCGCGCTGATGGCCGCGAGTTCGTGGTTCGTCCACTTTACACGCTTCTGGTAATAATCCGTGGACCACATGGCGTAATAGACCATTGCGGCCATCGCCAATATGGCTGCGCTGATGGCCGCCTGGAGCAACCGAACGCGCAAGGCGATGCTCATGTGGACGCGGGGCTCGCCTCCATGGCGGGTTCCGCAACGCAACGACCAAGCCGGTGTTCGCCCACCTGGATTTGGAACGCGTGTTTCATCCGCACCTCCAGCACCCTCCGCGACGCGCTCACCCCGGCCGGCCTCTCGGCCGGCCCCGTGCGAGGACGCCCACAGGGGCGATGTGGCCGCCATCGGGGCCGGCTCTCCGGTGTCGCCAACATACGGTGTCACGCTATCCGGTGCTCCGACGGCCATCAGGTTAGAAAAAGGAGAGAAAGCCGAAACTTGCCCGCGTGTGGCGCCGCGGGCCCACCCAGTCGGCCACAGCCGGCGGGCGCCGACTCAAGGGGACCTTTCCGCGGCCTCCGAGTTGCCGGCCGCGAGGACGCGCCTCGCCGGCTGGAAGAGCAGCACGGCGTACACCTCCGTCGCGACCGCGAGGCCGATCCGGACGGCGAGCAGCACGCCGACGCCCCAAACGCTCCAGAGCAGGCCGGCGAGGAGCGGCCCGGCGATGGCGCCCGCGTCGTCCGCCGCGTCCAGCCAGCCCATGGTCCGGCCCCTGCTGGCGCGGTCCCGGCCGGAGATCTCGGCCATCAAGGCGCCCCAGGCGGGGTTGAAGGCGGCCTTCCCGGCCTCATCCACGGCCTTGCCGACCGCGAAGCCGGCGAAGGAGGGGAACAGCAGGTAAACGGCTGAGGCGGCGATGTTGGCGACGCCGCGGGCCATCAACACCAGCTTCCGGCTCACGTTGTCGGACAGCCAGCCGAAGGCCGGCCCGGCCAGGAGCGTCACCGCGGTCGCCAGGAGATAGAGAACCCCCGTCTCGGCTTCGCTTAACCCTCCGTATTCGACCGCCAGGATGGGAAACAGGCTGCGGAGCATGTTCGCCGTGCCGCTGAGCATGAAGCCAAGCCCCATGACGGGCCACAAGCGGGCCGGGGGCATGCCCGCCGCCCCCGCCGTCCCGCCCTGCCCGGCAGGCGGTCGCGCCGTCGCGTCGCGCGCCGCTTCGGGGGGCGCCGCCGGGAGCCACCGGACAACGGCGATCAGCGGCAGAATGGAAAGCAGGAACGCCGCCAGGAAGACCTGGGGGAAGTTGGAGGCCGTCAGCGTGAGCAGCACGCCCGCCAACGCCTTGCCCAGCGCGCCCGCCGCGCTCGTCGCCGTCTTGTACCACGCGAAGGCGGAGGCCACGCGGCGCTTGCCGCCGTGCTCGGCGATCAGGGCGTTGATCGAAGGGTCGCGCAGGGATTTCGCCACGCCGCGCGCCGTTTGCAGCCCGAAGAGCTGCCAAGCCGTGCCGGCGAAGGCGAAGAGCAGCGTGAGCAGGCTCCTCCCCGCGATCGCAGCGACGGCGCCCCGCTTGTGGCCGATCCTGTCGGCGAGGTGGCCGGCGTAGGGCTTGAGCAAGATGGCGACCGCCATGTTGGCGGAGACCAGGACCGCGATCTCCGCCAGTTCCATCCCCAGGGATCGCGCGTAGAGCGGCAGCGCGAAGGCCATGACGCCGAAGGCGAGGCGCGACAGGAACGCCTCGCCGACGATGGCGAGCATGGCGGGGCTGGTGAGCCGCCCCCCGGCGCCGTCGCTAGGCATGCTGCTGCGCCTCTTCCGGTGCCCGGACCTCCCCGGCGTGGAGGAGCGCCTGGATCGCCGCGGCCCCGCGGTCCAGCGCCCGGCCGTCCCGCGGATGGTGGACGCTGTAGTGCAGCGTCGCCTCGCGCACCGCGGCGTGGCGGTCCTCCGTCAGCGCGGCCTCGACCGCGGCCCCGAGGCGGCCGACCTCGTCGCAGACCTCCCCGCACCGCCAGAGGTAGGTCAGGCCATACGGATCCGCGGTGGCGCGCAATTCGGCCGGCCGCGGGTTCAGGAACACCATCGGCCGGTTGAAGTAGAGCCACTCGTAACCCGCGGCGGAGATGTCCCCGATGAAGAGGTCGGCCTGCGCGAACCACGGCATCACGTTCCCGGAACGGACGAGGCGGACGCCCGGAACCCGCTCCAGCCGCTCCAAGCGCTCGACGACCGAACGGTCGAAGTGGGGCCGGTCGGGATTGAAGATGTTCGGGTGCGGCTTGACGATGAGGTTGTGGCGATGCGCCAGGTCCGCCACCGCCGCCGGCCCGTCCAGGAAGCGCTCGACGGAGCTTATGCCGCCCTTGCGCCAAGTCGGGCAGTAGACGAGCGTCTTCCGGCCGTCGGTGAACAGCGGCGGCGCCGTCGGGAAACGGTCGAATTTGGGATAGCCGACCATGGCCCAGCGGATGCCGCGATTCCGTTCGTGGGCGAGCAGCCGGTCGATCTGGCGCCGGCCCGCGCACAGGCAGAGCGCGTAGTCGCCGAAGTCCCTCTCGTAGGTGAATGGCTTGTCGGACATGCCGTGGAAGATCTGCACGACGCGCGTGGCCGGGTTGCGGGGGCCGGGGCGGTCCTCCGGCCGCAAGAAGCTCGGCGTCAGCACCACGTCGCAGTCGTCCACGCGCAGGTCCGCCGCGAACAGGCGGGCGTAGTCCGCGATCTCCGGGGGTGTCTCCTGTCCGGACGGGGGGCGTGCCACGATGATGCGGTTCTCGACCCCTGCCACGCGCATGAAGTGGTCGAGGTAGGGCTTGATGGCGGCGAAGTAGTGCAGGTTCCCGCTGTGCCGCAGGAAATAGCCGATGAGGGTCCGCCGCCCCGTCACGACGCCAGCCTTTCGGAGGCGGGGAACCGCCGCGCGAGCCAATCCATCGCCGCATCGGTCGCGCGCCCCGGATTGTAGAACAGGTCCTTCGCTATGGCCCGTCGCACATCGGCCAACCGCCCGGGATCGGCCAGGGCCTCGATCGTCGCGTCGGCGGCGTCCTCGGCGCGCTCGACGACCACGCCGCCCTTGCGGCCCCAGCCCTCCAGGTCCAGCGCGGCCCCGCTCTCGCGCGACTCGCGCAGGAGCTCCGGCACGTCGAGGAACAGGATCGGCCGGTCCAGCAGCGTGTACTCGTTCGCCACCGAGGACGCGTCCGTGATCAGAAGGTCGCTCAGCAGCAGCAGCGGGACCACGTCGTGGTCGCGCGCCAGCTTCGTGTGGGGGCCTTCGAGCGGTGCCAGCTCTGCGAACCAATCGCGGCCGTTCTTCGGGTGGTCGTGCGGCTTTATGAGCAGGTCGAAGTGGCCGCAGGAGGACAGGTCCCGGATGACGGCCTCGCCCATCGTTTCGAGCGAGTTGTGGGCCTCTCCCGTGGGCGCGTAGAGCAGGACGGGCCGGCTCCCGTCGAAGCCGTAGCGCGCGAGCAGCGCCGCCCGATCGAAGTTCCCCGCGACCAGCGGGTCGGTTTTGGGGAAGCCGATCGGCACGCCCCGCCGATCGGCCTCGGCCAGGAGGCCTTGCTCGGCGAATTTCCGCCGCATGTAAGGGCCGATGAGGAACAGGGCGTCATAGTCCAGGCTCTCGCTCCGGACCGCCCGGTTGCGGAAGGAGACGCCGTGGAACATCTGGACCAGCGTGCCGAAGTTGCCGCGCGGCGCGATGATCCGCTTGTTGGCCGAGAACAGGACGTCGAAGGTCCGCGACTGGATGGCCTCCACCGGCAGGATGCGGCCGTCCGGTACGCCTAACGGCCGGTAGAGGCCGGCGCCGTCGTAGGCGAAGGCGCCGGCGGCGCCGGTGCGGAGCCCGCCGGAGACGAAGACCTCGGTGTCGGGCCGGCGGGCCAGCCGATCCCAGATCGGCCGGAAGCAGAGGAAGTGGACGGGCGCGTAGCCCGTGAACAGGACGCGCGTCGTCATGGCGCCGCGGCCTCCGCCGGGATGGATGCGGCGGCGCTCCGCCGGGCCTTCCGCGGCACGCCCGGAGCGCTGGCGCCCAGCACGCGCTCGGCTTCGGCGACCATCAGCTCGAGGTGCCTCGGCCAGCCTTGGCGGAGCGTGCGCAGGGATGAGATCTTCGCGCGGAGGAGGAGCGCCGCCGCGATATGCCAATCGAGGGTCGGTTGGTTGATGGCGGCTCCACCGGCCGCCTCATACGCCCGCAACAGCGCCCCGACGCAAGCGGAGGCGTCGGCCTCCGGCAGGTTCCTGAGCCGAACGACATAGAGGAAATGGGCGATCAGCCGCCCGAGGTCGAAGTGCGCGTCGCCGGACGACCAAGCGTCCCAATCCACGACGCCGACGCGCCGCCCTTCCGGAGCCCGGTCGTTGTAGAGGATCTGGTCGCCGAAGAGGTTCCCGTGGATCGGGACGCGCGACGCGTCGGCGAGGGCGGGCGGCCGGGCGAGCCGCTCCAGCAAGGCGTCGAGCCGCCCGGCGAGTCCGGGGAGGGCGCGCCGAACGCCCCGCATGTGGCGCCGGAGGTCGGCGAACTCCCGCTCGGGGGACCAAGTGGAAACGGGCCGCGTGGCGAGGCGGTGCAGGCTCGCCACCGCCTTGCCCACCTCCGCGAACGCCGCCGGACGGCACGCAGGCATCACGGCCGTGAAGCGGCGGCCCGGCAACTCGGTCATGATCATCGTGTGCAGTTCCGGGCTGTAATGCACAGGCCGGGGCACCGCGAAGCCCAACTCGCCGTGCTCGGCCCTGGCGTGGAGTTCCCGCAGGTTCAGGGCCGCCGCCGCCGCCGCCGGGCCGTCGATGAGCTTGACGTAGTGGCGTCGCCCGTCCGCGGCGCCGTCCCAGACCAGGAGAGCCCGTTTCAGGGGGACGTAACGCACCAGCGTCGGCCCGCGCGCCGAACCGCAGGCGGCGGCCAATTCCGGTGCGCGGGACAGCAATCGCTGGAATCCCGCCGGGTCCAGCAACTCGCGCAGCTCCTGCAGGTTGGGCGCGTTCGGCAGCGCCCAAGCGACCAGGTGCCGGTCCTCGATGTGGAGGCACGGCGGTCCGTAGCAGCCGGGCAGTTCCGGACCGGCGCAGGCCTGCGCTTCCCGGCGCGCCGCTTCGGGATCGGCGAAGACGTGCAGGAAGAGGTTGAGCGTCACGGGCGGCGAGCCTGGCCGGCCCGGCACGAGAGTCACTTCCGCCACGACGCGAGCCCGTTCGAAGGGCTTGTAGTTGATCAGGCTTGGGCGAACTTCGACGTCGCCGGGTCGGACGCGCGCCCCCTCGCTCCAGGCGTCGGCGAAGGTCGTCCCCGGCTGTGCCGGGGAGCGGCGCCGGCCGCGCAGCCATTGGACGGTCCGGTGAATCGGGTCTTGGCGGTAGCTCATGCGATGTCCTCCGGCCGCGCTTGGGGCGCTACCCGATGCTCAGGCGGCGAGGCGCACGCTCGGCGCCAACGCGTGGGCGATGTGCCGCCAGACCTGCGTGCGGGCCCGCTCGAGGTCGTCCGGGAAGTCGATCTCGATCCACGGCAGATCGGCGACGTTCACGCCGCGCAGCGGCACCGAGCGCGCGGCGCGTTCCACGGCCCGCGCCATCCAGGCGTTGCGGTCGCCCTCGGCCAGGACGCAGGCCGCCTCCCGGAACAGCGTTTTCGCGGCCGCGGAGTCGAAGTGGAGCACCCCGACATTCTCGCCGTGGGTCCGGTCCGCGGGCAGCGTCTTGCTCATGGCCTTGAGGCGGCCGTCGCCGGCCAGTTCCACCTTCATGTGCTCGTCCGCATCGCCCGAGGAGGAGTCGTAGAGGAAGGCGCTGCCGGGGGCGTCCACGAGCCGTTGCAAGGCCAGCGGGTGGATCAGAACGTCGCAGTTCATCACCAGCATCGGACCGCTGACACGCCCGCGGCAGAGCGACAGGGAGTACAGGCTGTTGGTGTCGCTCCAGTCTTCGTTCCGGATCACCCGGGCACGCCCGCGGACGGCCCGACGCACGTCGTCATGCCGGTATCCGGTGACCACCGAAACCCGTTCGATGCCGGCCATCTCGAGCGCCCGCAACTGGTGCTCGATCAGCGGCGCCCCACCGACCTCGGCGAAGCATTTCGGCTTCGCTTCCGTGAACTGCTTGAGGCGGGAGCCGCGGCCGGCGGCCAGGATCACCGCTTCGGTGGCGTTGCGCGCGGCGGGCAGGACGGTCCGGAGACCGTCTGCGGCGGCTTGGTCGAAGCTGATAGTGTTCCTGTCCATCACGTTGCTCCGGGTCTGTTCGGGGTCGCTGCCGCTACGGCGCCTGCCGGCGACGGCGAAGCCGGGCATCCCCGGCCAACGCGACCGACTGCCGGCAACGCCCCTCGGGCGATGCCGGTGTCGATCCGCGAAGATCGGGTGACGGCTTGGTTGCGGTGATATGACAGTCCCGGTTTGACCGACGCATGAGCCGGGATAGAACTGACGCAGCCGGGGATTAGACGGCGCGAAGCGTCAGATTAGAGTCAGGTTAGTCGTTCGGCTTTCGAACGGCGCTCAGCCCGGCCGGCGGCGCCGGGCCGAAGGACGAAAGCCTACCGCTGCCGAAGATTTCCGGCGGTCCGGCGTCGCCGGGCCGGAACCTTGGGCGGCCCGGGCTGAGTGCCGCTTTCAGTCAGAAAATCGTCTGTAGCCGCAGCCCGATCGCCTGGAAGCGCAGGGTCCGGTCTTCCCCTTCGGGCACCGCTTCGCCGATCTGGTACTGCAGCGTCAGCCTGAGGTCATCGGCCGGGTACCAGTTCGCCCCGGCGGTCCAGATGCCCTGCCGGCCGCCGCGGACGTCCCTGTGGTCCAGGTCGAGGCGGCTGTAGCGCAGCCCCACTTCGACCGCGCCGAACGCGCCGGCCCGCGGATCCAGGCCGGCCACGGGCCTAGGGCGGTCCCAGGCGCCGCGCGAGCCGCGCCAGGCGCGCGGGCGGCCGGTGAGGACATAAGCCGCTTGGGCGTACCAGCCATCGAATTGCGCTCGCGGAAGGCCGCCCGGTCGGTCCACCAGGATGCGGTGGTACTCTCCTTGTGCCCAGAAGCGCCCTTGGGAGAAGCCCAACTCCACACCCTCGGTGCGGGCCCCGCGGGCGGGCAGCGCCCCGGTGTCCAGCAACCGCTCGGTCCCCGGGCGCAACTCGGGCCGCTCGTCGATGTCGACCGCGCGCCTGCCGCCGGACAGGGAGGGCGTGAACACCCATGACAGGGAAGCGCCGATGTGCAGCACGGCGCCCCCGGCATGCAGCGGCGTGCCGGCCAAACGGACCTGGGCGCCGCGCTGGCGCTCGTCGCCGCTGACGTTAGCGTCGCCCCCGGTGAGGTACGCGGCGCCGAACACGCGTTCGGCCCCCGCCTCGACCCCGGCGGCGTAGCGGGCCGAGCCGCCGGCGAGGGACGAGGCGGCGCGCGCCGCCGCCGCGCGCTCCAGGAACAGGATGTTGTTCGAGCTTTGCGAGTCCTCGAGCGTGAAGCGCGGCTTGATGGCGCCGGCGATGAAACGGAAGGGCTCGAGCCCGACATAGGCCAGGCTCAACCGGCTGAGGCCGGTGCGCTCGCTTGGGTAGCCGGCGAAGTTCCAGCGGAAGGCGTACTCGAAATCGTGGAACAACCGCCCTTCGACGCCGATGCGCGCGCGCCGGAGCGACGTTTGCCCGCGCGGTCCGACGCGATCCCCGTCCGGCCCCAAGACGTAGGCGCCGTCGAAGTGGATTCTGCCGGTCGGGCCGATGGAGAAGGCCCCGTCCGGCGTGGCGAATTCGAGCCGCTCGGTCCACCCCATCACGCGCGGCGGCCCTTGGCTGCGCCGGCTCCCGCCGCCTTCCGCCGATGGAGACGCCTCCTGGCAGAAGGCTTCCGAGGCGACCAGCGCGGCCCCTGCTGCCGCGGCGGTCAGGAGACGGAGCCTCGAAGGGATTTGGCGCTTGCGCCGCTGCCGACGGCGTGTCGGCGGTGGCCCGACCGCCTCGCCGTCGTGGCGATCGAAGGGAGGGCACGAGGCCCAGGTTTCTCGGCGCGCGGACCGTGTGCGTGCTTCTCCAAGCTCCTCGCTGCCCGGCACGACCGCGGACGGGCGAGTGCCGCCTCGCTCGGTGGCCGACGGCCCGGCCGGACCCGCCGCGGCGGTGCCGCTTCGGCGATCGCGGCCACGGGCCACGGTGAACGGCTCAACCACGCCCGGACCCGTTTGGCCGGACGACGCCTGACGGCGGCACCGCCGATCGGCGGCGAGGGTTGCCGCTGGCGAGGGGTCTCCATTGGAGCGTCACCCTGGTGCGGCCACCTTCCGATCCAAGACGGCGCGCGGCGCCGAGGAGGGCGACTCGCCAGGACGATACACCCCGGTTGCCTCGACGCGCGGGGGGGCGGCAGGCGGACGCGCCGTGGTAGACCGTCCAGGCGCGGCTCCCGCCGACCTTGAAGCCGTCTCCCAGCAGGACGGGGATGCCGTCGAAGGCGTCGGAATGGACGAGGTCCGCACAGCCGCTCGATCCGATCGAAGGCCGGATGGGCTCCTCGGGTCGCGCTTTGACAGAGCTTCCAGTGCCCGCATGGCTCCCCGTCGGTCCGGTCGGAGGCAGAACCGCCGCGGCTGGGCCGTCGAGGTCGAGTTCGGTGCCGCTGTTCGCCACTGTTCTCCTGGTGGGTTCGGGATTGCGGTCCTCGGATCGGGCCTGCCGCCGCCCGCCTCGCTCGACCTCCAGGCGGGCGGCGGCGGCACCCATTAGAAAAGTAACGGTCACATGGCCGGTGGACGACGGTTCGATGGCAGACTTACGGCGGACATGGTTGGGCCGGGGTGTGGGGCTGGATAGGACTACTCTACTCGAAGGTTAAATCGCGGCGAGCGCCAGGTTAGCGCATGGTCAGACTTCTGGGGTCGGAACGTTCGCCCGCTCCCGATTCACGCCCTGGGCTGCTGCCGGTCTGATAGACGTTGAGTTTAGCTCACCCGCGCCTGTTTCTCGAACTCCATCGGGCTGAGAGGGTGTCCGAGAAGCCCGGCGCCGGTGGTGTAGTCTGCCCCCTGGCGGCT
>NZ_BAAAFZ010000072.1:0-82520 GCF_039523795.1 Craurococcus roseus | reverse complement strand
CTCAGGTGAGGCAACGGCTCCCGCTCAGGAGCAAATCAGGCGAGGCAATGCGCGCTCGCATCCAGATTGCCGCTCTATAGTGCCGGTTCGCCGGGGCCAGTCGGGCTGAATCGACCATCGCTGGCGCCGACGATCCCCGGTTCCGTTGGCGGCGGGAACCGCGATCTCGTGCCCGGCGAACCCGCGTGACGAAGAAAGCAGCCGGGCGAAAACCGCCGGCCGCCGTCCGGCCGGGCGCTACGCGGGCGCCGGCCCGTGCCGGCCGGTCCGCATGCGGGCGAAGGGCTCATGAGGGCCGCCCCAGGCCGCCAGCCACTCGCGCAGCTTCGACCAGCGCCGCCGCCCGGCCATGCCGCGCACCGCGATGGCGATCGCCCCCCGCTGGCCGACCAGCACCACCAGCCGCTTGCCGCGGGTCACGCCGGTGTAGACCAGGTTCCGCCGCAGCATCGGGTAGTGCTGCGTCAGCACCGGGATCACCACCGCCGGGTACTCCGAGCCCTGGCTCTTGTGGATGGTGGTGGCGTAGGCCAGCACCAGCGAGTCCAGCTCGCCGAAGCCGTAGGCCACCGCCCGGCCGTCGAAGCTGGCGGTCAGCTCGCCGGCGTCCGGGTCGATCGCGGCGACCAGGCCGATGTCGCCGTTGTGGACCTCCTTCTCGTAGTCGTTGTCGACCTGCATGACCTTGTCACCGGCCGCGAAGGTCCAGCCGAAGCGCTGCACCTTGGGCCCGGGCGCCGGGTTCAGCGCAGCCTGCAGCTCGACGTTGAGCGAGCGCGCCCCGACCCCGCTGCGGTTCATCGGGCAGAGCACCTGCACGTCGCGCACCGGATCCAGCCCGAAGCGCCGGGGTATGCGGGTCCGCACCAGCTCGACGACGCGCGCCACCGCCGTCTCGGGGTCGTCGGCCGGCACGAAGTGGAAGTCGCTGCCCGGTTCGGCCCGCTCGAGGTCGGGCATCTCGCCCCGGTTGACGCGGTGGGCGTTGACGATGATCCGGCTCTGCGCCGCCTGCCGGAACACCTCGGTCAGCCGCACCACCGGCACCGCGCCCGACGCGATCACGTCGGCCAGCACCTGCCCCGGGCCCACCGAGGGCAGCTGGTCGACGTCGCCCACCAGCAGCAGCGCCGCGCCGGCCGGCACCGCCTTGAGCAGCGCGTTCATCAGCGGCACGTCCACCATGGAGGCCTCGTCCACCACCAGCACCCCGCACTCGAGCGGGTCGTCGGCGCCGCGCCGGAAGCCGCCGTTGGCCGGGTCGACCTCCAGCAGGCGGTGGACGGTGCGCGCCTCCATGCCCGTCGCCTCGGCCATGCGCTTGGCGGCGCGCCCGGTGGGGGCGCAGAGTAGCAGCTCCACCCCCTTGGCGGCGAGGATGCAGAGGATGGCGTTGACGATGGTGGTCTTGCCTACGCCCGGGCCGCCGGTGACCACCAGCACCTTGGACGAGAGGGCGAGGCGCACCACCGCCCGCTGGCTCTCCGCCAGGGCGAGGCCGGTCTGCGCCTCGATCCAGGGAAGGGCCTTGTCCGGGTCGATGGCTTCCCAGGGCAGCCGGCCGCCGAGCAGCGCCAGCAGCCGGTCCGCGACGGCACGCTCGGCCCGGTGCAGGCCCGCGAGGAACACGCAGTCCTGGCCCTCTACCCGGTCCGCCACCACCGTCCCGGCCTGCAGCTCCAGTTCCAGCGCCGTCCGGACCAGCTCCGCCGGCACCTCCAGCAGCCGCTCGGCGAGCGGCACCAGCTCGCCCACGGGCAGGCCGCAGTGCCCGTCGTCCATGGCCTCGGTCAGGGCGTGCGAGATGCCGGCCCGGACGCGGACCATGGCCGTCCGCTCGATGCCGAGCCGCTCGGCGATGGTGTCGGCGGTCTTGAAGCCGATGCCGCGGACGTCGCGCGCGAGCCGGTAGGGGTCCTCGGACATGACCCGGATGGCGTCGGCGACGTAGGTCTTGAACACGCGCACCGCCCGCGAGGTGCCGACCCCGTGGGCATGCAGGAACACCATGATCTCGCGAACCGCCTTCTGCTCGGCCCAGGCCGCGACGATGCGCGCCGCGCGCACTGGACCGATGCCGTCGACCTCCCGAAGCCTCTCGGGGCTGGCCTCGATGACGTCGAACACCGCCTCGCCGAAGGCGCGCACCAGCTTCCGGGCGTAGACCTGCCCGACGCCGCGGACCATGCCGGAGCCGAGGTACTTCTCGATGCCCTCCTTCGAGGTCGGGGCGGAAGCGCGGAGGAACCGGGCGCGGAACTGCTGGCCGTGGGCGCGGTCGTTGACCCACTCGCCGGTGGCGGTGATCCACTCGCCGGCGGCGATGGAAGCGGCGTGGCCGACCACCGTGACCAGGTCGCGGTGCCTGCGCGCCTTGGTCCGCAGCACGCAGAAGCCGCTCTCTTCGCTGTGGAAGGTGGCGCGCTCGACGAGGCCCGCCAGCGCTCCCTGGGCCGGAGCTTCGGACATGCCGTCCATATGGGCATTCCGCCCATCGTGGAGGGAACGCACATCTGATCGCGGCGGCCTCGGCCCGTGCCGCTGTGCCGGTGGACGGCTCGGCCCGTGATCAGGTCCGATGCTTCGACGCCGTCCTGACAGACTTGGTGGTTAGCCAAAGCGATCGGCCGGGACATGGTTGGCCATGTTCGTCGCGTCCGGGGCGCCGCGGCTTTGGCAGCACTTTCACGGCGGTTCCACGGCGTCCAGCCCTTCCCTCGGCGTCTGTAAATGACACGTCCAAGACACGTGCGTCGTCGGGAAAACGGAAACGAGGTTCCTCCCGGCACCGGAGGGCTCAACATGCAGAAGCCGAGGCCGGCGTAGAACGCTTTGACCACGGTGTTGGCCGATATCGGCGTCCGACCGTCCTTGCCGGTCTTATCGAAGTATGTCGGCACCTGCAGGACTCCGTTGGGGAGGCGCATGTGCATGCAGTTGCCACACTCGCCCAGCGTGTATTGCCCATAGCTTGGCGGCGGTGAGCAGTCGACTTCGTTGAGGAAGTCCGTCGGCAACTCGAGGGGCTTTCGCTCCATGGTGTGGTTCCCTTGCTGTTCAGCGGCCGTGCCGCAGGGCGGCGAGCACGACGGGGTTGAGGCGCTGCGTCGGCACCAGCGGCCGTGGGGCCGTGGATCTGAGGGCGGCCACGGCGGCGCGGGCGCTGCGCGTCCACGCGGCCTGGACGTGCCCTTCGAGGAACGCCGCGATAGCCGGTGCCGCCGTTGGAGTTGCCGGCGCTGACCCGGAGCGACGCTCCTTTCCAGGCGGAACCCGGCCGAGCCGCCGCGCGGCGACCGCGGACGCTGCCGCGGCGGCTTTGGGCATCGCCAACGACGCTCTCGGCCGAGGCGGCAGCAAGGGAGGCTCGCCGGTGGCTGTCCGTCGTCGAATGCTTTGGGACAGCGAGGACGTCGGCTTAACGGAGGCGCTGGCTCATCCGGTTGGTGAGGTTAGGCGGCTTGGCGCTGATGCAGCAAGCGTCGCTGGCGGATGGTGTGTCGCTTGATGCGTTCGCGCTCGAGCAGGATGGTCTGGCCCCGCCCGAAGTAGACGTCGGCCGGGGTGAGATTGCTCAGGCTCTCGTGGCAGCGCTGATGATTGTAGTGGGTGACGAAGGCCTCGATGCGCGCCTGCAGGTCGCCGGGCAGGTAGTGGTTCTCCAGCAGGATGCGGTTCTTGAGCGTCCGGTGCCAGCGCTCGATCTTGCCCTGCGTCTGCGGATGGCAAGGCGCGCCGCGCACGTGCTGCATCCCTTTGCTGGCGAGCCAGTTGGCAAGCTCGTCGGCGATGTAGCCCGGCCCATTGTCCGACAGCAGCCGCGGCCGGTGGCGTACGCCCACCTCGCTGCAGCCCGACGCGGCGAGGGCGAGTTCGAGCGTGTCGCTGACATCGCTCGCCGCCATGGTGGCGCAGAGCTTCCAGGCGACGATGTAGCGGGAGAAGTCGTCGAGCACGGTCGAGAGATAGAACCAGCCCCACCCGACCACCTTCAGGTAGGTGAAGTCGGTCTGCCAGAGCTGGTTCGGCGCAGTGGTCTTGGTGTGGAACTCGTCGGCCGCCTTGACCACGATGAAGGCCGGGCTGGTGATGAGGTCGTGCGCCTTGAGCAGACGGTAGACCGAGGCCTCGGAGACGAAGTAGCGCCCGCGCTCGGTGAAGCGCACCGCCAACTCGCGCGGCGACAGCTCAGGCTCCGCTAGCGCCAGGTCGATGATGCGGCCGCGCACCGCGTCCGGGATGCGGTTCCACACGCGGTCGGGCCGGGACGGCCGGTCGGCCAGCGCCTCCGGGCCGCCGTCGGCCTGGTAGCGGTCGTACCACCGGTAGAAGGTGGCTGGCGGCACGCCGAGGTGCGTCGAGGTACGGCGCACCGGCAAATGCGACTGCTCGACGATGCGGATGATCTCGAGCTTCTCGGAAGCCGGGTACCTCATTCGCGGTCGTCCCCAGCCGCGGTCATGCTTTTTTTCATCAGGCGCAGCTCGAGCGCCTGCTCGGCCACGACCTCCTTGAGCGTGCGGGCCTCGTGGCGCAGCGCCTTGACCTCGTCGGTCGTCGCCGCCCGCGCCGTGTCGCCGGCCAGGCGCCGCTTGCCGGCTTCCAGGAACTCCTTGGACCAGGCGTAGTACAGGCTCTCGGCGATGCCCTCGCGCCGGCACAGGGCGGCGATGCTCTCCTCGCCGCGCAGGCCCTCCAGCACCACGCGGATCTTGTCCTCGGCCGAGTGGTGTTTGCGCGTCGCGCGGCGGATGTCTCGGACCACCCGCTCGGCAGGCGCCTTCGCGGCTGCGGTGGAGGATTTCTGGCTCATCTTCACTCCTGGACGGTTCGTTCCTCAAGCCGCCCTGGCCGTCTCATGAGCCCTGACGGCGGACAGCAGCATAACCGACGTCGCTACCCGCGCCGCGGCCTTGCAGGGCGGCGAGGTGGACGTGGTCGAGATCGTGCCGCCCGACTTCGTGTCCCTGCTGCGACGCAACCGCAACATCGTCGTGATGCGCCCGAAGGGCGGCATGGGGCAGTACATGCCCTTCATCAGCCTCAACCACGCCCACCCGCCGTTCGACAACCCGGCGATCCGGCGGGCCGCGCAGACGGCCATCGCGCAGGCCGAGATCATGGCGGGCACCGGCCTGCCCGAAGACATGTACCTGCGCGAATGCCTGACGATCTACGCCTGCGATTCGCCGACGGCGACGGAGGTCGGCACCGAGGACCTGCGCGGGCGCGGCCTCGAACGCGCGCGCGAGCTGCTGCGCGAGGCCGGCTACAACAACGAGCGCGTGGTGTTCCTCCACCCCACGGACTCGGCGATTCTCAACCCCGTCGCCGCCGTCGCCGCCGTCGCCGTCGAGCAGCTCCGCCGGGCCGGCTTCAACGTGGACGAATGGACCTCCGACTGGGCCTCCGTGGCGCAGCGGCGCCTCAACCGCGGGCCGGTGGAGCGCGGCGGCTGGAGCGCCGTCACCGTGGTCTGGCCAGGCATCGACCTGTTCAACCCGATGGTCAACTCCGTCGCCGCTTACAACTGCCGCAACTACCCGGGATGGTTCTGCGACGAAGAGATGAAGGCGCTCATGGAGCGTTACGCCGCCGAGGGCGACCCAGCGCGGCGGGGGAGTTGGCGGGCGGCATCCAGCGGCGCTTCCATGAGAACGTGAACATGGTCATCGCCGGCCAGCTCTCCATGCCCCAGGCCTACCGGGCGGACCTCCGCGGCGTGGTGGAGTTCGCGTTCCCGGTGCCCTGGAACCTGCGCCGCTCCAACCACTGAGGAATGCCCTTGAGCTCCCGCCTCGGAGTTGGTCGCCACCTGCGGCAGGAGGAGGACGTGCCGTCCTGGCCACGGGATGCTTGTCTGCGGCGTCCATCGCACAGCGTCGCCGCTCGCGCCCGCTTCAGAGCGCTTCCCCGGCGCCTGTCCCTTCGCGCGGCGTCGGGAAGCACCATTCGCGCCCGCGCTCTGTGGTGACGTACTCCGGCCAGCGCAGGTCCACCGGGGGCTCGAAGTCGGCGGGCAGCAACGGCCCCACCCAGCCGGCCCCGCCCGGCCCGCCGCCGGCGCGTCCGCGGAACTCGGCCTGCGCGGCCGCGAGCGCCTCCGGCCGCGTCGCCAGGTCGACGAGGGTGAGCGCCATCGTCTTGGCCGCCACGAACAAACCGGGGTCCACCGCCGCCGGCAGGCCGCCGAGCGCGTTGTAGGCCCAGTTCGGGTAGGCGTATCCCGGCCCGGGCGGCCGCGGGCGCGGGCGCCCGGCGAGCAGGCGCACGGTCGGCGCGTGCCAGCAGAACTCCACGTAGTCGTCGGCGCTCAGGTGCCTCTGCCACGGCGGCAGGCCGGCGCGCATCTTCGCCTCGAACTCCTCCGGCGGCATCAGCCGGCCGATGTCGGCGTTGAACGGGTCGGCCATCGGCTCCAGGCCGAGTTCGCGCTGGATGGCGCGGCCGAACTCCAGCGCCTCCTCGGGGAAGACCGGCGGGCCGACCTCCTGGAGGTTCTTCCACGCCAAGTCGGTCATCGCCTTGTTGGGCACGCCCACGCGCGTCTTCGTCACCCAGCGCACGAAGGCCCGGCAGCCGGTGCTGCCGGCGGCGTGGCGCGCGTTGTTGGCCAGCACGCGCCAGATCTGCTCCTGGATGCCGAGCGAAGGGGAGCGCCAGGAGTACTGGATCTGGGCGAAGCGCGGCGGCAGGTTGTCCGAGGTGGCGGCGGCGTCGCCCAGGACGAACTCGTTGAGCGTCCAGGAGCCGGCGTGCGGGAACATCGCCTCCTTGGTGTACTTGGTCGTGGTGTACATGAGGCAGAGCGCGTCCAGCGCGCCCGGGCAGCGCGCCGCGGCGTGCGCGCCCTCGATCGGCACCAGCGCCGGGTCGATCCAGCGCTCCGGCGCCTCGGCCTCGAAGGTGACCACCGCGCTCCAGTAGGCGCCGAAGTGCGTTTCGTCCGTGACCGTGTTGTAGGGCCACGGGTGCCAGACCACCGCGGCGTCCAGGCCGTCGTAGTAGCCCTTGGCGGCGTGGACCGGCTTCGAGCCGCACACCTTCTCCGCCGGTTCGCCGAACAGCTTCAGCGTCCCCGCCACACCGTGCGCCTCCATCGCCGCCCGCGCGCCGAGCACGGCGGCGAGGGAGGCCGTGCCGAGCATGGAGTGCGGGTCGGTGTGGCCGGCGGCGTAGGGATGCAATCCTTCGCGCGGGGCCCGCCGCGGCGCGACCTGCTGCGAGTTCCCGGGCACGGCGTCGTACTCGGAGAAGCCCGCCAGCACCGGCCCGCCAGCCCCCTGGCTCCAAGTGGAGACGAAGGCGGTCGGCATCCCGCCCGACCCCTCCTCGACCGAGAAGCCTTCGGCGCGGAGCAGCTCGACGTAGTCGCGCGCGGAGCGGTACTCGCGCCATGCCGGCTCGGCGTGCTCCCATATGCGCGCGTTGAACGCGGACAGGCGCCGCTCGTTGGCGGCGATCCAATCGAGCGCCGCGCGGCGAACCTCGGCGTTCGGGGCGCTGCTGCCCGGCACGGCGTCGTTCATGCGCGCCTCACGTTCCAAAAGGTCGGGAAGCCGTCGAGCAGGCCGGTCAGGTTCGCGCGGTGCGCGGTCGGCTGGATGAATTGGCCGAGCGGGTAGTAGGGCACCTCCCGCATGGCTTCGAGCTGGATTTCGCGGCAGATCGCCTGCCGCGCGGCGGTGTCCGCGGCGGCGAACCAATCGGCGCGCAGCGCCTCTATGCGGGGGATGGTGGCCCAGCCGGCGTAGCCCGCGTCCCCGGCGCCGCGCAGCGCGATGTGCACGGCGGGGTTCAACCAATCGGTCCCGGCCCAGTTGGTGACGAAGGCGCTCCACCCGCCCTCCGAGACCGGCCCCTTGCGGTTGCGCCGCTGCAGCATGGCGTTGAACTCGACGGCGTAGACCTCGACGGCCATGCCGGCCTGCTTGAGCGTGTCGGCCGCGACCGTGCCCATGATGGAGGAGCCCGGGGAGGTGGAGGGCACCATCAGCACCACCGGCTCGCCGCGGTAGCCGGCCTCGCGCAGCGCCGCCCGCGTCCTGGCCATGTCGCGCGGGCCGGTCAGCGGCTCCAGCCCGGCGTCCGAGGCCATGGGCGTGTTCGGGCAGAAGAAACCGAGCGGCACGTTGTACAGCCCGGTCTCCTGCGGACCCACCAGGGCCTGCATGGTGGCCGTTTGGTCGATGGCGCCCCAGAGCGCGCGCCGGATCGCCGGGTTTTCGAAGGGCGGCTGCAGGTGGTTCACCTGCATCATGCCGACGAAGCCGGTCGGGTCCAGCACCCTGACGCGCACGTCGCGGGCGCGGCGCAGAAGCCCGAGCTGGTCGTGGTAGGCGTACTCCTGCCAATCCTGCTCGCCGGCCATCAGGGCGGAGGTGGCGGTGGAGGGGTCCGGCATGACCCGCCACTCGACCCGGTCGAAGCGCACGACCTTGGGCCCCGAGGTCCAGGACAGCGCGCCGTCGCGGCGCGGCACGTAGCCCTCGAACCTGGTGTAGACGGCGAGCGACCCGGGCACGCGCTCGTCCGCCTTGAAGCGGAAGGGGCCGCTGCCGACGAGCTCCGGCACCTGGCGGAAGGGGTCCGTGTTCGCCAGCCGCTCCGGCATCATGGCGCAGACCGGGACGGAGGCCTTGCCGAGCGCGATGGGCAGCAGCGGGAAGGGCCGCTTCAGGCGGAAGCGGATCGTGCGGTCGTCGGGCGCCGAGAGCTCGTCGGCCGCGTCCATGAGCACCCCGCCGAACGGGTCGCGCTTGGCCCAGCGGCGGAGGCTGGCCACGCAGTCGCGCGCCAGGACCTTCTCGCCGTCGTGGAAGCGCAGGCCCTCGCGCAGCGTGAGGTCCCAGCGCTTGCCGTCGTCCTCGACGCGGTGCCCGTCCACCATCTGCGGCGTGGCCTGGTAGGAGCCGTCCATGCCGTAGAGGGTGTCGAAGACCATGTAGCCGTGGTTGCGCGTCGCGTAGGCGAAGGTCGTGACGGGGTCGAGCGTCACCACGTCCTGCTGCGGCGTGAAGCGGAGCGTGGTCGCGGATTGCGCGCGCAAGGAGGCGGGCCGGGCGAGCGGGGCGAGGGCGCCGGCCCCTGCGGCGGCGAGCAGGCTGCGTCGGCGCATGGTCCGGGATCTCCAAAGCGGGCCGTCGTCCGGGCGGGCGGCTGCCCACGATGCTGCGGACCGCGGCGCCGTGGTGTCAACGTGCGGCGGATCACGGCCCCGCGCATCCCGGCCCGTTCACCGGGCCGGGGCGCGCCGGATGTTCCACATCACCGGGAAGCCGAAATCCACCACGCCGCGCAGTTCGGCGCGCCACGCCGCCGGGCTGGAGAACTGGCCGGACAGCGGGAAGGTCGCCGCCGCGTGCGCGCGCGCCTGGATGGCGGCGGCGATCTCCCGCCGCTTCGCCGGGTCCGCCTCGGCCTCGAAGGCCTGGAGCAGCGGCGCCATCTCCGCGTCGCAGTAGGACCAGGGGACGTTGCCCGTGCAGTTGTAGCCGGTGCCGGGGTTGGCCAGCGGGTCCGACATGTCGAAGCCGGTGTAGACCACCGGCACGACGCTCCAGCCGCCGCGCTCCACCGGCTCGCGGCTCAGCCAGCGCTGGGCGATGGAGGACCAGTCGGAGGTGAAGACGTCGAGGTTGAAGCCGGCGCGGCGCATCCGGTCGATCAGCACCAAAGCCATCGGGTTGATGAGCACGCTGTCGGCCGGGTGCATGAAGGCCACGCGCTCGCCCTTGTAGCCGGCCTCGGCGAGCAGCTCGCGGGCGCGCTCCAGGCTGGGCTCGCGCAGCGCCTCCGCGCCGGCGTCGCTCGCGTAGGGGCCGCCGCACATGAACATGGACAGGCATCGGGCGTGGTGCATGCCCTCCGGCAGGCCGAGCGCGGCGACCGTCTCGCGCTGGTCCAGCACCTGCTGCAAGGCGCGGCGGACCAGCGGGTTGTCGAAGGGCGGCTGCAGGTGGTTGACGCTGACCGCGCCCATGATCTGCGCGATGCTGCCGGGGTTGGCTATGACCACGTTCCGATCGCGCCGGAGCAGGCCGAGGCTGTCGATCGGCGCGTACTCCAGGTAGTCCACCTCGCCCCGCCGCAGGGCGGAGACGCGCACGGACGGGTCGGTGAGCGTCAGGAACTCCACGCGCTCGAAGTGCGCGGCCTTGCCGCCGGCGAGCCCGTCCGCGGGCTCGTCGCGGGGCCGGTAGGCGGGGTTGCGGCGGAACACGGTGCGCTCGCCCGGCACCCACTCCTCCCGCACGAAGAGGTAGGGGCCGGAGCCGACGATCTCCTGCACCTGCTGGGTCGGCGGCGTCGCCGACGCGATCCGCGCGGGCATGACGAAGGGCACGTGGACGCTCGGCTTGCCCAGCGCCTCGATGACCGGGCCGAACGGGCGCGACAGCTCCAGCACGAAGGTGTCCGGCCCGGTCGCCTTGAGGTCCTTCGTGGCGGCGAGCAGGCGGCGGCCGAGCCCGTCGCGCCCGCCCCAACGGCGGAGCGAGGCGACGCAGTCCTCCGCCGTGACCGGCGCGCCGTCGCTCCAGACCAAACCGGGCCGCAGCGTGAAGGTCCAGGTCAGGCGGTCGTCGCTGGCGCTCCAGGACTCCAGCATCTGCGGGCGGTACCCGCCCTGGCCGTCCATGGCGACCAGCGTGTCCCAGACCATGTAGGCGAAGTTGCGCGTCACGAAGGACGGGCCGGCGATCGGGTCCAGGTTCTGGAGCCCGACGTTCAGCACCAGCCGCAGCGGCCGCTCCGCCGCGGGCTGCGCCGCCGCCGTCCCGCCCGCCAAGGCCATGGCGGCAGCGGCCAGCCAAGCCCGGGCGACGCGCATCCCCGCGCCCTCCGTCACGACGCCCGACTTTTCTGCGTGGCGGCCCAGGCTTCCGCCACCTCCGCGCCGGTGGCGAACCACACGCCTGGGAAGTCGCGCATCCAGCCGATCATCTCGCGCAGCAGCGCCACCCGGCTCGGGCGGCCCGTGACCTGCGGGTGCATGACGAGGTTGTAGAGGCCGCCCCAGCGGTGGATCTCGCGGAACTCGTCCTGGAAGATCTCGCGCAGGTGGCTGTTGGGGAAGATCGGGCGGGGATTCTTGATGGAGAACAGCGCGTGCGGCGCGTCGTCCGTGCTCCAGTGCCAGGGCAGCTCCACCGGCCCTTCGCCGCCGCCGCCGGGCAGCGCCAGGCGGTAGGGCACCACGTCGTCGAGCAGGGAGCTGTCGTACAGGAAGCCGTGCCGTTGGAGCAGCCGCACCATGTTGTCGCTGGTCTCGCCGGCCGGCGATCGGTAGCCCCGCGGCACCACGCCCAGCACGCGCTTGAGGGCGTCCAGGCCGCGCTCCATCTCCTCGCGTTCCTGGTCGGGGAAGTCCGGGTCGATCCAGCGGTGGGAGTAGCTGTGGTGGGCCACCTCGTGCCCGTCGCGGAGGATCGCCTCGCAGCGGGCCGTGTGGTTCTCCGCCGTCCAGCCGGGGACGAAGAAGGTGGCCTTCACCGCCTCCTCCCGGAGTACCTCCAGGATCTTGGGCACGCCGACCTTGGCGCCGTAGGTGCCTTGGCTGAGGACGCCGGGCCGGCGCGCATTGTCCGGGTCGCGCGAGAGCCACAGCGTCTCGGCGTCGAAGTCGAAGGTCAGCATCACGGCGACCCGCGCACCGCCCGGCCAGTCCACGTGGATGTCGCTCATGCCCCGCTCCCCGTCCTCACGCGCCGCCATCGTCGGCCGGCGGGCAGCGCGCCACAAGCCAGCCGCCGTCCACCGCCAGCACCTGCCCCGTCACGAACGAGGCGTCGTCGGAGGCGAGAAAGGCGATGGCGGCCGCCACCTCCTCCGGGCGCCCGGCGCGGCGCAGCGGCGTCGGCTCCAGCATGGCGCGCCGGTAGTGCGGCCTTTGCAGGTGGCCCGCGGTCATCGCCGTTTCGATCAGGCCCGGCGCCACGGCGTTGACCGTGACGCCCTCAGGCCCGAGCTCGCCCGCGAGCTGGCGCGTGAACTGCGCGACGCCGGCCTTGGCCACGGCGTAGGCCGTGGTGCCGGGGTACCCCGCCAAACCGAACACGGAAGAGACGTTCACGACCCGCCCGCCCGGCCGCGGCAAGTGGGGCAGGCAGTCGCGCGTGACGCGCAGCACGGCCTTCAGGTTGGTGTCCACGAAGCGATCGATCAGCGCGTCGTCCGACTCGGCCAGTGGGCGCGAGCCGCCGATGCCGGCGTTGTTCACCAGGACGTCGAGCCGGCCGAACGCTTCGAGGGCCGCGGCCGCCAGGCGCCTCCCCGCGTCGGCGTCCACCACGTCGAGCCGGAGCGCCGCGCCGCCGATCCCGGCGGCGACCCCTTCGACCTCCGCCTCGCGGTCGGCGAGGAGCACCCGCGCGCCTTCGGCGGCGAGGCGCCGGGCCGTGGCGGCGCCGATGCCGCGCGCAGCGCCGGTGACGGCCGCCGCGCGACCGGTGAAACGCCCCGGCGTCATCGCGTCCTCCCCCGCTTCAAGCGTGCTCCAACGTCAGGTGCCGCGACACCACCCCGCCGGCGGCGGCCAGCGCGGCGGTGTCGCCGGCCCAGATGACCCGGCCCTCGTCCAGGATGGCGTGCCGGTCGGCGACGGCACGGCAGACGTCCAGGTTCTGCTCCACGAGCAGCATCGGCAGGCCGCCGGCCTTCAAGTTCCGCAGCAGCGCCACGAGGCGCTCGACTATCACCGGAGCCAAGCCCTCCGTCGGCTCGTCCAGGAGCAGCAGCCGCGGGCCGAGCATCAACGCGCGGGCGATGGCCAGCATCTGCTGCTCGCCGCCGGAGAGCTTGCCGCCGGGCGTCCGGCGCCGGTCGGCCAGCGCGGGGAACATCGCCCAGGCCGCTTCGGGCGACCACCGCGACGAGCGCCGGTGGGCGATGCGCAGGTTCTCCTCGACGGTCAGGGAGGCGAAGATCCCCCGGTGCTCCGGCACCAACGAAAGGCCGCTCCGGGCGATGGCGTGCGGCGGCCGGCCCAGCAGCTCCGTCCCGCCGAAGCGCGCGCTGCCCCGCACGGACGGGAGCAGGCCGCACAGGGCCCGCATGGTCGTGGTCTTCCCGGCGCCGTTGCGGCCGAGCAGCGCCACCGTCTCCGCCGCGCCCACCTCCAGCGACAGGCCGTGCAGGATGTGGCTCTTGCCGTACCAGGCGTGCAGGCCGGCGACGTCGAGCAGCGGCGCGCCGCCGTTCACGCCGCCGCCCCGGTCGAGCCGAGATAGGCCTCGCGCACCCCGGGGTCGGCGCGAATCGCGGCGGGCGGGCCTTCCGCGATGACGCGGCCCCGCGCGAGGACGGTGATCCGGTCGGAGATGTCCAGGACGACGCCCATGTTGTGCTCGATGAGGAGCACCGTGCGCGCGGGCGCCAAGCCCCGGATCAGCGCCTTGGTCCGGGCCACGTCGTCCACGCCCATGCCGGCCAGGGGCTCGTCCAGGAGCACGAGCTTCGGGTCCGAGGCCAGCGCCATGCCGATCTCCAGGGCGCGCTGGCCGCCGTGCGGCAGGCTGCCGGCCCGCGCATCGGCCCTGGCGGCCAGGCCGGTGAGGGACAGCAGCCCCTCCACCGCCTCCGCCACGCCCGGCAGGCGCGACGGGGCGTGCCAGAAGGCCCAGGCCGAGCGCCCCCGGGCCGCCTGCACCGCCAACCGTAGATTCTCGCGCACCGCGAGTTCGGCGAAGAGGTTCGTGACCTGGAAAGACCGCGACATCCCGAGCCGCGCGCGGCGGTGGGCGGGCATTCGGGTGACCTCGCGCCCAGCCAGCGTCACGGCGCCTTCGGTCGGCGGGCGCGCGCCGGTGAGCGCGTTGAACAAGGTCGTCTTGCCGGCGCCGTTGGGGCCGATGACGCTGTGGATGCCGCCCTGGCGCACCCGGAGGGACACGCCGCCGAGCGCGCGGAAGTCGCCGAAGCGCACGCCCAGGCCCTCGGCGGCCAGCAGCGGCGGCGGCTCAGGCATCCGCGGCGAGGCCTGGGACCGCGGCGGCGCGGCGGCGGGCGAGCAGTTCCTGCGCGGCGCCCCAGATGCCCCGTGGCATGAACAGCACTATGGCGATGAGCAGGAGCCCGATCAGGATCAGCCAGCGCGGCCACAGCTCGGCCAGGAACTCGGCGGCCACCACGAAGAACAGCGCGCCGACGAAGGCCCCGGCCGGGGAGCCGGCGCCGCCGATGATGGCCATCACGATCAGCCGCTCGCTCATCTCGAGCTGGATCGTGTTCGGCGGCACGAAGCCCAGGAAAAGCGTGTGCATCGCGCCCGCCAGGCCGGCGATGCCGCCCGCCAGGGCGAAGGCGGCCACCTTGAACGCGCGCGTGCCGTAGCCGAGGGCCTCCGCCCGCGCCTCGTTCTCCCGGATCGCCGCCAGCACGCTGCCGAAGGGCGACGCGAGGACGCGCTGCGCCAGGAAGAACGCGGACAGGCACAGGACGGCCAGCACGGCGTACACCGCGCCCGGCGTGTCGAGCGCCAATCCTCCGGGCAGGGAAGGGCGCGGCACCCCGGTCAGCCCGTTCTCGCCGCCCGTCACCCGGCCGGCGGCCAGGACGGCGAAGTAGCCCATTTGCGCGAAGGCGAGGGTCAGCATCACGAAGTACACGCCCCGCCGGCGCACGGAGATGAAGCCCACCAGCCCCGCCAGCGCGGCGGCGCCCAGGGTCGAGAGCAGGACCGCCGCGGCCGTGCCGAGCCCCGCGTCGCGCAGCAGCAGGCCGGAGGCGTAGGCGCCGGCGCCGAGGAACAGCCCTTGGCCGAAGGAGAGCAGCCCGACCCCGCCCAGCAGGAGGGAGCACGAGAGGGTGCCGGTGGCGAAGACCACCGCCTCGCTGGCCAGCGTGACCGTGGGCAGGACGAAGGGCAGGGCGGCCACCGCGAGCAGGAGGCCGAGCGAGGTCGGGTCGGGGAACCGGGGCTCCATCACGCCCGGCCCAGCAAGCCGGCCGGCCGCGCCAGCAGCACGAAGGCCATGGCGGCGTAGATCATCAGCCGGGCCCCTTCCGGCCACAGGCTGGACATGACGGACTGCACCACGCCGATCAGCAGCCCGCCGAGCAGCGCCCCGGCGAAGCTGCCGATGCCGCCCACCACCACGACCACGAAGGCGACGCCGAGCGCCTCCAAGCCCATGAAGGGCTCGACGCCCCGCAGCGGCGCCGCCAAGGCGCCGGCCAATCCGGCCAGGGCGCCCCCAAGCGCGAAGGCGGCCATGAACACCCGGCCCACGTCCACGCCGAGCAGGGACACCATCTCCGCGCTCTCCGATCCGGCGCGCAGGATCGCGCCGAAGCGCGTGCGCTCCAGCGCCAGCCACATCGCCAAGGCCACGGCCGCTGCGACGCCGACCACCGCGAGCCGATAGGCGGGGTACACGAAGTCGCCCAGGAACACGATGCCGGACAGGAAATCCGGCACGGGGACGTTCTTGCTGAGCGGATCGAAGACCAGGATCACCGTTTCCTGCAGGATCAGGGACAGGGCGAAGGTGACCAGGATCTGCGCCTCGTGCGGCAGCGCGTAGGTGCGGCGCAGCAGCAGCCGCTCGGAGGCGAGCGCCACCGCCCCGGCCGCGAGCGGGCCCAGCAGCAGCGCCCACAGCATGCTCCCCGTCAGCAGGCTGACGGAGTAGGCGGCGTAGGCGGCCACCAGGTAGAACGCGCCATGGGCGAAATTCACGAAGCCCATCAGGCCGAAGATCATCGTCAGCCCGACCGACAGCAGGAAGTAGATCATCCCGATGCCCAGCCCGTTCAGGAGCTGGAACAGCAGGAGTTGCGCCGACACCTCGACCGCCCGCCCGTTCAGGCCATGCGGCAGCCCGTGCGGTCGGGCGGCTGGAAGGCCTTGGTCCCGGCCAGCACCTCGGCGAAATCGTCGCGGTCGGCCATGCGCGACCGCGGCTTGCCGAGCATGAGGTAGTAATCCTTGATGACCTGGTGGTCCTCGGCGCGGACCGTCTCGGTGCCCGTCGGGCCCTCGTAGCTGAGCCCCTCCAACGCGCGAATCATGGCCGGCACGTCGGTGCTGCCGGCCTTGTTGGCGGCCTCCACCAGCAGCTGCCCGACCGCCCAGCCGCAGGCGTGGAGGTAGTTCGTCGTCTGCCCGCCGGTCTTCTGCCGGACCACGTCCTGGATCACCTTGTTCCCCGGCGCCTGCACGCCGTGCCAGTAGTTCACGCCGAAGAAGACGCCGTCGCAGATGTCGGGGCCCCACGCCTGGTACTGGTCGAGCCCGGTGGACCACGGGACCACGATCTTGGTGTTGCGCTTCATGCCGAAGGAGACGGCCTGGCGCAGCACGTCCACCGTCTGGTTGCCGAAGTTCAGGATGGCCAGCACGTCCGGCCGCGCCGCCAGCGCCGCGGTGATGTAGCCGGAGTACTCGCGCTCGCTCAGCGAGTGGTACGAGTTGCCGAGGTGCTGGCAGCCGGCTTCCTGCAGCAGCGCGCGCGTGTTGGTCAGCAGGCTCTCGCCGAACACGTACTGGCCGGTGATGGTGTACCAGCGCTTGGCCTGCGGGTTGCGCTCGATGAAGGGGCGCACCGTCGCGTTCACCGCGGTGAAGCTGGCGCCGGGCCAGCGGAAGCTCGCGCGGTTGCACTCGCTGCCCGTGGCCTCGTCCGCGCCGGCCATGTGGATGTAGATGCCGCCGGCCCGGTGGACCTCGCGCGCGACGGCCAAGGCTATCGCGCTGTTGGTGCAGCCGACGATGTGGCGCGTTCCGGCGGCCATCACCTCCTGCACGCGGCGCACCGCGCGGCCGGGGTCGCCCTGGTCGTCCAGCAGGGTGTAGTTGATGGGCACGCCGGCCGCGGTGCGGTAGTGCTCGAAGGCCCAGGTGTTGCCCTTGTTCAGCAGGTCGCCGACGTTGGCGAAGGTGCCGGACAGGGAATACACGCCCGCGACCTCCAGCCGCGCCGGCTGCGCCAGCGGGCGGCGGGACACGACGGGCGAAGCGAGCAGCGCCGTGGCGCCGGCGCCGAGCACGGTCCTGCGGTTCAGCGGCATGGCGTCGTCATCCCTCCCTTTCGGCGGCCTGCGCGGCGCGCGCGCGCTTCTCCAGCCACCAGCCCCACGACGGGGGCCACATCCCGAAGCCGCGGTCCGCGCCGAGCGCGCGGGCCGCCCGCAGCGGCCAATGCGGATCGCTCAGCGCCTCTCGGCCGATCGCCACCACGTCGGCGCGGCCCTCCGCCACGACGGCTTCCGCGAAGGCCGGCGTGGTGATGAGGCCGACCGCGGCGGTGGGCACGCCGGCCTCCGCGCGGATGCGGGCGGCGTACTCGACTTGGTAGCCCTCGGGGCGGCGCACCATGCGCGTGGTCGTCCGCTCGCCCAGGCCGCCCGAGGAGCAGTCGATCAGATCCACCCCGCGCGCCTTCAATTCGCGCGCGAGCGCCACGCTGTCCTCCAGCGACCAGCCGCCGGGCTGGTCGTCCACGCAGGACAAGCGGAAGGAAAGCGGCAGGTGCGCGGGCCAGGCGTCCCGCACCGCCTCGGCCACCCGCAGGGCCAGCCGCGCCCGCCCCGCGAAGTCGCCGCCCCAGTCGTCGTTGCGGTGGTTGGACAGCGGCGACAGGAAGCTGTGGAGCAGGTAACCGTGCGCGGCGTGCACCTCCAGAAGCCGGAAGCCCGCCTTGGCGGCGCGGCGCGCGGCCGCGGCGTAGTCGGCGACGACGGCCGCGACGCCGGCCTCGTCGAGCGCCCGCGGCGTGTGCCAGCCCGGGTTGGCCGGCACGGCGCTCGGCGCCAGCGTGGTCCAGGGAGGAGAGCCGCGCGCGGCGTCCTCCGCGGTGAGCGGCGCGTAGCCCTCCCAGGGCCGCCCGACGCTGCCCTTCCTGCCGGCGTGGATGAGCTGCGTCGCCGGCACCGCGCCGGCTTCCGCGATCATGGCGGCGATCGGCGCCAGCGCGGCCGCTTGCGCGTCGTCCCAAAGGCCGAGGTCGTGGCGGGTGACGCGCGCCTCCGGGCTGATCGCCAGCGCCTCCGTCATCACCACGCCCGCGCCGCCCAGGGCCTGCCGGCCGTAGTGCTGGCTGTGAAAGGCGGTCGGCAGGCCGTCGTCGCCCGCCATGTACTGCTGCATCGGCGAGACCATGACGCGGTTGCGGAGCGCCACGTCGCGCAGGGCGAGCGGGGAGAACAGCGCGCTCACGCCGCCCGCCCCATCCGGTCCCGCGCCCAGGCGAGCGCGATGCCCGCGGCGATCACCGGCTTCCTGGCTGCGTGCCAAGGGATCGGCGCGACGCGCGAGACGGGCAGCGGCGCTTCCGTGCCGGCGTGGAGGCGCGCCGCCAGCCAAGCGCCCATCAGCGTCGCCATCGCCACCCCCCGCCCGTTGTAGCCCAGGCCGACGAACAGGCCCGGCTCCGGTTCGTGCACCCGCGGCAGGCCGTCCAGCGTCAGCGCCACCTGGCCGGACCAGCGGTGTTCCACCGGCAGCCCCGCAACGGCCGGCAGCGTGCGCCCGAGCGCGGACGACAGCGCCGCGAACAGCGCCGGGCTCTCCGCCTCGCCCACCGCGCCGCGGCCGCCGAAGACGACGCGGCCGTCGGGCGAGCGGCGGAAGTAGAAGGCGAGGCGGCGGGTTTCCGACACGCACTCGCCGCCCGGCAGCACCGCCGCCCGCGCGGCCGGCGGCAGCGGCGCGGTCGCGACCTGGATGCTCTGCACCAGCAACAGCGTGCGCCGCAGGCCGTCCACCAAGGCGTCCGTGTAGCCGTCCGTCCCCGCGACCACCGCGCGGGCGCGCAGCCGGCCGCCGTTCGCCGTTTCCAGGAGCCAGCGGCCATCGCGCCGGGACAGCCGGACCACCGGCGACCCGCCGTGCAGCGCCGCCCCCGCGCCCCTCGCGGCGCGCGCCAGGCCGCGCACGTAGGCCAGCGGGTGCAGCGTCCCGGCGCGCCCGTCCCGCCAGCCCCCGCAGTAGCCGACGGCGCCGGTGCGGCGGGCGAGCGCGTCCGCGTCCAGCACCTCCACCGGCGCGCCCATGGCGCGCCACTCCTCGGCTCGGCGCAGCACGCGCGGCAGCGCCGCCGGGGCGTGCGCCGCCTGTATCCAGCCAGCGCGCACCGGCGCGCAGCGGATCTGGTGCCGCTCCGCGCGGTCGAACACCGCGTCGGCCGCGCCGCCGACCGCGCGCGCCAGGGCCACGCCGCGCTCCTCCCCGAAGCGGGCCGCCAGCTCGGACGGGTCGAGCTTCACGCCCGGGATGACTTGCCCGCCGTTGCGGCCGGAGGCGCCCCAGCCTATCCCCCGCGCCTCCAGCACCGCGACCCGCGCGCCCGCCTCGGCCAGCGACAGCGCGGCGCTGCAGCCGGTGATGCCGCCGCCGATGACGGCCGCGTCCACCTCCGCCTCGCCCCCGAACGGCGGCGCGGGCGGCGCCGGCTCCTCGCAGGTGGCGCTCCAGAGCGAGCGGTCGTGGCTGTCGGCCGAGAGCGCCATGGGGCTAGGCCACCGCCGCCGCCGGTGCGGCGCCCGCGGCGGTGGCGAGGCCGTCCGCCAGATCGTCCTCAGCCATCGCGGCGGGGCGGAGCGCGGGGTCGCCGTAGCCGCCCCCGCCGCCGGGGGCCATCGTCACCACGTCGCCGCGCAGGAGGTCCACCTGGTCCTTGGACCGCACCCGCATGCGCTGCCCCCCGCGCAGCACCTCGCAGTAGCCCGTCTCGCCGGCGGCGGCGCCGAAGAGCCCCTCGGCCGGCCGCCGGAAGCGGTCGCTGTAGATGGACAGCCGCACGCCGTCCGCCAGGATCTCGTAGGACCGCAGGAAGCCGGTGCCGCCTCGGCGCGCCCCGGCGCCGCCGCTGTCGGGCCGCAACGCGTAGCGCGTCACGCGGAAGAAGGGGAAGTCCTGGTCCAGCGCCTCGACCGGCGTGTTGGAACAGTTCGACAGGGGGTTGTCCACGGCGTCGCAGCCGTCCGTGTCGGCCGACGCGCCGTAGCCGCCGCCGAAGACCTCCAGGTACACGGACCAGCCGCCCGGCCCCAGGTGCGCCAGGCAGAAGGATGTGGTGGTGTCGTAGCCCGGCGCGATCACCCTCTCCGGCACGGCTTGCGCGAGCGCGCGCATGACCGCGTTCCAGGCCCGCGAGCACGCCTCCATCCGCGCCCGCACCGGCGCCGGGTGGCGCGGGTTCAGCAAGCTGCCCTCCGGCGCCGACACCGCGATCGGCCGCATGGCGCCGTCGTTGAACGGGATGTCGGGGCTGGTGAGCGCCGCCTTCACGCAGGACACGGCCGCCGAGACCGTTGACGCGAAGGGCGCGTTCAGCGTGCTGCGGACCTGCGGCGCCGTGCCCGCGAAGTCCACGGACAGGGAGTCGCCGGACACGGTGACGGTGGCGCGCACCGGCAGGGGCGCGTCCGAGAGGCCGTCGTCGTCCACCGCGTCCTCGCCGGTGTAGATCCCGTCGGGCACGGCGGCGATGGCGGCGCGCATCCGCGCTTCCGAATAGTCCTGCAACGCCGCCATGGCGGCGAGCACCTTCTCGGCGCCGTGCCTGTCCGCCAGTTCGCGGACGCGGAGCGCGCCGACCGCGTTGGCCGCCATCTGCGCATCGAAGTCGCCCATGGTCTGGTGCGGCACCCGCACGTTGGCGCGGAGCAGCCGCTGGAAGGCGCCGCCCTTGCCGTCCGGCCCGTGCCAGTCGCGCGCCATGCTCAGCTTGAGCGGCGGCACGATCAGCCCCTCGGCGTAGACGTCCGCGGCCAGCGTGTTCAGGCCCGGGTTGCCGCCGCCGAGGTCCAGGTGGTGCGCGACGGAGGCGGCGAAGCCGAGCACGCGCCCGCCGTGGAGGATCGGGTGGAACAGGAAGACGTCCTGGAGGTGCTGGCCGCCCGAGTACGGGTCGTTGATGGCGACGAAGTCGTCTTCGGTGAATTCCTCGGGCGGGTAGAGCGCGGCGCAGGCCGCGAAGATGCGCCCGATGGTGCCGAGCTGCATGGGGATCAGCTCGGCCTGCGCGACCGTCTGCCCCCGGGCGTCCAGCACCGCCGCGGAGCCGTCGCGCGCCTCGCGCAGGATGGTGGAGTAGGCGGAGCGCACGAGCTTCGCCCCCATCTCCCGCGCGGCGGCGACGAGGGACTGGCTCAGCACGGCGTATTCGACCGGGTCCAGGGCAGACGTCATGCCGCCGACCTCCGCAGGAGCGTGTTGCGCGCCGCGTCACGGACGGCGGTCCAGCCCGGCGGCACCCAGGTGGTCGAGGAGTAGCCCTCGATGAGGGCGGGGCCGTGCAGGGGCGCCCCGGCGGGCAGAGCGGCCGCGTCCACCAGCCGCGCCCGCGCGCGCCCCCCGTCCGGCAGCGCCACCTCGGCCTCGGGCGGCCTCGCCAGGCCGGACGCGCGCTCCCGCGGCTCGGGCAGCGCGTCGAGCCGGCGGCGCACGCCGTAGCGCAGGCCGACCACCTCGACCCTGCGGCCGGGCTCGCCGCCGTGGAGGTAGACTCGGCGGTGGGCCTCGGTGAAGCGCTCCGCCAGGCCAGCGGCGGTGAGGCCGGCGGTCTCGACGGCGACGGGGATCTCGAAGGCTTGGCCGACGAAGCGCATGTCGGCCTCCAGGCTGTCCTCCACGGTGTCGCCGAGCCCGAGGCCCCGGAACTCCTCCAGCGCCTGGGCGCGCAAGGCGGCGTGGGCGCGGCGCAGCGCGTCCGGCGCGTCGCCGTCCAGCGGCATGCGCCGGGTGGCGCCGTAGACCTTCAGGTAGTCCGCCGAGAGCAGGCCGAGCGCCGAGACGACGCCGGGGTTGGGCGGCACCAGGATCTCGCTCAGCCCGAGCTCCTCGGCGATCTCGGCGGCGAGCAGCGGCCCGGCGCCCCCGAAGGGCAGCAGCGCGCAGTCGCGCGGGTCGCGCCCCCGCTCGGTGGAGACGAGCTGGATGGCGCGCACGATGTTGGCGACCGCGAGCCTGATGGCCGCCGCCGCGGCCCCAGCCACGTCGGTGCCGAGGCGGGCCGCCACCTCCGCGAAGGCGCGGTGGGCCGCCCCGGCGTCCAGCCGCATGGCCCCGCCGAGAAAGGCGTCCGGCCGGATGGTGCCGCGCACCACGTGCGCGTCCGTCACCGTCGGCAGCGAGCCGCCGCGGCCGTAGCAGGCCGGGCCGGGTTCGGCGCCGGCGCTGCGCGGGCCGACGCGCAGCATGCCGCCGTCGTCGATCCAGACCAGGCTGCCGCCGCCCGCGCCCACCGAGACGATGTCCAGCACCGGCGTGCGGATGGGCAGCCCGTCCACCTCGGTCTCGGGCGCCAGCGACGGCTCGCCGCCGCGCACCAGCGAGACGTCGGTGGAGGTGCCGCCCATGTCGAAGGTTATGAGGTCGCCCCGGCCCGAGCGCGCCGCCTGCCGCACCGCGCCCACAACACCGGCGGCCGGGCCGCTGAAGAGCGCGGTGATCGCGCTGCGGCGCATCGCCGCGGCGGGCAGCCGGCCGCCGTTCGACTGCATGACGCTGAAGCGCCCGGCGAAGCCCGCGCGGCCGAGCGCCGCCTCGAAGCGGTCGAGGTAGCCGTCGATCACCGGCTGCACGTAGGCCGAGAGCGCGGTGGTGGACGCGCGCTCCCACTCGCGGAACTCCGGCGCGACCTCGTGGCTGCACGCGACCCGCAGCCCCGGCAGGGCCGCGGCGAGGAGGTCGCGCAGCCGCGCCTCGTGCGCGCCGGAGGCGTAGGCGGACAGCAGGCAGATCGCCACGGCCTCGTAGCCGCCGGCGGCGAGGGCCGGGACCAGGTCGCGCGCCACCGCCGCCTCGTCGAGCGGGGCCAGCACGGCGCCAGAGGCGTCGAGCCGCTCCGCCACCTCGAAGCAGTCGCGGCGGCGCACCGGCGGCGCCGGCTTGCGGTAGCGGAGGTCGTAGATGCTCCGCCGGTCGTGGCGCTGGAGGAAGAGGATGTCGCGGAAGCCGGCGGTGGCGACGGAGGCGACGCGGGCGCCCCGCCGCTCCAGGATCGCGTTGGTGGCGACGGTCGAGCCGTGCACCAGGTCGGACACGTCCGAGGGGGCGATGCCGGCGACCGACAAGGCGCCGAAGGCGCCGACGTCCGGGCTGCGCGGCGTGCTCGGGACCTTGGCGACGCCGACACCGCCGCCGCTGACGGCGACGAGGTCGGTGAAGGTGCCGCCGACTTCTATCCCTACCCGCATGCCCGGTACCGTCGCATCCGCGCTTCCCGATCGGCTCGAGTTGCGGCTAGCCTAGCGCCGACGCCGACGGGTGCAACCGCGTTGAAAAGAATCGGCACTGATTTTCAGGATGGCGAGAGGAAGCGCAGGCAGGCTGCAACCCCGGCGCGATCGGCGGCCAGTCCAGAGGTCGGCTCCGCTCTGCGGCGGCTCCGGCGCCAGCGCCGGCTGACGCTGCAGGACCTGTCCGGGGCTTCGGGCGTCTCCGTCGGCATGCTGAGCCAGATCGAGCGCGGCGTCGCGTCGCCGTCGCTCCGCAGCCTGCTGCGCGTCGCCGAGGCGCTGGAGGTGCCCGTGGGCTGGCTGTTCGACCCGCCGCGCGCGGCGGGTCCGGGCCCGGCATGGGTGCTGCGGCGCCCGCACCGGCGCAGCGTGGCCTTCGGCGACGAGGGGATCACCAAGGAGCTGCTCGCGCCGCCGGGGGAGGGTGCCATCGAGCTCCTGCTGGTCACGGTGCAGCCGGGCGGGTCGTCGGGCCCGACCTCCTACACGCACGCCGGCGAAGACGCGGGCGTGGTGCTCGAGGGCGCCCTGTGGCTGGAGGTTGACGGCGAGACCGCGACCCTTGAGGCCGGCGACGCCTTCCGCTTCGCCAGCAGCAAGCCGCACCGCTTCGGCAACGCGGGAGCGTCGCGCGCCTTGGTGTTGTGGGCGTTGACGCCTCCCTTCTACTGACTCGGAAGGGCGCAGCGCCTTCCGGCGATCGGTCGCGCAGGAGGCGATGGCGGCGCTCGGGACTTGGGGAAGAAATCACGCCCGGACGACGCGGGAAAACTTCGGGCCGTGCCTCTGTCCAGAGCGCTCCCGCCCCGACCTGAGGACGGCGGGACGGTCAGCGCCAAGCCGGGCAGCGCGGAGATGGGGCCGACCAAGCCCTCCGCCTGCCGCAGCGCCAGCCGGTACACGGCCCTGACCGTGAGCGCCGCAGCGATGGCGGCGTCCGAGAAGGTGTGGCGCCCCGCCAGCGCCCGCCACCAAGCGGCCGCGTCGGGCGAGACCCAAACGGTGATGGCACCGCGGCGCGCGAGCGCCCGGTCGTAGGCGGCCCGGTCCCGCACCGCGTAGCGCGCACGCCCGCGTCTCCGACCCCGACCCGCCACCGCCGTCACCCCGATGCTCCCCTGCGGTGTCGAGCCGAGCCCATCCTGGTGGAAGCCGCAACCCGGATGCACCAAAGCCTCCTCCGCCTACTCGGCCTTGATGTTCGCGGACCGGATGATCGGGATCCACCGCTCGGCCTCGCGCCGAATGAAGGCCGCGAAGGCTTCGGGCGTGCCGCCGACGAACTCGGCGCCCTGCGTCCGGGCCAGGTTCTCTTGCACCTCCGGCCGGCCGATGATGGCGTTGAACACTTCGTTGATCCGCAGGACGAAGTCGGGCGCCATGCCCGCCGGGCCGGCGATGCCGTGCCACGTCGTCGCCACAAAGCCCGACAGCGTCGCGGCGATGGGCGGCACGCCCGGAAGCGCCGCGATCGGCGCGGGGTTCGCGACGCCCAACGCCTTGACCTTGCCCTCCTGGACGAAGGGCAGGGCGGAGGAGACGGAGATGATCGCCCAGTCCGTTTCCTTCGCCACGAGGGAGCGCAGCACCTCGGCCCCGCTGCGGTACTGCACCGCTTCCGACCGCGCGCCGGACTGCGACAGGAACAGCTCGTCCGCGAGGTGCGTCGGGTGGCCGACGGAGGGGGCCGCGTAGGTCAGGGGCTGGCGGCGCGACTTCGCCAGCGCGACGAGCGCTGCCACGTCGTCCGCGCCGAGGTCGGCGCGCGTGATGAGCACGAGGGGCAGGTTCACGAGGTGGACGATCGGCGTGAAGGCGCGGAGCGGGTCGTAGGAGAGCGCGGGGATGAGCTCCTTCCCGACCGCGTTCGGCCCCATGTCCGCGACCATGAGGTTGTAGCCGTCCGGTCGGGCCGTTGCGACCGCGCCGCCCCCGATGGTTCCGCCGCCGCCCGAGCGGTTCTCGACGACGAGCGAACCGCCACCGGCGGCCTGCGGGAAGGGCTGGGCGACGACGCGGGCCAGCGTGTCCGCCGCGCCGCCGGGGCCGAATGGCACGACCAGCCGCACCGGGCGGTTCGGCCACGCGCCTTGAGCGCGGGCGGCGAACGGGACGGCGGTCGCCGCCCCGAGGCCGAGCAGGCGGGCGATGCCGCGGCGGGTGATGTCCAACGCCACCTTCTTCTCCTCCCTGTGGACCGTCAGGCCGCGAGCCGATCGCGCAGCCAGTTTATTACGCCGCCCGCGAGCAGGAGTTCGACCTGCCGGGGCGAGAGGGCGTGCCGCAGCCGGACCGTCGTGCCGTCCGCGCGCGTCGCCGCCACCTCGGGCCCTGCGCGGAGGGCCGCGTGCAGCCCCTCGAAGCGCAGCGTCTCGCCCCTCGTCAGCCGGTCGTGGTCCGCCGGGTCCGCGAAGGTCAGCGGCACGACGCCGAAGTTGATCAGGTTCTGCCAGTGAATGCGTGCGAAGGAGCGCGCAAGGACGACGCGCAGCCCGAGGTGGCGCGGGGCGAGGGCCGCGTTCTCCCGGCTCGACCCCTGGCCGTAATTGTTGCCCGCCACGATTGCGTGGCCGCCCGCGGCGAGCGCGGCGCGGGCGCGCGTCGGGTACTCCGCGTCCACCCCCCCGTACATGAAGCCGCAGAGACGGGGGATGTTGCTCCAGTAGGGCATGACGCGGTTGCCCGCCGGGACGATGTCGTCGGTCGAGATGTCGTCGCCCACCTTCAGCGCGACCGGCAGGACGAGGGTGTCAGGCACGGCGCCGAGGGCGGGGATGGAGGCGATGTTCTCCGTCTTCTCCAACCGGACGACGTTCGACTCCGCCGCGGGCAGAGGCGGGACGAGCATGGAGGCGTTCACCCTGGGCTTCGCGGGCGGCGCCACCCGAGGGTAGGGCATGCCGAGCGTCCGCGGGTCCGTGATGACGCCGGTGAGCGCGGAAGCCGCTGCCGTTTCGGGCGAGCAGAGGTAGACGCTGTCCTCCCGTGTGCCGGAGCGGCCCGGGAAGTTCCGCGGCACGGTGCGCAGCGAGATGCGACCGGTCGCTGGCGCCTGTCCCATGCCGATGCAGCCGTTGCAGCCGGCCTGGTGCAGCCGCGCGCCCGCCGCGACGAGGTCGCCCACCAGCCCCTCCGCCGCGAGGTTCTCCAGCACCTGCCGGGAGGACGGATTGATGTCGAGCGAAACGCGGTCGTGCGCGACGCGGCCCCGGACCGTGTGGGCGACGACCGCGAAGTCCCGGTAGCCCGGATTGGCGGAGGACCCGATGTAGGCCTGGTAGATCTCGCGGCCCGCCGCCTCCCGCACCGAGACGACGTTGCCGGGCGAAGACGGGAGCGCGATCAGCGGCTCCAACGCGGAAAGGTCGATTTCCTCCTCCGCGTCGTAGGCCGCGCCGGGGTCGGCGGTGAACGCGGTGAAGTCGCCCTCGCGCCCCTCGGAACGGAGGTAATCGCGCACTGCGTCGTCGGCGGGGAAGACGGTCGTCGTGCAGCCCATCTCCGCGCCCATGTTGGCGATCACGTGGCGGTCCATCGCCGAGAGACAGGCGAGGCCGGGGCCGTGGTACTCGAAGATCCAGCCCACCCCGCCTTCGGTCCCGTGCCGGCGCAGCATGGCGAGGACCACGTCCTTCGCGCTCACCCAGTCCGGCAGCGCGCCGGTGAGGCGGATGCCGCGCACGCGGGGCATCCGCAGCCGCAGCGGCTCGCCCGCCATCGCCAGCGCCACGTCCGCGCCGCCCGCGCCGAAGGCGAGCATCCCCATCGCGCCCGCCGCCGGTGTGTGGCTGTCCGAGCCGACGAGCACGTCGCCCGGCTTGCCGAAGCGGGCGAAGTGGACGGGGTGGGAGATGCCGTTGCCCGGGCGGGAGTACCACACCCCGAAGCGCTGGCAGGCCGAGCGGAGGAACAGGTGCTCGTCCGCGTTCATGTGGTCGGTCTGGACCAGGTTGTGGTCCACGTACTGCGCGGCGAGGCCGACGCGCACTCTGTCGAGCCCCATCGCCTCGAACTCGAGCATCGCTAGGACGCCGAGCACGTCCTGCAGGAGCACCTGGTCCACCTTCAGCGCGATCTCCGCGCCCGGGACCGGGTCGCCCTCGACGACGCGCGAGCGGATGAGCTTCTGGGTCAGGTTCAGCGCCATGGGCAGCGTAGTCCTCCGGTCGGGCCGCCTCGCGGCCTCTCGTTGCCGTATCCTTCACCACGAGACACGGCGCATCGCCATACGCGATGCGGCAAGGCAGGTTTCGCGGCGACCGGCCGTTGAGGGCGACGCGCACGGTCATCGGCCGTCGCCTCCCGACCCCTCAGGGGACTGCCATCTCGTTCGGGAAACCTGCCCGCCGCGCCGCCCGCGGCCCGCGTTCACGATGCCGCGCAGATCCCCGCCAGCGCCGCCCGCACCCGGCCGCCCGGCGCGGCGCCGGGCAGCGCCGCCGCCCGCGCCGCGACCGCGACGAGCGCTTCGAGACCCACCCCCGTCGCCACCCCCATGCGCCGGAACATCCAAGCCACGTCCTCCGTTGCGACGTTGCCGGTGGCGCCGGGCGCGAAGGGGCAGCCGCCGAGGCCGCCGAAGGCCGCGTCGAAGACCGCGATCCCCGCGCGCCACGCCGCCGCGACGTTCGCAAGGCCAAGGCCGTAGGTGTCGTGGCCGTGGAAGGCCCAGCGCGTCCGCCCCTCGAAGCGCGCGAGGCATTTCAAAACGAGGGAGAAGACGTGGTTGGGGTCCGCGCGGCCCGTGGTGTCGCACAGCCCGACCTCCACGTCCTCGCGGTGCGCCAGCAGTCCGTCGAGGCGCGAGAGCACGAGATCCTCCTCCACCCGCCCGTCGAAGGGGCAGTCGAAGGAGGTCGCGAGGTTCAGCCGGACCTTCACGCCCGCGGGCAGGCCCGCGACGATCTCGCCGTAGTCGCGGACAGAGGCGGCGACGTCGCGGCGCACGTTCGAGCGGTTGTGCGCTTCCGACGCCGAGACGACGTAGGCCAGGTGGCGGGCGCCCGCCTCCAGCGCGAGCGCGACGCCCCGCGCGTTCGGGACCAGCACCTGCGCGTCGAGGCCGTCCAGGCGCGCCGTGCGGCGCAGGACCTCGCCTGTGTCGCGGAGCTGCGGGACGGCTTTCGGGTTGACGAAGGACCCGATCTCGATCCGCCGCAGGCCCGCGGCGTGGGCGTCCTCGACGAAGGCGACCTTCTCCTCCGTCGGTATGAAGGGGCCGATGGGTTGGAAGCCGTCGCGCGGGGCGACCTCGACGAGCGTCGCCCTCACAGCACGCCCCCCTCGCGCAGCGCCGCGATGTGGGCGGGTTCGTAGCCCAGCATCTCGCCGAGCACCGCGTCGTTGTCGGCGCCGACCGCCGGGCCGGTGGAGCGCGGCGCGTTCGGCACGCCGTCCACGCGCGGCACCACGCCCGGGTGCAGGATCGGTCCGAGCAGGCCGTCCTCCACCTCCTGCACCATGCCGCGGGCGCGCATCTGCGGGTCGGCGGCGATGTCGGCCACGGTGAAGACCCGCGTGTGCGGGATGTTCGCCTCGCGCAGCGCCGTCTCCAGCGCCTCGGCGTCGAGCGTGCCGGTCCAGGCGTTGATCAGGCCGTCCAACTCGCGTGCGTTCGCCACGCGATGCTGGTTGCCGACGAAGCGCGGATCTTCCGCGAGGTCCGGCCGTCCCATCAGCCCGGCGAGCTTGCGCCACAGCGGGTCGGAGTTGCCCGCGATGAGCACCCAGATCCCGTCGCGCGAGCGGTAAGCGTTGGAAGGCGCCGCGGTCGCGATGGCGCCGCCCGTCGGCTGCCGCACCGTGCCGAGCGTGCCGTATTCCGGCAGCGCGCCTTCCAGCAGGGAGAAAACGGATTCCGTCAGCGCGACGTCGATGTCCCCGCCCGCGCCGGTCCGCGCCCGCCGCAGCAGCGCCGCGACGACGCCGAGCGCGGCGTAGATGCCCGCGACCGAGTCCCCGATGGAGACGCCGACGCGAACGGGCGGCAGGTCCGTCGTGCCGGGGGCGTGGTTCGTCAGGTGGCGCAGGCCGCCGATAGCCTCGCCGATCACGCCGAAGGCCGCCTTGTCGCGGTCCGGCCCGTCCTGTCCGTAGCCGGAGATGCGGGCGATGACCAAGTCGGGGCGCGCGGCGCGCAGCGCCTCCTCGCCCAACCCCAGCTTCGCCAACTGCCCGGGCCGGTAGTTCTCGACCAGCGCGTCGCAGCCGCGGACGAGGTCCAGCACCACTTCCCGCGCGCCGGGCTTCTTCAGGTCCAGCGAGATGCAGCGCTTGTTGCGCGCGTGCACGCTCCACCAGGGAGCGGACCCCTTGTAGCGGGCCCCCCACTGCCGCACCGGGTCGCCCGCCGGCGGCTCCACCTTGATCACCTCGGCGCCGAGGTCGGCGAGGAGCCGGGTGGCGAAAGGGGCGGCGACGTAGTGGCCGAGTTCGAGGATGCGGAACCCGGCCAGCGGGGCACGGGCGTCGGCCTGGCCAGCGACGGATGTATGGGAGATGTCCATGGCGGGGCTTCCTCCGGCGTCGTTGGCCCGTTCCATGCCGCGCCGCGTGCCCCGCCCGCCATGCCCTTTCCGGCAAGGCAGGTTTCGCGGGTTTCAGCCCGGCGGGCGGGTCAGGTGCGCGATGAGGACCCGGGCCGCCGCCGAAAGCGTCCGCGGCGCGCGGGTGACGATGACGAGGGGGCGCGCCGCCCAGGGATCGGAAAGGGGCCGCAACCCGATCCGCATCGCCGCCGCGTAGGGCTTCGCCGCCGTGGCGGGAAGGATCGCGACGCCCAGCCCCGCCTCCACCATGCGCCGCACGCCGTCGAAGCCCGACACGTTCACCCGCTCGTTCAAGGCGAGGCCTTGCGCCGCTGCCCGTGCACGGTAGAGCTTTTGGAGGGCCGTCTCCTCGGACTGGCCGACGAAAGGCACGCCGTCGAGGTCGGCGAGGGCGAGCGTCTCCCGATCGAGCAAAGGATGTCCTTCCGGCAGCACCACCACGAGCCGCTCCTCCCGCCATCGGGTCGCGTGCAACCCCGGCGCGGGCAGCGTGCCGGAGACGAGGCCGAGGTCCGCTGCCCCGGACGCGACGGCGCGGAGGATGTCGGCCGTGTAGCGCTCCTTCAGCGTCAGGCGGATGCCGGGATGGGCGGGGAGGAAGCCGGCGAGCGCCTCCGGCAGGAAACCGGAGACGGCGGACATGTTCGCCTGCAGCCGGACGTGGCCGCGCTCGCCCGCGGCGAAGGCGTCCATGTCGGCGCCTATCCGGTCGAGCAGGTCGAAGAGGGCGACGAGGTGCGTCATCAACGCCTCTCCCGCCGCCGTCGGGGTCACGCCGCGGTCGTGGCGTCGCAGAAGGGTGGTGCAGAGGCGCTCCTCCAACTCCACGATGCGGCGACTCGCGGCCGAGAGGGCGATGGCCTCGCGCTCCGCCGCGGCGGCGAGGGAGCGCTCCTCCACGGCGGCCCGGAACAGGCGAAGGCTCGTCGGGTCCAGGCGGCGGGCGATGGCGCCGCCGCGGAGCGTCTCGTTGCGGGCGGGCGGACGGGGTACGGACGGGGCGGACATGGGCTCTCCGGGAACGGCGGGAGCATAACGGCCCCGCGCGGGCCCTGGCACGATGCCTTGGAAGCTTGCCGGACCGCCCTTCCTCTCTGCCAGCGGCCTCCGGGCGATGCTCCCGCCGCGAACGGCGGTCGGCTTGCGGCCTTCGCCGATCCTGCCCGGGGACAGGTGATCGCCGGGCTCGCGGCCTCCCTGGCCCATCCACCGCATGACAGCGTTCCGGGTCTGCTCGGTCGGCTCGAACCACGCCGGGCGGTCCGTCTCTCGCCGCGGCACCGTGGCGCGCGGCGGCAAAGCAGCCAAAGCCTGCCCAACGCCAAAACCAAGTGCACGGCTGTGACCGGGAAGCCAGCAGCTCAACATCCCGCAGGCCCGGGCCAGACGCATGGCGGAGCCGGACGACATCGGCGAAGGCCCCGGCCTGCCGTGGCAACGCCCTCCAGCCTAGCGAACGGCGACGCCGGCGACCGGGGCAGGGGATGCGCGGGCGGCCCGATCGCCCGCGCTCACGGTTCGGTCGTCCTGCTCAATTCGTCAGTGCCGCGCAGCCGCTCTTCTCGGCCGGCAGGAACAGCTTATCGCCGGGGATCGTCTCAACTATCCGGTACAGGTCGGCCGGCGACGTCGACTCCCTCGGCCGCTTCACCTCGGCGAGGTAGAGGTCCATCACCACGCGGCCGTTCGGCTGGATGCGCGGGTTGCTCAGCATGCCGTCGGTGAACGGCAGCTCCCGCATCGCCTTGTTGACGGCCGCGGCGTCGTCCGAGCCGACCGCCGCCACCGCTTGCAGGTAGTGCAACGTCGAAATGTAGGCCATCACGTGGCCCATGTCCGGCACGACGTTGTTGTTGCGCGCCATCATCCGCCGGCTGAAGGCGCGCGTCGCGTCGTTGAGGTCCCAGTAGAAGTTGACCGCGAAGCGCAGGCCCTGCGCGGTCTCGAGACCCATCGCTACGACGTTGTTCACGAAGACCAGCATCGCGGTGACGTTCTTGATGCCGTACTCCTTGGCCTGCTTGACCGAGTTGACGAGGTCGGGGCCGGCGTTGGCGAGCGCGATCACGTTGGCGCCGGAGGCGCGCGCCTGGAGCAGCGGAGCGGACATGTCGGCCGTGGCGAGCGGGTGCCGCACCTGCCCGATGACGGAACCGCCCGCCGCCTGGACGGCGCGGGTCGCGTCGGCGGCGAGGTCGTGCCCGAAGGCGTAATCGACGACGATCAGGAACCACTTGTTGCCGCCGGCCTTGACTGCCGGCTCGGCTATGGCGCCGGCCAGCTCGCCGGTCGACACCGCCCATTGCGTGGAGAAGGGCGAGCAGGCGCGGCCCGAGAACGACGCCGCGTAGTTGCCGGTGACGAGCGTGGTGACCTTGCGCTCCTTGGCGAAGTTCTGCACGGCCAGGCCCACCGCGCTGGAGCCGCCAAGGATCAGGGCGAATGCGCCCCGCTGGTCGACGAGTTGCCGGGCAAGGCTCGATCCCACGTCCGGCTTGGTCTGGTGGTCGACGGCGACGACCTCGACCGGCCGCCCGAGCACCCTGCTGCCGAAGTCCTCGACGGCCATCCGCGCCGCGAGCACGGTGTTCGGGCCGCCGTTCCCGGAGTACGTCCCCGAGAGGTCCTCGACGACGCCGATGCGGAACGGCTGCTGCTGCTGCTGCGCGCGCGCGGGCGCCACGGCGCCGAGGGTGGGCAGGCCGGCCATGGCCTTCAGGAATCGTGACCGCGAAAGGCTCAGTGTCATGAGGCGTCTCCACTTCCTAGACGCGCGTGCGACGGCCAGCCGGACGCGACCGCGAAGCGCGCTTCCTGTTTGTCTCTCGTTCTTCGGCGCTAGGCGACCCGGAATCGCAACGACTTGGTCGAGCCCGACCACCGGCGCTTCACGCTGGCTGACCGCCGGGCGCGCGGCCAATACAGTTTTGCTGCCAACCCCATATGCCGCCGTTATGAGGCCGGCAGGGCCGTCGGCCGTGGCGCGTGGGACGGCCCAAGAAGGTCGTTGCGCTCGAAGCGCGAAGGCGGCCCCTCGGAGTTGCTGGGGCGCTGCGCCGCGCTGCTACGCTGCCGCGAACGGGTGCGCCGACGCCCGGTCGGGAGGCGGGCGTGGACCTGAGGCAGCTTCGTTACTTCGTGGCCATCGTTCAATGCGGCTCGATCTCGCGCGCCGCGTTGCATCTGGGCGTCGCGCAGCCCGCGCTGAGCCTGCACATCCGCAACATGGAGCTGGAACTCGAGACCCCCCTCCTGTTCCGGACCCCGCTCGGCGTCCAAGCCACGGAGGAGGGGACGGCCCTGTTCCGCAACGCGCGCGCGATCCTCGACCAGTTCGAGATGGCCCGGCAGGAGATCAAGGGGAGGGCGGCCGAGCCCTCGGGCGAGGTGCGCGTCGGCCTGCCCAGCAGCGTCAGCCAGATCCTCGGCGTCCCGCTGGTGTTGGCGGCGCGGGAGCGGGTGCCCAAGGTCACCCTCTGCGTGGCCGAGGCGATGAGCGGCTACGTGCTGGACTGGCTGAGGCAAGGCCGCGTCGATTTCGGCCTGCTGTACCAGCCCGTGGAGGACCGGAACCTGCGGTCCGTGCCGCTCTTGTCCGAAACGCTGGTGCTGTTCGGGCCCGTCGAAGCGCCCATGGGCGTGGCCTCGCCGCCGGAGGGGCCGGTACCGTTCGCGCGCTGCGCCGGCCTGCCCCTCATCCTCCCGAGTTCCGGCCACGGCCTGCGCGACCTCGTCGAGGAGGCCGCCGCCGCGCGGGGCGTCCGCGTCGCACCGGTCGTCGAGATCGACGCCTACACCGGCATCAAAGCGCTGGTCGAACGGCGGCTCGGGTTCTCGATCCTCCCCGCCTACGCGGTCCGGGGCGAGGTCGCCGAGAACCGGCTGCGGGCTTGGCCGTTCGACCCTCCGCTGGCGCGGACGGTGCACCTCGCGGAGCCGACCGACCGGCCGTTGTCGCACGCGGTCAAGGCGGTGGAGCGCCTGTGCACGGAGACGCTCCGCGACCTCGTCGGGGCCGGCGCCTGGAGTTCCGCGCGAATGCTCGAAACCGAGTGACGGCCGCCATACCGCGCCCTTATGCGGGGGAGCACAATTTACTCTTTGCCGGCGGCGGCCGACCGCCCAATTTCGGCGGCAAGGGACGCGGAAAGCGCCTGCGTGCGAGGGAGGACGCGCTGCGCCGAGCGCGCGGTCCAATCTCGTCCAGGCCCGGCGCCGCGGCTCGTTGCGCGGGGAGCGATCCATGGACATGCCGACGCCCGTTTCGGTTGAAGCCAAAGGCATCTTCGTCAACAACCGCTGGCGGCCCGGGGCCTCCGGCCGCACGGTCCCCGTGGTGGCGCCGGCCGAAGGGCGCGCCTTCGCCGCCATCGCGGCGGGCAACGCCGCCGACGTGGACGCGGCCGTGACGGCGGCGCGCGCCGCCTTCGAGGACGGGGCCTGGGGCAGGATGAGTGCGGTGGAGCGGGGCCGGCTCCTGTCCAGGCTCGCCGTCCTGGTCGCCGACCACGCCGAGGAGTTGGCGCGGCTCGAGGCCCGCGACACCGGCAAGCCGATGAAGCAGGCGCGGGCCGACATGGTGGCGACCGCCCGCTACTTCGAATTCTACGGCGGGGCCGCCGACAAGGTGCACGGCGAGACCATCCCGTTCCTGCCCGGCTACTTCGTGGCGACCGAGCGCGTGCCCCACGGCGTGACCGCCCACATCATCCCGTGGAACTACCCGGCCCAGATGTTCGGGCGGACGGTCGCGCCGGCCCTGGCGATGGGCAACGCCGCCGTGGTCAAGCCCGCCGAGGACGCCTGCCTGACGCCGCTCCGGCTCGCCGAGCTCGCGGCCGAGGCCGGATTCCCCGAAGGCGCCGTCAACGTGGTCCCCGGGCTGGGCGAGGAGGCGGGCGCCGCCCTGTCGTCCCACCCCGGCATCGACTTCATCTCTTTCACCGGCAGCCCGGAGGTCGGCGCGCTCATCCAGACGGCGGCCGCCCGGAACCACATCGGCTGCACGCTGGAACTCGGGGGCAAGTCGCCGCACGTGGTCTTCGGCGACGCCGACCTCGAGGCCGCCGTGCCCACCATCGCCAACACCATGGTGCAGAACGCGGGCCAGACCTGCTCGGCCGGCTCGCGCGTCCTGGTGGAGCGGGGCGCCTACGATCGCGTCGTGTCGTCGCTGGCCGAGAGGTTCGGCGCCCTCACGGCCGGGACGCCGGAGATGGACCTCGACCTCGGTCCGGTGATCAACGCCACCCAGAAGCGCCGCATCGAGGGCTTCTTCGAACGCGCGCGGGAGCGGGGCGTGCCGGTCATCGCCGAGGGCAAGGTCGCCGACGGCGTGCCCGGCGAGGGCTTCTTCGTGGCGCCGCGTGTCTACGGGCCGGTGCCCCGCGCGAACGAGTTGGCGACGGACGAGGTGTTCGGCCCCGTGCTGTCCGTTCTGCCCTTCGAGGACGAGGCGGACGCGGTGCGCCTCGCCAACGGGACCGACTACGGCCTGATGGCGGCCGTCTGGTCGCGCGACGGGAACCGGGCGCTCCGCGTGGCGCGCGGCATCAGGGCGGGCCAGGTCTACGTCAATGCCTTCGGGGCGGGCGGCGGCATCGAGCTGCCCTTCGGCGGCATGAAGAAGTCGGGCCACGGGCGCGAGAAGGGCTTCGCCGCCCTGCACGACGTGTCCGCCCTGCGGACCACCATCTTCAAGCACGGCTGACCGGTCGGGAGGAGGCGTCCCGTGATCACCAATTTCTACATGCCGACCCGCGTCGTCGCCGGGCCGGGAGCGCTCGGGACGATCGGGACCTTGGCCCGTGACCTGAAGATGTCGCGGGTCCTGGTCGTCTCCGACCCGGTCATCTCCCGCCAGCCCTTCCACGCCGACGCCCTCGCCGCGCTTGCGGAGGCTGGGGTCGCGGTCTCGCGCTTCGACGAGTGCGGCATCGACGCCCGCTGTTCGCACATCGACGACCAGGGCGCGCGGGTCCGCCGCGAGGGCATCGACGGCGTGGTGTGCGTCGGCGGCGGCTCGGTGATGTGCACCGGCAAGGGCATCGCCATCGTGGCGACCAACAACAAGCCCATGCGCGAGTGCACCGGCGTCGGCAGGTTCGACCGCAAGGCGCTGCCGATGATCATGGTGCCGACCACCGCAGGCTCCGGCTCCGAGGTCTCGCAGTGGACCATCGTCAAGGACGAGGAGCGGCACCTGAAGCTCCTCGGCGGCGGCCCCCTGAGCTTCCCGGACGCGGCCATCCTCGACCCCGTGACGCTGCGGTCGCTGCCGATGAGGGTGGCGGCGCTCCCGGCCGTGGACGCGCTGACCCACGGCGTGGAGGCCTACCTCAGCGGCATCGCGTCGCCGCTGACCGACGCCGTGGCGCTCGCCGCCGTCCGGTTGCAGTTCGGGTCGCTCCGCGCCTCCATCAACTCGGACGACGAGCGCGCGCGGGCGGACAACCTGGTCGCGTCCTGCATGGCCAACATCGCCTGCGGCAACGCCCGGCTCGGCCACGGCCACGCCCTTTCGCTGCCGCTGGAAGGCCACCTCGACCTGCCGCACCCCTACGGCGTCGGTGTGCTGCTGCCCCACGTCACGGCGTTCAACCTCGCCGTGCTGCCGGAGAAGGTGAAGCCGCTCGCCGAAGCGCTGGAGGTGGAGACGGCGGGCCTGACCCGCGCCGAGATTATCGAAGCTTGCGCGGAGAGCATCCGGGCGCTCTACGCCGACATCGGCTTCCCCGACCGCTTCACGCCGGACCAGTTGCCCCGGCAGCGCGTGCGCGAGATGGCCGAGCGAGCGGTTCCGGGCCTCTACGCCGGCATCGCGGCGGAGGGCTTCGACACCGCCTCCGTCACCGACGACACGGTGATCGCCTGCCCGTCCGCCCGCAAGATGACGGTGCGCCAGGCGGAGCGGATGTTCGAAAGCTGCTTGGCCTGAAGCCGCGGGGCGCGCCGATGAGGATACTCAGCAACACCACCTCGCCCTACGCCCGCATCGCCCGCATCGCGCTGGCCGAGAAGGGCTTCGACCTGTCCGGGACGCGGATGGTCAACCCGTGGGCCGACGACCCCGCGCTGGTCGAGCTGAACCCGGCCGCGCGCGTGCCGACGCTGGAGACGGACGAAGGGCTGCCGATCACGGAAAGCCTGCTGATCCTGCTCTGGCTGGAAAAGAAGGTGCCCGAGCCGTCGCTGCTCGACGGCCCGCTGGACCGGATCGTCTCCCAGGCCGGCCGCGCCATGGGGGTGATCGACGCCATGGTGCACATCATCATCGGCGTCATGCAGTTGGACCCGAATTGGGCCGAGACGCGCGTCGGGCTGCGCCGCCGCCGCTCGATCGTCAACGGGCTCCGCGGACTCGAGGCCGATGCGCCGGTGTACGAGGGCGGCGTGCCGGACATCGCGGTGCTGACAACCGTCGTCGCGCTCGACTACCTGCGGCTGCGCTTCAAGGATGCGCCCTGGGTGGAGCCCACCCCGGCGCTCGACGCCCTCCGGGCGAAGGTCGCCGACCGGCCCGCCTACGCCTCCACCGTTCCCTACGTCTGAGCGGCCCCCGCCCCGGGCGGCGGCCCGCGGCGGCGGCCAGATGCGACCGATCAAGGAGGCCCCGCGATGCCGCAACCCATCATCCTGCACCATTACGACTTCTCGCCATTCAGCGAGAAGGTCCGCTTGGCGTTCGGCCTCAAGGGGATGGAGTGGCACGCGGTGGACGTGCCGGTCGCCATGCCCAAGGCGGACCTGATGCCGCTCACGGGCGGCTACCGGCGGGCGCCGGTGATGCAGATCGGCGCCGACGTGTACTGCGATACGCTCCTGATCCTGCGCGAGATCGAACGGCGCCGGCCCGAGCCGAGCCTCTACCCTGGCGGCCGTCACGGCCTCGCCCACGCGCTCGGCTATTGGGTGGAGAGGACGACCTTCGTGCCGGCCGCGGCGCTGGCGACGAGCGTCATCGGCGACCAACTGCCGACCGAGTTCATCGAAGAGCGCAAGACCTTCATGAACCACGACTTCAGCAAGGAGGCGTCGCTCCGGGAACGCCCGCTCAACCTGCAACGTCTGCACGCGCACCTGTCTTGGCTCGCCCAGATGCTCGAAGGCGGGCGCCCCTTCCTGCTCGGCGACCGGCCCTCGGCCGCCGACCTCGCCGCGTACCACACGATCTGGTTCGCCCGGAAGAACGGCGGCCCGACGGTCGAGGCCGCGCTGCCGCTCGGCCCCCTGCTCGGCTGGATGGACCGCGTGGCGGCGCTGGGCCACGGCACCCGCCGCGAGATGCCGGCCGGCGAGGCCCTGGACATCGCCAAGGCCGCGGAGCCGGAGGCGCCCGGCGTGCCGGCCGACGGAGACCCGTCCGGGTTGCGCGCCGGCCAGGAGGTCGTCGTCAGTGCCGACGACAGGGGTCGCGACCCGATCCGCGGCGCCCTCGTGGCGGCCGACGCCGAGGAGGTGGTCATCCGGCACGAGAACGGGCGGGTCGGCGCGGTCCACATCCACTTCCCGCGGGCCGGCTTCGAAGTGCTCGCGGCATAAGGGAAGACGAGATGCCGCTGGAAGCCAACAAGCAACTCGCCCGGGACTACTTCAAGGCGTTCCTGGCCAAGGACGTGGCTTGGTTCAGGGAGCGCATCGAGCCGGACTTCCGGCGCCACGACCCCGGCCTGCCCTTCGAGGTCGTCGGGCCGCAGGGAGTCGAGCACCTCGCCGACGCGCTCCTGCCCGCGATCCCCGACATGCGGCTCGACATCAAAGACATGGTCGCCGAGGGCGAGAAGGTCCTGGTGCGGCTCATCATCCGCGGCACGCACCGCGGCGAGCTGTTCGGCATCGCCCCTACCGGCCGGGCCGTCGAGGTCCCGGTGCTGGACCTGTTCCACATCCGCGGCGGCAGGCTCGCCGAGCACTGGGCCTTGCTCGACAACCTAGGCCTGCTCAAGCAGCTCGGCGTCACATCGATCTGATGCGCGGGTGTCTCGCGGAGGCGTGGAGCGTTCAAATTCGGCGCGCCCGGCTACGACGATTTCCTCTTCGGTGGCCGGAGAACAGCCCGCGGCGGCGGTGCCGAGGCCGAAAGGGTAGGTGGAACGGGACCTGGCCGTCTGGTGGTGAGACGTCCTTGGCGGCGTCCGCGACGAGGCGAGCGTCGGCGATGGCGTCCCGCCGCATCCGGTTCCGTTCCGCGCGGGCGGTTCCGGCGCCGCCCTCCGGCTTGGGTTTGGCCAGACGGCGGCGCGCCCTGAGGCGCTCGGCGACGACCTGGTCGGGCGTCTTGCCGTCGAGCACGCGCTGGCGCCGGGCGTTGTAGGCGGCGTTGAAGCCGCGCAGCTGTTCGTCGTCAGGTGCTTTGGGATGTCCTGCGTCAGGGCTCATGAGACAGCCGGGGCTGGTTGAGGAACGGAGGATTTCTGGCTCATCGTAACCACCGATGGAGCGAAGATGAGCCAGAAATCCTCCGCCCCGGCCGCTCGGGAGCCGACCGCCACGTCAGCCGCCAAGCCGCCCGCCGAGCGGGTGGTGCGCGACATCCGCCGCCGCACGCGCAAGCAGCACTCGGCCGAGGACAAGATCCGCGTGGTGCTGGAGGGCCTGCGCGGCGAGGACGGCATCGCCGCGCTGTGCCGGCGCGAGGGCATCGCCGAGAGCCTGTACTACGCCTGGTCGAAGGAGTTCCTGGAGGCCGGCAAGCGGCGCGTGGATGCCGGCGTGCCGCTCGACGTGATCGGGTACGTCTCCGGCGGCTCGGCGGCGGCGGCCGGTCTGGCGGGGTCCGTCGTGGCGGCGGTGATGGTGCGCCGGGCGGGACTGCCGGCGACCCTGTCGCTGCTCGGCGGGCTGCGGACCCTGTGCTTCCTGCTGTTCGCGCTTCACGCGATGGGGACGCTCGCCGGGCTGTGGCCCCTCTACGGCGCCGCGGCCTTCCAGACGCTGATACGCTACATGGAGATCGTCGCGCTCTACAGCCTGTTCATGGCTGTCAGCTCCGATGAGCAGCCGGGCACGGACTTCACGACGCTCGCTTGCGGCCAGCTCGTCGTTTACCTCGCCGGCGCGCTGCTGTCGGGACGGATCGCCGACGCGCTGGGCTACCCGGCGCTGTTCGGCTTGGCGACGGCGCTCTCCGGCTTGGCCGTGCTGGCGACCTTGGCGCTGCTGCGGAGGGTGCCGCCCGCGACGGCCTGACTCGGGCCGGGGCCGCGGCGAAGCCTCGATCGAGCCATCCGGCGCGACCGTCTCGGGCTCGCCGTCGCGGCGGCGACGCCGCGCCTGCCGCGGCCCATTGGCAAAGCCCGCGGGATCAAAGGCGCTTCCGGGCATCGGCCGCCACGGCCTCCGGCGTGATGCAGAAGTGCTCGAACAATTCCTGCTCCGCGCCGGAGGCGCCGTAGCCGGACATGCCGACGAAGCCGCCGTCCTCGCCGAGGTAGCGGTCCCAACCCAGCCGCACCGCCGCCTCCACGCCGACGCGGGCGGTGCCGCGGCCCAGGACTTGGTCACGGTAAGCCCGGTCCTGCCGCTCGAACAGCTCCCAAGAGGGCATGGACACGACGGCGGTGGGCACGCCTTCGGCTTGCAGCGTGGCGCGCGCCTTCACGGCCAGCGCGACTTCGGATCCGGTGGCGAGGATCGTGGCGCGGCGGGCGCCGCCCTCCGCCTCCGCCAACACATAGGCGCCGCGCGCCGAGAGGTTCGCGCCGGCCTCGCCCCGCACAGATTCCAAGGGCTGGCGCGCGAAGATCAAGGAGGACGGGCCGGTGCGGTTGGTCAGCGCGATCTCCCAGCACTCCGCCGCCTCCACCGCGTCGGCGGGGCGGAGCACGAGCATGTTGGGGATGGCGCGCAGCGAGGCCAGGTACTCCACCGGCTGGTGCGTCGGGCCGTTGCGGCCGATGCCGATGGAATCGTGGCTGAACACGAACCGCACCGGCAGGCCCATCATCGCCGCCAGGCGCAGCGTCGGGCGCATGTAGTCGGAGAAGACCAGGTAGGTCACGCCGACAGGCGCCACGCCGCCGTGGGCCGCCATGCCGTTCATCATCGCGCCCATGGCGTGCTCGCGGATGCCGTAGTGGACGTAGCGGCCGCCCCGGTCGGACGAGGTGAAGGCGCCCATGCGGCGCTTGTGCTGCGTGGCGCCCTCCAGGTCCGGCGCGCCGGACACCAGCTCCGGGATCGCCTCGGCGACGAGGTCCACGAGGTCGCCGGAGGTCTTGATGCCGTACTCGGCGCGCCGCTCCGCGGCGGCGCGGCGGGCGAAGGCGCGCAGCGAGTCCTGCCAGCCTTCAGGCATGCGCCCCTCGCGGAGCCGGTCGAGCTCGCGGCGCTTCTCCGCCGGCAGGGCTCCGACGCGCGCTTGCCACGCCTCGTGCTCGGGCAGGCTGCGCCGGCCCGCCTCGCGCCAAGCCCCCAGCACGTCGTCGGGCACGACGAAGGCCGGATGGTTCCAGCCCAGGGCCTCGCGCGCCGCCTCGGTGTGGTTCCGGAGCACCCGCGCGCTGTGGGCCGCGCGCGTGCCCTCGACGCCGGGGATGCCGCGGCCGATCACCGTCCGGCAGGCGATCATGGACGGCCGCGGGTCGCTTTTGGCGAGCAGCATGGCGGCGGAGAGCGCCTCGATGTCGTGGCCGTCCACCTCCTGCACGTGCCAGCCGCTGAGGCGGAACCTGGCGGGCATGTCGTCGGCCGACGCCAGTTCGATGGCGCCGTCGTCCGTCATGAGGTTGTCGTCCCACAGGAAGCAAAGCTTCCCGAGGCGCAGGTGCCCCGCGAGCGAGATGGCCTCGTGCCCGACGCCCTCCTGCAAGCAGCCGTCGCCGACCAGCGCCCAGGTGCGGTGGTCCACGATGCCGGGGCCGAGGCGGCGGTTCAGGAAAGCCTCGGCGACCGCCATGCCGGCCGCGTTGGCGATGCCCTGGCCCAGCGGTCCCGTCGTGGTCTCGATGCCGCAGGTCGGGTCGTACTCGGGGTGGCCCTCGCAGCGCGAGCCCAGTTCGCGAAAGCGCTTGATGTCGTCGAGGGTGATCTTCTCGTAGCCGCTGAGGTGGAGCAGCGCGTAGAGCAGCATGGAGCCGTGGCCGTTCGACTCCACGAAGCGGTCGCGGTCGAACCAAAGCGGGTCGGCCGGGTTGAATTTCAGGTGCCGCGCGAACAAGGCGGTTGTGATGTCGGCGGCGCCGAGCGGCGTGCCGGGGTGCCCCTCCCCGACGCGCTCGATCGCGTCCATGGACAGGAAGCGGACCGCGTTGGCCATCAGGCGGGGGTCGACGCTGGGCACGGGGCTGGTTTCCTCCGGTTCGGCCCTTGCCGGGCCGTTGGTTGGCGCCGTGTCTGCCCCGCTGCCGCCGCGGCAACAAGGCGGGAAATTTGCGCCGGACGGTGAGCGCGGCTCATGATTCGGCCATGCCGCTCCACCTCCCCCTCTCGGCGCTCAGGGCCTTCGAGGCGGCGGCGCGGACCGGCTCGTTCCGGGCCGCCGCGGAGGACCTAGGCCTGACGCCGAGCGCGGTGAGCCACGCCGTCCGGAGCCTGGAAGACTCGCTGGGCTCGGCGCTGTTCCTGCGCGAAGGGCGCTCCATCCGCCTGACGCCGGACGGCGAGACGCTGGTGGGGCACGTGGAGCGCGCCTTCGGCGAGCTGCGGCTCGGCATCGGCGCCGTGTCCGCGCGCGGGCCGCAGCTCCTGCGCCTGCACTCCGCGCCGACCTTCGCCGCGAACTGGCTGGCGCCGCGCCTCCGCAGGATGCTGCAGGACTGCGCCGGCCTGGAGGTCCGCATCTCGGCGGGGGTGGACTACACGCGCTTCGTCGCCGACGAATTCGACGCCGACATCGTCTACGGGCTGCCGTCGCCCGAGCTGCAAAGCGGCCCCCCGCAGCGCGGGGTGGTGGTCCTGCCGCTCGGGACCGAGGTGGTTACGCCGCTCTGCGCGCCGGAACTGGCCGCCGGAATCCGTTCGCCGCACGACCTGCTGCGCCACACCCTGATCGAGAGCGACAACAAGCGCGTGCGCTGGCCCGCTTGGTTCGCGGCCAACGGCCTGCCCGCGCCGGAGCCGCGCGGCCCGCGCTTCGACCGGAGCTTCCTGTCGCTGAGCGCCGCGGCCGACGGGCTCGGCGTGGCGCTGGAGTCCCTGCTGCTGGCGGAGCGCGAACTGGCCGCGGGGCGGCTGGCGCGGCCCTTGGAAGGGGCGTGCGAGGACGTTTTCTACACGGGCCATTGGCTGGTCTTCCCCCGCGCCAAGCAGCACCTCCGCCCGCTGGTCGCGTTCCGCAAGTGGATCGCCGCGGAACTCGGCATCCCGACGGAACCGGCCCAGGCGGGCCCCCAACCCTTTGAACCGGTGAGCCGGATTCACGGGTAGGCAGGATTTTCTCGCTTGCCGGCGGGCGGCGCAGCGCGCGACACAGCACGGAGAAAACGAAAACCAAGGAGGAGACGAAGCCATGCTGCTCGCCGGCAAGACCGCGGCGATTTCCGGCGCCGCCAGCGCCCGCGGGATAGGTCTCGCAACCGCCCGCCTTTTTGCGAAGCACGGCGCGAAGGTCGGCATCCTCGACCTGGACGAAGCGGGGGCGCAGCGCGCGGCGAAGGAGCTCGGCGACGGGCACATCGGCCTCCACTGCGACGTCGCCGACCTCGAGAGCTGCAAGCGCGCGGCCCAGAGCGCGATCGAGGCCTTCGGCCATGTCGACATCCTCGTCAACAACGCCGGCATCACGCAGCCGCTCAAGATCATGGACATCTCGCCCGAGAACTGGCGGCGCGTGCTGGACGTGAACACGACCGGCGTCCTGTACCTCAGCCAAGCCTTCATCCCGCACATGCGCGGGCGCAAGCGCGGCTCGATCGCCTGCATGTCCTCGGTCTCGGCGCAGCGCGGCGGCGGCATCTTCGGCGGCCCGCACTACTCCGCGGCGAAGGCCGGCGTGCTCGGCCTGGCGAAGGCGATGGCGCGGGAGCTGGGGCCGGACGGCATCCGCGTCAACAGCGTCACCCCGGGCCTTATCCAGACGGACATCACCGGCGGCAAGCTGACGCCGGAGATGAGGACGGAGATCCTGAAGGGCATCCCGCTGAACCGGCTCGGCGACGCGGAGGACGTGGCGAACATCTACCTGTTCCTCGCCTCCGACCTGTCGTCCTACGTCACCGGCGCGGTGATCGACGTCAACGGCGGCATGCTCATCCACTGAGCCCCGTCGCCCCGGGCGGGCGGCGCGAACAAACAACAACGGAGGAGACCGGCATGGGAGAGCGCACGACGACGCTCGCCAACGCGCCGAGCCTGGAGGAGCGCGCGTGGCGCATCCGGCGCAACGCGCTCCGCATGGGCGAGGTGCAGGGCCAAGGCTACATCGCGCAGGCGCTCGGCGTCGCCGACGTGCTGGCCGTGTCCTATTTCCACGCGCTGCGGTACCGGCCCGAGGACCCGGAGTGGGAGGGGCGGGACCGCTTCCTGCTGTCCATCGGCCACTACGCCATCGCGCTCTACGCGGCGCTGATCGAGGCCGGCATCGTGCCGGCGGACGAGCTGGAAACCTACGGCAGCGACGACAGCCGCCTGCCGATGTCGGCCATGGCCGCCTACACGCCGGGCATGGAGATCAGCGGCGGCTCGCTCGGCATCGGGTTGGGCATCGCCGTGGGCATGTGCCTGGGGCTGAAGCGGAAGGGCTCCGACCGATTCGTCTACAACCTCATGTCCGACGGCGAGCTGGGCGAGGGTCCGACCTGGGAAGCGGCGGCGTCGGCCGCGCACTGGAAGCTGGGCAACCTGATCTGCCTGGTGGACGTGAACCGGATGCAGGCCGACGGGCCTTCGCCCGACGTGCTCAACTTCGAACCGCTCCCCGCGAAGTGGGAAGCCTTCGGCTGGTACGCGCAGCGGGTGGACGGCAACGACATCGGCGCGCTGGTGAAGGCGTTCGACGCGGCGCGCGCGCTGGAGGAGCCCAAGCCGCGTATCATCATCTGCGACACCAGGATGGCCAAGGGCGTGCCGTTCCTCGAAGCGCGCGAGAAATCGCACTTCATCCGGGTGGAACAGCACGAATGGGCGCAGGCGCTCGAAGCGCTCGACGCGGGGAGGCAGGCATGAAGCGGATGAAGCGGCCGCCGCCGGGCGCGCAGGCCCCGACGCCCGGCGAGCAGGGGGGCGAGGGCGGCCAGTTGCCCGGGCAAACCCCGAAGAAGCGGCTGACCACCTCGGCGATGATCGCGTCGCTCGCGTCGGAGGGGCAGCGCACCAAGCCGGCGCCCTTCGGGCACGCGCTGGTGGAGGCGGCGAAGAACCGGCCCGAGATCGTCGGCATGACGGCGGACCTCGGCAAGTACACGGACCTGCACATCTTCGGCCGGGCGTTCCCCGACCGCCACTACCAGATGGGCATGGCCGAGCAGAACCTGATGCTGGCGGCCGGCGGGATGGCGCACGAGGGCTTCGTGCCCTTCGTCACCACATACGCCGTGTTCGCCTCCCGCAGGACCTACGACTTCATCAGCCAGGGAATCGTCGAGGAAGGGCTGAACGTCAAGATCTGCTGCGCCCTGCCGGGCCTGACCACGGGCTACGGCCCGAGCCACCAGGCGACGGAGGACGTGGCGATTTTCCGCGGGATGCCGGACCTAACGATCGTGGACCCCTGCGACGCGCTGGACATCGAGCAGGCCACGCCGGCCATCGCGGCGCACGACGGGCCGGTCTACATGCGCCTGCTGCGCGGCAACGTGCCGCTGGTGCTGGACGAGTACGATTACCGCTTCGAGCTGGGCAAGGCGAAGCTGGTCCGGGACGGGATGGACGCGCTGGTCATCTCGTCCGGCTTCATGACCATGCGGGCGCTGGAGGCGGCGAAGCTGCTCGAAGCGGACCGCGTCAGCCTCGCCGTGCTCCACTCGCCGACGATCAAGCCGCTGGACGAGGAGGCGATCCTCCGCGAAGCGCGCCGCGCCGGCCGCATGGTGGTCGTGGCCGAGAACCACTCCGTCATCGGCGGCCTGGGCGAGGCCGTGGCCGGGACGCTGCTGCGCGCCGGCGTGGCGCCCGCGGCGTTCCGCCAAGTGGCGCTGCCGGACGAGTTCCTCGACGCCGGCGCGCTCCCGACGCTGCACGACCGATACGGCATCTCGGCCGAAGCGATGGCGCGGAGCATCAAGAGTTGGCTGTAGCGCCGCCCTAGCGGCCACCAAGAATCCCCGGGAGGAAACAATGGCAAAGACCTTCGAGACCACTCGCCGCGCGGCGCTGCTCGGCGCGGCCGGCGCGCTCGCCGCCCCCGCCGCGCTCCGCGCGCAGGGGCAGGTGCGCCTCACGCTCGGCCACGGGGCCGCGCCGGGCAACCCGCGCGCCGTCGCCGCCGAGCGCATGGCGGCGCAGCTCAAGGAAAAGAGCAACGGCCGCATCGAGATGCGCGTCGCCGGCTCGGCCCAGCTCGGCGACGACGCGGCGATGCTCACCGCGCTCCGCACCGGCACGCTCGACATGTCGGTGAACAGCCAGGGCGCCTCCTCCGCCGTGCTGCCCGAACTCGCGGCGCTCGGCCTGCCCTTCCTGTTCCCCCGCGCCGCCTCCGCCTACAGGGTCGTGGACGGCCCGATCGGGGAGGAGCTGGCGCAGCGTTTCGAGAAGGTCGGCTTGACCGCGCTCGGCTGGTGGGACAACGGCATTCGCCACACCACGAACAGCAAGCGCCCGATCAACCGGCCGGAGGACCTGCGCGGCCTGAAGATCCGCACGCCGCCCGACCCGACCACCATCGACATCTTCCAGGCGCTCGGCGCGGCGACGCAGCAGCTCAACTTCAACGAGCTGTACGTCGCCTTGCAGCAGGGCGTGGTGGACGGGCAGGAGAACCCGCTCGCCAACATCCACTCCGCCAAGCTCTTCGAGGTGAACAGGTTCATCTCGCTCACCGGCCACAAGTGGGAGTGCAATCCGTTCCTGGCCTCGCGGATCGCTTGGGGCCGGCTGCGCCCGGAGGACAAGCGCCTCGTGCAGGAGGCGGCGAAGGAGGCCGAGGCGCACCAACGCGCCCTGTCGCAGGAGATCGACGCCAAGCTCCTGGGCGAGTTCCGCGCCAACCAAGCGGTCTCGGTGAACGAGGTGGACCAAGCGCCGTTCCGCACCGCCACCGCCTCGGTCTACGAGAAGTGGGAGGCCCGGCCTTTCGGCGACTTCGTCAAGCGGCTCCGCGCCGCGGCGACGGCCGGGGCGTGACATGGCGGCGGACCGCCCGTTCCACACCGTGCCGGCCCCCCCCGCACGCCGCCGAGGCCAGGCCCGCCAACGGGCGGAAGCGGGGCGGCCTGCTGACCGCCGCCGACGCCGCGGACCGTGCCGTGGCCCTGCTCTGCCAAGGCGTCCTCCTGCTGACCGGCACCGCCCTGATGGGCGTGCTCACGGCCAACGTGGTGGCGCGCTACGTCCTGGCGACCGGCGGTTTCGACTGGGCCGAAGAGGTGCCGCAGCAGGTCTTCCCCTGGTTCATCATGGCCGGGGTGGCGCTTGCGGTGCAGCACGGGGGCCACGTCGCGGTGGAATGGCTGCTGGGGCGGCTCGGGCGCGAGGGCAAACGCTCCGTGCTGCTCGCCGGGCACGCGCTGGTCGTCCTGGCCTACGCCGTGCTGTGCTGGCAGGCGCTGGTGGTGGCCGACATCGTCTCCATCGAGCGCAGCCCCGCCCTCGGCCTGCCGGGGAGCTACGGCTACTGGGCCATCGCCGCCGGCTGCGTGCTGCTCGCCCTCGGCACCCTCACCAACGCGGTCCGTCTCGTGCTGATCGGCCCGGAAGCCATGCCGCAGCCCAACCCCGAGGAGATGCCGACATGAGCCTCGCCCTCATCGTCGCCTTCGTCGCGCTCATGGTGGCCGTCATACCGGTGGCGCACGCGTTGGTCATCGCCTCCGGCGTCGCGCTGCTCTGGGACGGGCAAATGCCCCTGCTGCTCGTGGCGCAGCAGATGTTCGGGCAGACGCAATCCTTTCCGATGCTGGCGCTGCCCTTCTTCATCCTGGCCGGCACGCTGATCATGGAGGGCAAGCTGGGCGGGGAGCTGCTGCGCTTCTCCGGCGAGATCATGCAGCGGCTGCGCGGCGGGGCGCTCTCCACCACCGTGGTCGGGTCGGTGGTGTTCGGCGGCGTGTCCGGCAGCGCGGTGGCCAACGCCAGCGCCCTCGGCTCGGTGCTGATCCCCTGGCAGAAGCGCCAGGGCTACCCGGCGGGCCTGTGCGCGGCGAACAACGCGACCTCGGCGGTGATCGACATCCTGATCCCGCCCTCGATCCCGATGATCCTCTACGCGGTGGTCAGCGGCGTCTCCATTGGCGACCTGTTCATGGCCGGCGTGCTGCCCGGAATCCTCATGGCGGCCGGCTTCGTCGGCGTTTGCTGGTGGGAGGGCCGGCGCTTGCGCATCGGCTCGGAGGCGCCGCCGTTCGACGGGCGCCGCTTGGCGCGCCTCGCGGTCCTGGCCATCCCGGCGCTGGTCCTGCCGCCGCTGATCCTGGTCGCGCTCCGCTTCGGCCTCGCCACGCCGACCGAGATCGCGGTGATGGCGGTGCTCTACGCGTTGGCGGCCAGCCTGCTGATCTACCGCGACCTGTCCTGGGGCCGCTTCCGCAAGGCGATGATCGACGCGGGCGTGGCCACCGGCATCGTCATGATGGTCATCATGGGCAGCGCGGCGGCGAGCTGGATACTCACCTACGACCAGGTGCCGCAGCGCTTCGCCGAGTGGGTCTCGACCACCCTGCGCGAGCCCTGGCTGGTGATCCTGGCGATGAACCTCATCATGCTGGCGATCGGCGGCCCGCTCGACCTCGCGCCCGCCATCCTGCTGCTCGCGCCCATCTTCGTGCCCTTGGCGCAGCAGATCGGGATGGACACGCTGCAACTGGGGCTGGTGATGGTGATCAACCTGGGCATCGGCCTCTACACGCCGCCGGTGGGCACCACGCTGTTCATCTCCACCACCATCGCCGGCAGCACGATGGCGGAGACCACGCGGGCGCTCTGGCCGTTCTTCGCGGTGGCGGTGGCCCTGCTGCTCGCCGTGAGCTACGTCCCGGCGCTGACGATCCGGTTCTGACCGCGGCGCGTCACGGGCCGAGGGCGGCGCGCTCCTTCGCGCGCACCCGCTCGCGGTGGGCGGTGTAGAGGCCGCTCGCCGCGATCACACCCGCCCCGACCAGCGCCCAGCGGTCGGGCACGGCGCCGAAGGCCAGGAACCCGAGCAGGGCGGACGACACGAGCTGGAAGTACGAGAAGGGGGCCAGCACCGATGCCGCCGCGTGCCGGTAGGCCAACACGATGAGCCACTGCCCGGCCGAGGAGATGAGGCCCAGGAGCAGGCCAAGACCGACCTGGACGGCGGACGGCACGACGAAATCGAACGGCAGCAGCGCGCTGAGCACCGCGAAGCCGACGGCGGCCGACCAGAACAGCGTCGTCGCTGGCCGGTCGGCGCCCGCCATCTTGCGCGTCACGACGACGGCCAAGGCCCAGCTCGCCGCCGTGAGGACGGGGAGCAGGACCTCGGCCCCGGAGCCGCTGGCGCCGCCCGGGCGCACGACGATCAGCACGCCGGCGAGCCCGACCGCGACCGCCGCCCAGCGCCGCACGCCCACCACCTCGCCGAGGATCGGGATGGACAAGGCGGTGATGAAGATCGGCGAGACAAAGTTGATGGCGGTGGCCTCGGCGAGGGGCAAGAACCGGAGCGCCACGATGAAGGACAGCGCCGAACCGACCAGCGCGAGCCCGCGCAGGACCTGCAGCGCCGGCGCCCTGGTGCGCAGAGCGGCCGGGCCGCCGCGCAGGACCGGGGCGAGCGTCAGCGTCAGGAAGGCCGCGTAGCGCATCCAAGCGACCTCGACCGGCGGCAGGAACTGCCCCAGGTGCTTCGCCAGCGCGTCCGACACCGAGAAGATGGTCACGGCCGCGAGGATCAGCGGGACCCCGCGCATGGGATCGTCGGCCTGCGGCGCTGGCGGCGGTTCGGGCCGCGGCGGCGGAGTGGAGAGGCGCGGCGGCGACGGGCGGGGATCGCAAGCCGGGTCGAGCGTTGCCGGACGGCCCTCGGACCGCACGGGTTCACCCATCGGTCGAGCCGCCTATGCTGCGCTGCACCATGGGCCGAACTAACCACATCGCTCGTGCGGCCGTCCATCCTTTGCGGCAGGCGTTGCTCGCGCAAACGAAGGCGCCGCCACCCCGGCGGCAACCGGCACCGCGTGTCACCGGAAGAGGTCGTGCCGGCAGCCCCAAGCCGTGACCTTCACCCAAGCCGCTGCCGGGATGGTTCTGGTGCAGTCGAAAAGTGCGGGAAAAGAGGTCAGCCCTGCTCCCCGGAGGCGAAGGCCGGACGTTCGCCTCGGGTCCGCCATCCCCCTTCGAAGCGGTTCAGCCGACTGACGTGCCGAAGCCTTCCAGCGCGCGCTCGATGTCGGCCGAGGTCATCTCCCATTCGTTGTCGAAGTTGGCGACGACCTCGCGCATGAAGCGCCCGCGCAGCGCGTCCGCCCGGGCGGAGTCGCCGAGGTGGTCCACCAGCAGGGCGAAGGCGAGTTGCTCCGGCTCCGGGCCTTCGTAGCTCCACTCGAAGCCGCCGTCGGTGAAGCGGCGGAGGTCGTAGCGTGGGTCCAGCGGCCGGCCATCAACCGAAACCTGGATGCCGTCCATGGTCCGGTCGCCGGTGTAGGTCTTTCCCACGGCGGCCGCTCACGTGCCTTTCGGGCGCGTGTCGCCGGCCGCCGGGGCGCCGTCCACGGGCTTCCGCGTCACCTCCGGGAAGATCCACAGCGCCACGAGCATGAAGGGCGCCAGGAAGAGGAGCGCCCATTGCGGTCCTTCATGGCCCAGGGCGCGCTGGTGGAAGAAGGCCGCGATGATGACCAGCGTCACCACCACCGAGAGCCCGAGCTTCACCGGGAACGGCATCGTTCAACCTCCCTCGAACGCGGTCACGCCGGCGTCGGGAACACCCCGGCGACGGCCCGAAGCGCGGCGATCGAACCCCCGAGCATGCAGGAGAGGACGGCCAAGCCCGCGCGTCCGTCGCGCCAGCGCTCCGGCCAAAGGTGGAACAGCCCCGGCGCGAACAGGAACACCGACCCGCCCGCGATGACGAGGCTGGTCCAGCGCAAGTGGCTCAGGCCGTACCAAGCGGTGCCCGCGACGAGGACGACCAGCAGAAGCGCGTTCCCGAGCGCCAGCGCGGCGCCGACCGGGCTGCCGGCGAGGTCGGGCCGGCTAGACAAGGGGAACGCGCCGGCGAGCACCAGAAACGCCACGCAGGCGACGGTGCAGCACAGCGCGAACCACAGGAGCGGCACCAGGTTCGGCTCGATCGAGTCCACGCCGGCGGCGCCTCACTCGGCCGCTTGTATTGCGCGGTCGCCGATCTTCCCCGGCGTGCGCGACGTCTTGCGCATGTCCGTGCGCACGTGCCGGCTGTCGTAGCCGTTGAACAGGTGCCCGAGCAGGCCGCGCTTCAGGTCGGAGGTGCCGAACAGCCAGTCCATGATCGGGAACGTCAGGTTCATGTTCCGCTCCATCATGATGGACTGGTTGTGGTGCGCCGCATGGTGCCGCCGGATCGTGTTCACGAACGGCATGCGGCGCACGAACGCGTTGTCCTCGACGTGGCAGCAGAAGTGCATGAACTCGTAGATCAGATAGACCGAGGTCGTGGTGGCGATGAACAGCCAGCCGACGTTGGGTGACAGCAGCCAACCGAGAGCGATGGCGGCCGGGATGGACATCAAGGTGAAGGTCGCCAGCGCGTAGGGCGGGAAGAACGTCACCCGCCAATCGTGGTGGCCGGCGAAGCGCATCTCCTGGTCCGTGAAGAACTGGTGGTGCATCAGCGTGTGCCGGTTGTAGATCGCACGGAACACCGGGTTCTTCGACGGCCGGTGCATCACGTAGCGATGAATCCACCACTCGAAGAAGTTGCAGAACAGGAAGGTGAGCGGCACCGTCAGCCATTCGAGCGGCGTCACCGCCGACAGGTTCGACAGGTACACGTAGAGCGCGGTGAAGCCGATCGCGTAGATGATGAACACGTGCAGCCAGCCGTTGTACCAGCCCGCGACGCGCTCCCGGTAGCTGGCGCGGTACCGCCGTTGGCGGTCCGTCATGTCGGTAGCGGCGAGTTCCATGGCGACCTCCCTGGCCGAGCTTTCATTGGCTGATATATCAGCCGGATGGCCGGCCCGCAAGGGAGCGGCAGAGGCGTTTTCAGGCCCCGGCGCTCGCGGTCGCCTCCGTGAACGCCTGGATGTAGTCGAGCAGCCGGTCGGAGGCGGCGGCCGCCGATTCCGGCTCCCCTTCCGCTATGGCGCGGGCGAGGGCGGCGTGGACCCGCGCCGCTTCGGGCAGGTCCGCGCTCTGGCGCCAGTGGATGAACCAGAAGCGGCGCGACAGGCCGTGCATCAGCGCCATGGCCGCGGCGGCGAACTCGTTGCGGGCCGCCTCGATCACCAGCAGGTTCAACTCGCGGTCCAGGCGCAGGAAGGCCGTTTCGTCGCTGTTGGCGGCGGCGCGGTCCATACCGTCGGCGACGGCGCGCAAACGCCCGCGCTGGCCGGCGTCGGCGCGGCGGGCCGCCGCGCGCGCCAGGAGGCGCTCGACCTCCCGCCGAACCTCCAGCAGCCGCAACTGCTCGCGCACGTCCACGCCGGCCACGACGATGCCGCGGCGCGGCAGGATGCGGACCAGCCGCTCGCGCGCGAGGCGTTGCAGCGCCTCGCGGACCGGCGTGCGGCCGATGCAGAGGCGTTCGGACAGCAGCGCCTCGCTCACCACCTCGCCGGGCGCCAGGGCGAGCGTGACGATCTCCTCCTCCAGGGTGCGGTACGCCCGCTCCACGAGCGTCTCCGCGGAAGCGGCGGGCGGGCGGTGCCGAACGGCACCGGGCGGTGCGGCGGCGCCCGGCGGGAGGCGGCGTTTCATGGCGGGTTCGGACATGGCGGGACGGTTTGGATCGCCCCGCCACTTGGCGCAACGAGGTTTTTCCGGCACGGCATGGAAGCCGCGGTCTCGACCACGGACATTGCCCAACGCCCACGCACCGGGAGCCCGACCATGCCGGCCGCACCTCGATTCCGGCATCCTGCTCGCCGCCATCGCGTCCGCGCTGCCCGACGCCTCCTTCAACGGCGTGGGCGGCGCCGAACGCGCCCGGAGCGAGGCTTCCGCGACGGCCGCCGCGGCCGAGCACGTCCGAACGCGCCCTATTGGAGGAGGAACCGCCGCATGGCGACGCTCACCCGCAACACCCACGGCAAGGCCCGCGTCCGCGTGATGCGGCTCCACCACGACGGCGACCGCCACGAGGTCCGCGAGCTCACGGTCAAGGCGATGGTCACGGGCGATTTCGGCCGCTCCTTCACCGACGCCGACAACTCCACCTCGGTGTCCACCGACACCATCCGCAACGTGGTCAACGTCGTGGCCTGCGAGAACCTCGCGTTGGACACGGAACCGTTCTGCGCGGCCTTGGCCGAACGCCTGCTCGGCCTCTACGGCCAGGTCGCCTCGGCGGCTGTCACCGCGCACGAAACCAGGTGGACGCGGATGGGCGTCGGAGGCGCGCCGCACCCGCACGCGTTCGTCCTCGACGGCAACGGCAAGCCCTTCGCCGAGGCCGTGGCGGTCCGCGACGGACGCACCGCCCTCCGCTCCGGCGTGTCGGGCTTCACCTTCCTCAAGTCCACCGGCTCCGGTTGGGCCGATTTCGCCAAGGACCCTTACACGACCATCCCCGAAACGCGCGACCGGGTGTGCGCCACGAGCATGGAGGCCGCCTGGCGCTGGCGGTCGGCGCCGGCGGGCGGCCACGCGGCGGCGAACGCCGCGATCCTCGGCGCCATGCTGGAGGTCTTCGCCGGCACCTACAGCCACAGCGTCCAGGACAGCCTGTACCGCATGGCGACGGCGGCGCTCGAAGCGGTGCCCGAGATCGAAGAGGTCGACCTCGCCTGCCCGAACAAGCATTACCTCCTCGTCGACTTGTCACGGTTCGGCCTGGCCAACGGGAACCAGGTGTTTCTGCCGACCGACGAGCCGCACGGCCAGATCGAATGCACCGTCGCCAGGGGATGACCGCGGCGGACGCCGCCCGCTTCCGGCGGCCGCCCCCCGACTCAGGCCGCTAGCGCAGGAAGCGCGCCGCCGCCTTGCCTTTCTCGGACCGCAGCTCGGCCCTGCTGAGCGAGCCGTCGCGGTCCGGGTCCGCGGCCCCGAAGCGGCGCTCCACCAGCGCCAGCCACTCGGCCTTGCTGACCGCGCCGTTGCGGTCGGCATCGGCGGCGCGGAACGTGGCCGGCGCCAGCGAACGACGGCGGGCCTCCTCCCGGTCGAGCGCGTCGTCGAGATCGGGGTTCAGGTCGTCGTAGCGCTTGGCCGCGGCGCTCTTGGCTTCGGCGAGGCTCAGCGCGCCGTTGCGGTCGAGGTCCAAGGCCCGCATCAGGCCCGGCCGCCGCTCCTGCGGGAGCCGGCGTTCGGAGGGCGACAGCTCCGTGCCGCCCCGCGCAGGGGCCTGGGCTTCGGGCCGGTTCTGCGCCAATGCGGACGACCACGGCGCGGTCGCCGTGGCGCCGGCCAGCGCCGTCCCCAACGCAAGCGCAAGGACTCGGATCATGCTGCGGCGTCTCCCTTGGCGGCGCGGCGAACCGCCGCGCCCGCGAGGGGACCGAACGCCTGCTCGCCGGCTCTGTTCCACGGGCCGCGCGCCGACGCCGGCGCGCCTTCAGCTCCCGAACTCCCAAGGGCAGGCCATCGGGCGCGGGCGGGTGCGGCGCTCGGGCGGCACCTTGCAGTCGTCCACGCGCTGCTCGTCCGTGCCCTTGCCGCCCAGCCGCTCCTTGGCCGTCTTCGGCACCGGCACAGGGATCGCTCGCGGTTGCTGCGTGGGGCGCTCGCGCGCTTCCGGCGCGACCGCCGGCAAGAGAACAGCGAGCAGGGAGGCGCGGAGGATGGCGCGCATAGGGGTCTCCTCGCGGACGCGTACGCATCGCACGGGCGGCCCGGGCGCGCCTCCTGGATGTTGCGCCCTTGCGCTCAGCCCGGACGGATCCGCGTCCGCAGCACGTGCTTCTGGATCTTGCCGGTCGAGGTGCGCGGCAACTCGGTGAAAACCACCTGCTTCGGCGCCTTGAAGCCGGCCAGGCCCTCGCGGCAGAAGGCGATCAGCTCGGCCTCCGTGGCGCTGGCGCCGGGCTTCAGCTCCACGAAGGCGCAGGGCACCTCGCCCCACTTGTCGTCGGGCTTCGCCACCACAGCGGCCATCGCCACGGCGGGGTGGCGGTAGAGGCGGTCCTCCACCTCGATGCTGCTGATGTTCTCTCCGCCCGAGATGATGATGTCCTTGGAGCGGTCGCGGAGCTGCACGTAGCCGTCCGGGTAGCGCACCGCGAGGTCGCCGGTGCGGAACCAGCCGCCGGCGAACGCCTTCTCCGTCGCCTCGCGGTCCTTGAGGTAGCCCTTCATCACCACGTTGCCGCGCATCATCACCTCGCCCATGGCGACGCCATCGGCCGGCACCGGCGCCATGGCGGCGGGGTCCATCACTTGCAGGTCCTCCAGCGCGAGGTAGCGCACGCCCTGGCGGGCCATGAGCTTCGCCTGCTCGGGCGGGGGCAGGGCGTCCCATTCGGCGTGCCACTCGTTCACCACGGCGGGGCCGTAGCACTCGGTCAGGCCGTAGACGTGCAGCACGTTGAAGCCCGCCTCGCGCATCCGCGCCAGCACGGCCTCCGGCGGCGGGGCGCCGGCGACGACGAACTGCACCTGCCTGGGCAGGGCGCGCTTCTGCTCCTCCGGGGTGTCGAGCAGGGCCGCCATCACCACCGGCGCGCCGCACATGTGGGAAACGCCGTGCTCGGCCATCAGGCGCCACATCGCCTCGCCGCGCACGGCGCGCAGGCAGACGTGGGTGCCGGCGACGGCGCAGACCGTCCAGGGGAAGCACCAGCCGTTGCAGTGGAACATCGGCAGCGTCCAGAGATAGACGGGGTGCCGCCCCATGCCGGCCGACAGCACGTTGCCCGTCGCCAGGAGCTGAGCGCCGCGGTGGTGGTAGACCACGCCCTTCGGCCGCCCGGTGGTGCCGGAGGTGTAATTGAGGGTGATCGCGTCCCATTCGTCGCGCGGCATCTCCCACGCGAACCCCGGGTCGCCTTCCGCCAGAAGCGCCTCGTACCCGAGCCCGCCGAGCGTGTCGGCGCGGGCCGCCTCGGGCGCTTCCGGGTCGTCCACCTCCACTAGCAGGGGCGAGACCCCGGCGATGGCGAGCGCGGCGCGCAGCAAAGGCGCGAACTCGCGGTCCACGATCACCGCCTTGGCCTCGCCGTGGCCGAGGATGTAAGCGATGGTGTCGGCATCCAGCCGCGTGTTGATGGTGTTCAGCACGGCGCCGGCCATGGGCACGCCGTAGTGCGCCTCCACCATCTCCGGGATGTTCGGCAGCAGCGCCGCCACCACGTCGCCGCGCCCGATCCCGCGCTCCGCCAGCGCGGAAGCGAGGCGGCGGCAGCGGTCGCGCAGCTCGCGGTAGCTCCGGCGCAGCGCGCCGTGGACGACGGCCGTGTGGTCCGGGAACACCGCGCCGGCGCGCTCCAGGAACAGCAGCGGCGTCAGCGGCTGGTGGTTGGCGGGGCAGCGCTCCAAGCCGGTGTCGAAATCCATGGCCTTGCCCTCAACGGTGGCGCCAGACCGGCTGCCGCTTGCCGATGAAGGCGCCGATGCCCTCCGCCGCGTCCTCGGCGAGCAGGTTCTCCACCATGACCGCGCCCGCGGCCTCGTAGGCGTCGGGCAGCGGCAGGCCGAGCTGCCGGTTGAAGGCGCGCTTGCCCATCCGCACGGCGACGGCCGAGCGCGAGGCGATCCGCTGGGCGAGGTCCATCGCCGCCGCGAACGCCTGCCCGGCCGGGACGACGCGGTTCACCAGGCCGATGCGGCGCGCCTCCTCCGCCGGCACCATCTCGCCGAGCAGCAGCATCTCCATCGCCGGCTTGCGCGCCACGGCGCGCGACAGCGCCACCGCCGGCGTCGAGCAGAACAGCCCGATGTCCACGCCCGGGGTGGCGAATTTGGCCGTGTCGCCCGCGACGGCGAGGTCACAGGTGGCGACGAGCTGGCAGCCGGCGGCGGTGGCGATCCCCTCCACCGCCGCCACCACCGGCTGCGGCAGCCCGGCCACGGCCTGCATCACCGCGGCGCAGGCGGCCATGCACTCGCGGAAGAACGCCTCGCCGCCGTCCGGGTCGGCGCGGTGGGCGGTCAGCTCCTTCAGGTCGTGGCCGGCGGAGAAGGCGGGGCCGTTGGCGGCGAGCACCACCGCGCGCACCCCGTCGTCGGCCGCTATGGCGGCCAGCTCGTTGGACAGCGCCGCCAGCATCGCGCGCGAGAGGCTGTTGCGCGAGGCCGGCCGGTCCAGCGTGAGGACGGCCACCGCGCCTTCGCCGCCGCGCAGGACCGGCGGCGGCGGTTCGTTCGCTTGCAGGGCTGCGGACATGCGGCGGCGCTCCTTCGCTCGTCCCGCCGCACTATGGGCCGCCGCCCGGACGAGGCAAGCGCCGCCGCGCCGGAGGGGCCTAGCCAAGCTCCGCCGGCGCGGCCGGTCCGATCCGCCGGCGAGAGTGCCTGCTTCCCAGCCCGCATGCCGGCGCGCAACGCCGCCCCGGCCGGCCGCCGGCGGCCATCAGAAGAGGATGTCATCCGCGGTGAGATTCCGCACGCCGCGCAGCTCGATCTCCCCACCCGGCGCGGACGTGCCGAAGCCGGAGATGAACACGATCGTCGCGTCGCTCTCTTCCTCGTAGTCCCACTCTATGGCGCGGGAGCGGTAGCCGCGGAGGTCGAGAAGGTCCTCGCCGGTTCGGAAATCGAGCACCACGTCGCGGTTGCCGGAGCCCTGGCCGGTGTCGAACGGCGTGCCCAGGGGCGGAGCGGCGAAGACGAAGCTGTCCGCTCCCGCGCCCCCCGCCAGCGTGTCGTTGCCGACGCCGCCGATCAGCGAATCGTCGCCCGATCCGCCGTGGATCGCGTCGCGGCCGCCGGCGCCGTCGATGGTGTCGTCGCCGCTCCCGCCGAAAAGGGAGTCGCCAAAATCGCTCTCGCGCGCGATGACGCCGCCGCTGCCGGACGGCACCGACGAGCCGTGTCCCCGGATGGAATCGTCGCCGCCTCCGCCGAACACCGTGTCGGCGCCGTAGCCGGCGGTGATGCTGTCGTTCCCGGCACCGCCGAACAGCAGGTTGCTCCCGGCCGCGTCGCGCAAGTGGCCGGCGTAGAAGTCGGCGTCGCCGAACATCGCGTCGTCGCCGTCGCCGCCGATGACGGTGTCGTCGCCGGCGGGCGGGAAGGCGGGGTCGTCGAAGGCGACCGGTCCGTCGCCGGCGAGGTAATCGTTGCCGCGCCCGCCGGACACGAGGTCGTCGCCGATGCCGCCGAAGGCGCTGTCGTTCCCGCCAAGGCCCTCGATGACGTCCGGCCCGTCGCCGCCGATGAGGGTGTCGGCGTTCTCGGTGCCGATCAGGAAGGCGAAGCCGTTGACCTTCACCGCGGGGAAGCCCGCTATTCCGGCGGAGATGAACGAGACCGCGAGGCGCTCCACAAAGCCGTGGCCTGGGGAGCTTTCAACGTCGTCGATCGGTGGAAGGCCGGCCATCACGAACCCCTCCGTTCGTTGACACGCCGACATACTCCACCACTCGCAGCGTCCGACCTAAGGGAAAGAGCATCCCTTAATCCGGTGTAATGTCGGTGACCCCCAAGCGCCAGATCGGTCCGGATCGCTTCGTTGCTCTGCCCGCGCACGCGAACGAGATCGGCCCGCGCGGCTCAGGGTGGTCATGCCGGCGTGAACATGGTCGCCGGGGGGGAGTCGCCCTGGGTGGGCTTGAACACTACCTTCACCTTTTGCCCGATCTTCAGCGCGTCGAGGTCGCAGTCCACGATGTTGGTGAACACGCGCACGCCCTCGTCCAACTCCACGTAGGCGACGGCGTAGGGCTCCTTGGTGCGCATCACCGAGTAGGAGTAGATCGTGCCCGTGCCCTTCGCCTCCACCAACTCGACGTTGTTGGAGAGGGTGAAGGGCGAGCAGCCGCGCGGGTACCAGAAGTGCCGGCCCGTGTCCTTGCAGAGCCCGATCAGCAGCCGCCCTTCGCGCGCGGCGTCGAAGTAGGGCTTGTTGGTCGGGTCCACCTTGATCTCAGGCAAGGCCCGGTTGGATGCCATGGTCGCCATGCCGGCTCACTCCCTTTCCAGGATCACGGTGGCGCTGCCGTGGCGGGTGCCGAGCAGGCCGCCCGTGCCGTGCGCGACCGCCAGCTTGCAATCCTTCACCTGCACCGCCGGGTGCGCCTCGCCGCGCAATTGCCGCACGGCCTCGATCACCTTGGTCATGCCGCCGCGGTTGGCGGGGTGGTTGTTGCAGAGGCCGCCGCCGTCGGTGTTGAAGGGCAGCCTGCCGGTGCCGGAGATCAGGTTGCCGTCCGAGACGAACCTGCCGCCCTGGCCCTTCTCGCAGAAGCCGAGGTCCTCCAACTGCATCAGCACGGTGATGGTGAAGCTGTCGTAGATGGAGGCGTACTGGATGTCGGAGGGCTTGACCCCCGCCTCCTCGAAGGCGCGCGCGCCGGACCAGCGGGCGGCGGAGTAGGTGAGGTCGATGTAGCCGCCTTCCTGGTTCTTGGTCGCCTCGCCGGCGCCGCGCACCTTGACCTTGGGCCGCGACAGGCTGCGCGCGATCTCCGGCCGCGCCACGATGATCGCGCCGCCGCCGTCGGAGATCACGCAGCAGTCCAGCCGGTGCAGCGGGTCGGCGATCATGGGGGAGCTGACCACCTCCTCCACCGTGACCACCTTCTTGAGCATCGCGTGCGGGTTGTGCTGCGCGTGGTGGCTGGCAGCGACCTTGATCCAGGCGAGCTGCTCGGAGGTCGTGCCGAACTCGTGCATGTGGCGCATGGCGCACATGGCGTAGACGTTGGCGACGGTGCGGCCATAGGGGATCTCGAACGGGTCGTCGGGCACATTGACGCCCCAGCTCCGCGGCGCCGTGCCGGTGGCCATCGCCTCTGCGCGCGGGCGGCCGGCGAGGGTGATGAGCGCCACGTTGCAGCGGCCGAGCGCGATCTGCTCCGCCGCGTGGCCGACATGCAGGATGTAGGACGAGCCGCCGACGTCCGTGCTGTCCAAATGGCGCAGCTTCGTCAGGCCGAGGTAGTCCGCCATGTTGAGCGGGCCGAGGCCCGGCGCGGCGCCGGTGCAGAAGTAGCCGTCGACGTCGTCCTTGGAGAGCCCGGCGTCGTCCAGCGCGCCCCGGGCGACCTCGGCGTGGAGCTGGGCCACCGACTTGTCGTCGGCCTTGCGGGTCGGGTGCTCGAAAGCGCCCACGATGTAGGCCTTGCCGTTGATCGTCATGGCCGTGCCGCTTCCGTTCCGTCGGGCGTCATGCGCGTTCCTCCTTGCTTGGCGCGCAAGGTCCACGCCCGATGCCGGAGCGTCAACCCGCGGACCCGCGCGCTTGCCGGTCCGCGTCCGGCGTCGCATGGATGCCTGCCAGCACGGAGCCGGACCGACCGATGACGACGCCGACCGACGCCCTCGCCGCGCACATCGCCGGCGTCTCCGCCGCCACGGTGCCGGAGGCGGTGCGCGACCGCGCGGGGCTGGTGCTGGCGGACACGCTCGGCGTCATCGTCGCCGGGCAGGGCGACCCGGCGGTCGCCGCGACCGCGCGGCGCCACGCCACTGGCGGCCCCTGCCGCCTGCCGGGCACCGCCGCGCTCCGCGCCGCGCCGCCGATGGCGGCCTTCCTCAATGGCTTCGCCGGCACGGCGCTGGAGCTGGACGAAGGCAACTACCCCGCCGGCGGGCACCCCGGCGTCCACGCCGTCGCCGCCGCGCTCGCCGAAGCCGAAGCGCGGCAGGCCAGCGGCGCGGCGCTGCTGGACGCGGTCATCGCGGGCTACGAGGCGGGCGCGCGGGTCGGCATGGCGACGCGCCTCCGCCCGGCCGCACACCCGCATGGCACCTGGGGCACGCTGGGCGCCGCCGCGGCGGTGGCGCGGCTGCGCGGGCACGACGCGGCCACGGTGCGGCGCGTGCTGGAGGTGGCGGCGAGCCTCGGCCTCGCCACCAGCGCGACCGCTTCGCTGCGCGGCGGCAGCGTGCGCAACGCCTACGCCGGCGCGGCGGCGCAAAACGGGATGCTGGCCTGCGACCTGGCCGAAGCGGGCGTGACCGGCGAGCCCGGCGGCATCGCCGCGGTGTTCGGCGGCGTGGTGGGCGAGGGCTTTGACGAGGGCGCGATGGTCGCGGGCCTCGGCGAACGGTGGTTGATCCCCGAAGCCTTCTTCAAGCAGGCGAGCTGCTGCCGCGAGACGCAAGGCGCGCTGGAGGCGATCGAGCTGCTCCTGGCGGAGGCGCCGGTCGCGCCCGGCGACGTGGCGGCCGTCGAGGTCGAGACCTTCGCCTCCGCCGCCGCGCTTTCGGAGCGCGCCCCCGCCGCGCCGATCGCCGGCCGTTTCTCCATCCCCTTCACGGTGGCGACGCGGATCGTCAGCGGCCACGCCTGGACCGACGCCTTTTCCGAGAAGGCCGTCGCCGACCCGAAAACCCAGGGGCTCGCCGCGCGCGTGGCGGTGCGGGAAGCGCCCGAACTCTCGGCCCGCTTGCCGGCCGAGCGGGTGTGCCGCCTCACCTTGCGGCTGCGCGACGGCGCCGTCCGGCAGAGGGAAGTCGTCGGCACGCCGGGCGATCCCGACCGCCCGTTGCCGGAAGAGGCGTTGCGGGAGAAGTTCCGCCGCTGCGCCGAACCCGCACTCGGCCTCCGGTGGGAGGGCGCGTGGCGGGCGGCGCGGCGGTTGGACGCCCTGGCGGACCTGTCCGCGCTGTTCTGACCGCTACTCCGCCGCCGCGCGCCGCCGCCCGCCGAGCGCGGCGGCGGCTTCCATCTCGCGCCGCAGCTTGACCGCTTCGCTATCGGCGTCGAAGGCCACGTCCGCCCAGCCCACGGTCCCGCCGGCCTTCACCGCGCGCTTCAGCGCGAAGCCGTGCGCGAGGCCGATCGGCAGCGCGCCCAGCTCCAAGGAGCGCGACGCCGGCACGCAGCGGCCCCACACCATCGCGCCGCCCTCGCCGTCCAGCACCTCGCCCGCGGCCAGGTCGCGCTTGGCCGTCGCCACCACGTCGCCGCGCCACGCCTCCGCCGCGCCTGTCGGCTCCTTGCGGAGCGCCGCGGAGGCGACGGAGACGCCGAGTTCCAGCCCGATCAGGTGGTAGGGCCGCCACAGTGCGGCGTAGCGGCCGGACGGGTCGGTGTGGACGCCGTACTCGCTGAAGCAGCGGCGGATGTAGTCTGTCTCGCCCTCGAACACGACGTAGACGCCCCAGCGCAAATCGCCCTGCACCTGCCGCCCGTCGCGCTCCACCGAAGAGACGACCTCCACTTGCCCGGCGACCTCCAGCACGCCGCCGGCCTCGCGCGGGCGCAGCACGAAGGGCAGGTCGTGCGTGCCGCAAGGCGGGAAGCCGAGGCCGTCGGATGGCGGCGCCAGCCCCGTCGCATTGGCGATGGCCGCCATCTCGATCCCGCTCTTCGTGCCGTCGAGGAAGGAGTTGAACATCTGCGGGTTCATCCCGCCCTCGCGCGCCTTCTCGGGCGAGAGCCCATAATGGCCCCAGACCGTCTCCGGCGTGCTGGCGTGGAAGTGCGGCAGGTACTTGGTGCCCTTGCCGGCGGCGACCACGGGGAAGCCCATCGTCCGGATCGTGTCCACCAACTCGCACACCAGTGCCGGCTGGTCGCCGTAGGCCATGGAGTAGACCACGCCCGCCTCCCGCGCCCGCTCGGCGAGCAGCGGCCCGGCCAGCACGTCGGCCTCCACGTTCACCATGACCACGTGCTTGCCGTGCCCGATGGCGGCGAGCGCGTGGCGCAGCCCGGCCGCCGGGTGGCCGGTGCATTCCACCACCACCTCGATGCGCGGCTCGGCCATCAGCGCCATCGCGTCCTCGGTGAGCGCGGTGGCGTCGGTGCCGTTCAGCGCCGCATCAAGGGAAGGCGCGGCGTAGCGTTCCTCCGGCCAGCCGACGCGCGCCAGGGCCTCGCGGGCGCGGGGAATGGCCAGGTCGGCGATGCCGGCCACGTGCAGCCCCGGCGTGCGGGCCGCCATCGCCAGGAACATGGAGCCGAACTTGCCGGCGCCGATCACGCCCACCCTCACCGGGCGGCCCTCGGCGGCGCGGGCGCGCAACATGCGGTGCAGGTTCATGGCGTTCTCCTCCTCGGCGATGGCCCCCGTGTAACGCCGGCCGCTTGACGCCTCCAGGGGCCGCCCGAACCCTGCGCCCACGGAAGCGGACGGGGAGGGGCGGGATGCGCGTCGCGGTGATCGGCCTGGGCAGCATGGGCATGGGCGCCGCGCTCAACCTGCTGAAGGCGGCCGGCCTGGAGGTGTGCGGCGTGGACCCGCGCGAGACCGCCCGCGCCGAGTTCGCCGCCGCCGGCGGCTCGGCGGTGGCGCGCGCGGCGGACCTCCCGGAGGGGACGGAGGCGGTGCTGGTGCTCGTGGTCAACGCCGCGCAGGCCGAAGCGGCGCTGTTCGGGCCGGAGGGCGCCGCGCCCCGCCTCGCGCCCGGCGCGGTGCTGGTCGTGTCCGTCACCTTCGCGCCCGACGACGCGCGCCGCCTCGCCGCGAAAGCCGAGGCGGCCGGGCTGCTCTACGTGGACGCCCCGGTGTCGGGCGGCGCGGCCGGGGCGCGGGCGGGGGCGATGACCGTCATGGCCTCGGGCAGCGAAGCGGCGATGGCGCGGGCCAAGACGGTGCTCGACGCGGTGGCGAAGAAGGTCTGGCACCTGGGCGAGGCGCCGGGGCTCGGCAGCACGGTGAAGGTGGTCCACCAACTCCTGGCCGGGGTCCACATCGCCGCGGCGGCCGAGGCGATGGCGCTCGGCATCCGCGCCGGGGTGGACCCGCGGGGCCTGTACGAGGTCGTCACTGGGGCCGCCGGCAACTCCTGGATGTTCGAGAACCGGATGCCACATGTGCTGGACGCCGACGAGACGCCGCGCTCGGCGGTGGACATCTTCGTCAAGGACCTCGGCTTGGTGGGGGACTTGGCGCGGGCCGTCGCCTTCCCGGCGCCCCTAGCGGCCCAGGCGCACCAGCTCTTCGTCTCCGCCCGCGCCCAGGGCCACGGCGGGGTGGACGACGCCTTCGTCATCCGCGCCTACCAGGCCCTGAGCGGCATCCGGCTACCCGGGGAGGAGGGCGGGCCAAGCGGCGGCACACAATAAACCACTTGCACTCGAGTTCACTATTTGTTCTTATCTGGGGCATGGAGACCCGAGCCATGCCCGAGCACAGCTTGACCTTTCCTGAGCCGCCCACCCGCCGCCACTACCCCCGCCCGCCCGAGATCAGGGTGTCGCTCGCCACCACCCGGCGGGAGGCGTTCCCGGCCTCCGAGGTGCGGGAAGCCTGCCTCATCGGCGGCTTCGCCCTGGCGATCTTCTGGCTCGCCGCCGAGTTGGCCATCGCCTTCGGATTGCGCTGACGCCCGCCCCCATCGGGGCGGCACATCCTTGAAAAGACGATGGCTTTTCTGGCCGGTCCGCCCAACGGCGGACCGGCCTTTTTCATGTCAAACGCGGAAATGCTAACTCCAATGTAATCTATGGTTGAACTTGAGGTTCCGGATAGGCAATAAGACAGCATGCAATCGCGATCCCGTGATCTGGGGTCGGCAAGCTGACCCCACAGCGACCTCGAGGTGTCCCTTGGATTTGAACGTTCTCGTCCGCGGCCAGTCCAACGCCCTCCTGTTCGCCGACCGCGGCGGCGCGGCGGCCCTGGAGAAGGGGCTGGAAGAACGCCTCGGCGTTGACGTCCACCTGCTCGCCGAGTGGGGCACGGACAGCAGCACCATCCACAGCGGCACCGCCTTCATGGGCTGGGACACCGACGGGCGGCAGGCGTCGCTCCTCCGCTACGTCGACGAGCTGCCGGCCGACATCAAGGACAACCCGACTGCCACCGTCTGGATGCACAACGAGTACGACCAGGGCGACTGGTCCCTCACCAAGGACGCCTGGCTCAGCGAGGTGCGGGCCGACGCGGAGTTGGTGCGCGACGCGCTCGGGCAGGGCGCCGCCACCACCCCGTACACCTTCGTGCCGATCCGCTACCCCTACGGCGGCAACTGGGCGCCGATCGGCGACGGCATGGCGGAGCTCGACGCCGACCCGTCCTTCAACGCCGAGATCTCCTGGGCGGCGCGGTCCCTGACGATGGACGGCGACGGCTTCGCCGACAGCAGCCACATGGGCGATGCCGACGCCGTCTGGCTTGGCGGGGAACTGGCCGCGAGCATGGCCGAGACGCTGCGCCCGCTCGCCAACGGCGGGTCGGTGGCGCCGGCGCCGCAGCCCGATCCGCCGGTCGCGCCGCCCGCCCCTCCGGCGGCGGAGGCGCCCACGGGGCCGGTGACGCTGACCGCCGGCAGCGGCCCGGACAGCCTGGTGCTGAGAGTGAGCCAGGACGCCTACCAGGGTGCGGCCGAGTACGCGGTGCTGGTGGACGGCGTGCAGGTCGGCGGCGCCTTCACGGCTTCGGCCCTGCACGGCTCCGGCCAGAGCGACACGCTGACGCTGAAGGGCGACTGGGCGGCGGGCGCGCACAAGGTCGAGGTGCGCTTCCTCAACGACGCCTGGGGCGGCAGCGCGGCGGCCGACCGCAACCTGTACGTCGACGCCGCCGCCTACAACGGCCAAGCGGTCGAGGGCGCGGCGCAGACGGTGTGGAGCGACTGGCAGCCCGGCGCCTTCTCCTTCACCGAAGCGGCGCCCGAGCCGCCGGAGGCGGAGCCGTCGCCCCCGTCGCCGCAGCCGATCCTGGGCAGCGGCCCGGACGCGCTGGTGCTGAAGATCTCGCAGGACGCCTACCAGGGCGACGCGCAATACGCGGTGCTGGTGGACGGCAAGCAGATCGGCGGCGCCTTCACCGCCTCCTCGTCCCGCGCGGCCGGGACGTCGGACACCCTCACGCTGAAGGGCGACTGGGGCGCCGGCGAGCACCGGGTCGAGGTGCGCTTCCTCAACGACGCCTGGGGCGGCACGGCGGAGGCCGACCGCAACCTCTACATCGACGGCGCCGCCTACAACGGCGTCGCGGTGGACGGCGCGGCGCAGACGGTGTGGGACGACTGGACCCCGGGCGCCTTCTCCTTCACCGACAAGGACGCGGCGCTCGTCTGACGGAACGACGGCCGCCCGCTCGGCCGGTCCGATCGGGCTGCTTCGTCCCCGGCGCTACGCGCGCCAGCCGCAGGCGGCGAGGGCGGCACGCATGTGGCCCGGCGGTGGCGCGGTCGCCGCGACCGGCGGATCGAGCGGCAGGGCGATCGCCCGCGCCAGCAGGTGCATCGCGCCGTCCCCGCCGCCGTAGCGCGCGTCGCCCAGCACCGGGCAGCCGAGATGGGCGCAGTGGGCGCGGATCTGGTGGGTGCGGCCGGTGCGCGGGCGGAGTTCCAGCCAGGCCAAGCCGCCGGCCGAGCCCAGCGTGCGCCACCCGGTCAGCGCCGCTTGCCCCTCCGGGTCCACCACCATGCGCCAGCCCTCGCGCGCCGTGCTGCGCTTGAGCAGCGGCGCCGAAACCTCGCCCTCGGCGGCCGGCGGCGCGCCGCGCACCACGGCCCAGTAGGTCTTTTCCGCCCGGCCGGACGCGAACAGCGCGCCGAGCGCCGCCAGCGCCGGCTTGGTGCGGCCGAGCACGAGGCAGCCGGCGGTGTCGGCGTCCAGGCGGTGCGCCGGCTGCGGGAGGCGGCGCTTGCCGAAGGCGAGCGCGGGCAGCCAATCCTCGATCGACGGGCCGCCGCGCGGGCCGCGGTGGACGGGCAGGCCCGCCGGCTTGTCGATCACCAGCACCGCCGCGTCGCGGTGCAGGACGCGCTCCTCCGGGCTCAGTCCGCCCGGCCGTGGCAGTGCTTGAACTTCTTGCCCGAGCCGCAGGGGCAGGGCGCGTTGCGCGGCGTGCGCGCCCAGGTGGTCGGGTCGGCCGGGTCCACGCCCTCGGCGACCGGCCGCGGCGGCATCGGCGAATAGCCGGGCACCCCGCCGGGACCGTCTGTCGCGGCGCCCGCCATCTCCAGTTCGCCCATGGCCGGGTCGGGGTGGCGCATGTCGAAGACGCGCACCGGCTCGGGCTCCGGCGGCGGCGCGTCGGCGCGGAGCTCGATGCGCAGCAGCAGGCCAGTCACCCGCTCGCGCAGCTCGGACAGCATGCCGTTGAACAGCGCGAAGGCTTCCGCCTTGTACTCGTTCAGCGGGTCGCGCTGGCCGTAGCCGCGCAGGTGGATGCCCTGGCGCAGGTGGTCCAGCGCCAGCAGGTGCTCCTTCCACACCTGGTCGAAGACCTGGAGCAGCAGGGACTTCTCGACCATCCGCATGAAGTCGGGGCCGATGTCCGCGGCCTTGGCGGCGAAGGCGCGGTCCGCCTCGGCCTGGATGCGCTCGCGCACCTGGGTCTCGTCGATGCCCTCCTCGCGCGCCCACTCCGCCACGGGCAGGTCGAGGCCGAGCAGGTTGCGCGTCCGCTCCTCCAACCCCTGCAAGTCCCACTGCTCGGGGTAGGCGTTCTCGGGGATGGCGCGGTCCACCAAGCCGGCGACGGTCTCGCGCCGCATCTCAGCCACCGTTTCCGACACGTCGTCGGCGCGCATGAACGCCTTGCGCTGGGCGTAGACCTCCTTGCGCTGGTCGTTCATCACGTCGTCGTACTTCAGCAGGTTCTTGCGCGTGTCGAAGTTGCGCGCCTCAACCTTCTTCTGCGCCCGCTCCAGCGCCTTGTTGATCCAGGGGTGGACGATGGCCTCGCCTTCCTTGAGGCCGAGCTTCTGCAACATCCCGCCCATGCGGTCGCTGCCGAAGATGCGCATCAGGTCGTCTTCCAGCGACAGGAAGAAGCGGCTCGCACCCGGGTCGCCCTGGCGGCCGGAGCGGCCGCGGAGCTGGTTGTCGATGCGCCTGCTTTCGTGCCGCTCCGTGCCGATGACGAAGAGGCCGCCGGCCTCCCGCACCTTGGCGCGGCCCTGCTCCACCTCGGCCTTGTGGCGGGCGAGCGCCGCTTCGTAGACCGGCCCCTCGTTGGTGCCGGCCTCCTGCCGCGCCAGCATCTCGACGTTGCCGCCGAGCTGGATGTCCGTGCCGCGGCCGGCCATGTTGGTGGCGATGGTGACGGCGCCGGGGCGGCCGGCCTGGGCGATGATCTCCGCTTCCTGCTCGTGGTAGCGCGCGTTCAGCACGTTGTGCGGGATGCCGCGCTTCTTCAGCAGCGAGGAGATCAGCTCCGACTTCTCGATGGAGGTGGTGCCGACCAGGAGCGGCTGGCCGCGGCCGCGCGCCTCGTCGATGAGGTCGATCACTGCGTCGTACTTCTCGAGCGCGCTCTTGTAGACCTCGTCGTCCCCGTCCTCGCGCTTCACCGGCACGTTGGTCGGGATCTCCGCCACCTCCAGCTTGTAGATCTCGGCGAACTCGTCGGCCTCGGTCGAGGCCGTGCCGGTCATGCCGGCGAGCTTCGGGTAGAGGCGGAAGTAGTTCTGGAAGGTGATGGAGGCGAGCGTCTGGTTCTCCGGCTGGACCGTGACGTGCTCCTTGGCCTCCAGCGCCTGGTGCAGCCCGTCGGAGTAGCGCCGGCCCTCCATCATGCGGCCGGTGAACTCGTCGATGATGACGACCTTGTCGTCGCGGACGATGTAGTCCACGTCGCGCGCGAACAGCGTGTGCGCGCGCACGGACTGGTTCACGTGGTGGACCAGGGTGACGTTGTGGAAGTCGTAGAGGTTGCCCTCCTGCATCAGCCCGGCTTCGCCCAGCATCGCCTCCACGCGCTCGCTGCCGGCCTCGGTGAGCGAGACGGTGCGGAGCTTCTCGTCCTTCTCGTACACCTCCTTGTCGGCCACCAGCTCCTTCACCACCGCGTCCACGCGGCGGTACAGGTCGGAGCTGTCTTCGGCCGGGCCGCTGATGATGAGCGGCGTCCGCGCCTCGTCCACGAGGATGCTGTCCACCTCGTCCACGATGGCGTAGTTGAAGTCGCGCTGGACCATCTCGTCCAGGCGGTACTTCATGTTGTCGCGGAGGTAGTCGAAGCCGAACTCGTTGTTGGTGCCGTAGGTCACGTCGGCGGCGTAGGCCATGCGCCGCTCGTCGTCGTTCAACCCGTGGACGATGACCCCGGTGGAGAGGCCGAGGAAGCGGTACAGCTTGCCCATCCACTCGGCGTCGCGCGTGGCCAGGTAGTCGTTCACCGTGACCACGTGGACGCCGCGGCCGGAAAGGGCGTTCAGGTAGACGGGCAGCGTCGCCACCAGCGTCTTGCCCTCGCCGGTTTTCATCTCGGCGATCTTGCCCTCGTGCAGCACCATGCCGCCGATGAGCTGCACGTCGAAGTGGCGCATCCCGAGGACACGCTTCGCGGCCTCCCGCACCACGGCGAAGGCTTCGGGCAGCAACTCGTCCAATTCCGTTCCGGACGCGATCCGGCCACGGAACTCGTCCGTCTTGGCCCGGAGCGCCTCGTCGGACAGGGCGGCGGTGGCGGTCTCCAGCGCGTTGATCGACGGGACGCGGGCGGACAAGCGCTTGAGCGCGCGGTCGTTGGAGGTGCCGAAGATGGCGCGGGCGAAGCGGGCGAACATGCGGACCGGATGCTCCGGGCCGGAAGCCCCGCGCCGCCAGGACCCGGCCGGGCGAGGTCCGGACATTCAAAAGGAAAGGGGCGAACGAGCGCCCGGAACCGGAGCCCGCGCGGAGGCGGACCCAGGGCTGCCGTCCACATAAGTAAGTGCCGGGGCGAGGTCAACGAAGAAGCATCGGCCCGGGGGCCCCGCCGGGAACTCGGCTTGTGGCGACCCCGCCCATCCCCCATCTTCCGGCGCTCGCCAAAGGTATCCGATCCGCATGCGCTTCCGCCCGGCCATCCTCGCCGCCTGCCTCGTTCCGCCCGTCGTGGCCGCCCGGCCCGCGCCGGCCCAGACCCCGGCAGCCCCGGCCCCCGCGGCGGCGGCCGCCGCCCAGGACCCGCTGCTCGCGCGCGTGGACGGCCAGGAGGTGCGGATGTCGGACGTGGTCGCGGTGGCCGCCGAGGTGCTGCCGCCCGAACTGCGCGGGATGCCGCCCGCCGCGCTCCTCCAGATGCTGCCGCCCGAGGTGTCGCGCCAGCTCGTGGACCGCGCCATCACCGAGCGCGCCCTGATCCAGGCCGCCCGCGCCGCCGGCCTCGACAAGGACGAGGAGGTCCGCCGCCGCATCCGCCGGGCCGAGGAGCAGGAGCTGCAACAGGCGCTGCTCACCCGCGAGGTCGCCGGCAAGGTGACGGACGACGCCATTCGCGCCCGCTACGAGCAGGAAACGGCCAAGCGCCAGGGCGAGCCGGAGGTCCACGCCCGCCACATCCTGGTGCCGACCGAGCAGGCCGCGCGCGAGGCGATGGCGGAGGTGGCCAAGGGCGCCGATTTCGCGGAGGTGGCCAAGCGCCGCTCCACCGGCCCTGGCGCCCAGCAGGGCGGCGACCTCGGATTCTTCAAGAAGGGCGACATGGTGCCCGAGTTCGCCGAGGCCGCCTTCGCCCTCCAGCCCGGCCAGGTGAGCGACGCGCCGGTGCGGAGCCCCTTCGGCTGGCACGTCATCAAGGTGGAAGAGCGCCGCGCCGCCGCGCCGCCCCCCTTCGAGGACGCCAAGCCGCAGATTCAGCGGCAGATGCTGGAAGAGGGGGTGGAGGCCATGGTGCAGCGCGTCCGCTCCGCCGCGAAGATCGAGCGGCTGGACAGCGCCGCGGCGCCCGCGCCCGCCGGCTCCCTGCTCGACAACGCCGCGCCCCCGCCCGCCAACGCGCCCGGCGGAAGCCGCGCCGCCCCGCCGGCGCAACAGCAGCGCCGCTGAGGGCGGGCGCGTGGCCGCCGGCAGGGACCTGCCCGTCTCGCCCCTCGCCGTCCCGTTCCCCGAGATGCCGCCCGTCGCGGGCGTGCTGCTCGGCACGGCGCAGGCGGGCATCCGCTACACGGCGCGGGAAGACGTGACGATGATGGCCTTCCCCGCCGGCACGACCGCGGCGGGGGTGTTCACGCGCAACAAGTGCCCCGGCGCGCCGGTGGAGTGGTGCCGCGACGCGCTGCGCGGCGGCAAGGCGCGGGCGCTGGTGGTCACGGCGGGCAACTCCAACGTCTTCACGGGCCGCGCCGGGCGCGAGACCTGCGAGCGCACGGCCAAGGCCGCCGCCGAACTGGCCGGGTGCAAGCCGCGCGAGGTGTTCCTCGCCTCCACGGGCGTGATCGGCGAGCGCCTGCCCACCGAGAAGCTCACCGGCGCGCTGCCCGCCCTGCACGTTGCGCTGCGCCCGGACGCTTGGCCCGAAGCCGCCCGCGCCATCCTGACCACCGACACCTTCCCCAAGGGCGCGGTCCGCAAGGCCATGATCGGCGGCGAGGAGGTGATGATCGCCGGCATCGCCAAGGGCAGCGGCATGATCGCGCCGGACATGGCGACCATGCTCTGCTTCGCCGCCACGGACGCCAAAATCCCCGCGGTGCCGCTCCAGGGGATGCTCCGCCGTGCGGTGGACCTGTCCTTCAACCGCGTCACGGTCGACTCCGACACCTCCACCTCCGACACCGTCCTGCTCTTCGCCACCGGCCAGGCTAAGCACGGGCGCGTCCCGGCCGATGGCGACCCGCGGCTCCTCCGCGACTTCGCCCGCGCGCTCCAAGACCTGATGCTCGACCTCGCCCTACAGGTGGTGCGGGACGGGGAGGGGGCGCAGAAGCTGATCCGCGTCGAGGTGACCGGCGCGGTTTCCGCCAAGTCCGCGCACCGCATCGCCATGTCGGTGGCGAACTCGCCGCTGGTGAAGACCGCGGTGGCGGGCGAGGACGCCAACTGGGGCCGCATCGTCATGGCGGTCGGCAAGGCCGGCGAGCCGGCGGACCGCGACAAGCTCTCGGTCGGCGTCGGCGGCACCTGGATGGCCAAGGACGGCGGCGTGGTGCCGGGCTACGACGAGGCGCCGGTGGCGGCGCACATGAAGGGCCGCGAGGTCGAGATCGCCGTTGACCTCGGCCTCGGCCGCGGCAAGGCGACGGCGTGGACCTGCGACCTGACCCACGGCTACATCGACATCAACGGCAGCTACCGGAGCTGAGCGCCGCGGCGGCGCCCCTGCCGCCCTGCCCGATCACCGGCGAGCCGGCGGCGGAGTTGGTGGAGCGCGTCTCCGCCAAGCTACTCCACGACCTTTGGCGCCTCGGCGCGCGGGTGGAGCCGGAGCCGCTGCGACGGGACGGGGGCTCCATCGGCCTCTACCGCTCGCCCTGCGGGCTGATGTTCTTCCACCCCGCCGCGGCGGGCTCGCCGGCCTTCTACCAGGCCTTCTACGAGCGCTTCCGCGGCTACGAGATGCTCGGGCGGCAGGCCGCCACGCGGGGGGACTTCCGCGCCGGCGCGGCGCTGGCGCGGCCCGGCGACCGCGTGCTGGACGTGGGCTGCGGCGAAGGCGCCTTCGCCGCGCTGCTCCCGGCGGGCGCGCGCTACACCGGGCTGGAACCGCACGGCGCGCCGCGCGCCTCGCCCCACGTGCTCGCCGAAACGGCGGAGACGCACGCCGCGCGCCGGCCCGGCGCCTACGACCTCGCCTGCGCCTTCCAGGTGCTGGAGCACGCGGCCGACCCGCTCGGCTTGGCATCGGCCATGGTGGGATGCCTGGCGCCGGGCGGGCTGCTCGTGCTGGCGATGCCGGTCTGGCCCTCGCCGCACACCGAGATCCCGAACAACCTCGTCAACCTGCCGCCGCACCACCTGACGTGGTGGAACGAAGGCGCCTGCCGCGCGCTGGCGGCGCGCCTCGGGCTTGAGGTGGCCCGGGTGGAAGCACTACCTGCCTACCCGTCCCAGGCCGTCGTGCATTGGACGCGGCTGTTGTGCGCGCCTCGTGCCCGGCCCGGCCGCCGCGTGCGCGCGGGCTGGCGCTTCCACGCCGCCATCGGGCTGGCCTACGGGGCGGCGAAGCTCCTGGCGCCGGTTCTCGGCCTCCCGCCCGGTGCGCGGCCGCTCGACATCGTGCTGGTGGCCAGGAAACCGGCGCGAACCCTAATTGCAACAGGAACGTAGCCTGCGTGTCATTGACGCAAATCAAACACCAGCAATGAAATTAAAAGAGGCACAAGGGGAACTGTAACGCACGTTCCCGATCTGCCACCGCAGCATGTTGCGGATAGAAATCTACCGCCAATCAGGCGGATTTTCCGCCTCCGGTAGCTTGATCCGACCGAGGCGAAGGCTTATTACATGAGTTGTGCGTTGCAGCAATCCTGTTCTAGACGCATTTGGACTGATCGGGAGATCAACATGGCCGACACGAACACGAACAAGCCGCAAGACGCCAAGCCGTCCTTCAGCACGAGCCAGGCCGGCGCCGCCGTCAAGGAAAGCGCCCGCAACGCCGCCGACGCGATGCAGCAGGGCGGCCGCTCCACCGCCGACGCGATGCGCAACAACGCCGACGCCGCCGCCGACGTGGCCCGCCGTGGCGGCGAGGCCGGCGCCGACGCGATGAACCGCGCCGGCGAGACCGCCAGCGACATGACGCGCAAGGGCACGCAGGCCCTGGTCGAGAGCCAGCGCCAGATCGCCCAGGACGCCGCGCAGCGCTTCGAGGAGGTGAGCCGCAAGATCGCCCAGGCGACCCAGGGCACCTCCGAGAACGTGCGCCGTCTGATGACGCTGCCGAACGCCGCCGAAGGCGGCCTGCGCGACATGCAGCAGGGCGTGACCGGCCTGTTCGAGGGCGTGGTGCAGACCAACCTGCGCGTGGCGCAGGAGCTGTTCCGCCTGGCCAACCCGGCGCCGTTCGTCGAGCTGCAGCAGCGCTTCGTGCGCGAGTACACGGACACGCTGGTGCAGAACAGCGCCACGCTGGTCCGCGCCATGCGCCGCACCGCCGACGAGACCCTGCGCCCGCTCGAGGAGCAGATCCGCCAGCGCGGCCAGGACAACCAGGCCGACGCGCGCTTCCAGACCGCCGCGGAGTGAGTCGCCGCGCGGCCCGCGAGGGCCGCGTACGAGAAAAGGACGGCCGGGGCATCATGCGGTGCCCCGGCCGTCTTTGCGTCCGGGCCCCGCGGTCCGGACCTGCTTCGGATGCCGCGCATCCGCGACGCCGCATCCGATCGTTGACACACCCGGCCTGGTGGCCATCCTTCGCGCCCCGTGCCCCCGCCCCAAGCCCCCCCCGATTTCGCGCCGCTGCGCACGGAACGGCTCGTCCTGCGGGCCTTGCGCTCGGAGGACGCGGCCGCGCTGCACCGCTTGGTCAACGACTGGGACGTGGCCAAGACGCTGGCGCGCGTGCCCTTCCCTTATCCGCGCGACCTGGCGGACGAGTGGATCGCGTCCACCTGGGAGCAGATCGCCGCCCGCGAGGCGTGGCACCTTGCCATCGCCGGCGAGGACGACGCCCTGCTGGGCTGCGTCGGCCTGACGCTAGACCGCGGCAAGGGCAGCGCCGAACTCGGTTACTGGGTCGGGCGGCGGCACTGGGGCAAGGGCCTGGGTCCGGAGGCCGCCAGCCGCCTGGCGCGGTGGGCGTTGGATGATCTGGGCGTCGGCACCGTCCACGCCAGCGCGCTGCTCGACAACGCCCGCTCCGTCGCCGTGCTGCGGCGCCTGGGCTTCCGCGAAGCGGGCGAGGCGACGCAACCGTTCCTGTCGCGCGGCGGCGCGCCGATGCCGGTGCTGCTCTTCGAAGCCGGTCCCGGCGACTTGGCCGCCGTGAAGGCCGCCGCGCCGAAAGCTGCCGGGCCAACGGGGTCGGGGCCGGACACTGGCGGCGGCGCCGTGCTGCTCGTGGTGGCCTGCGCCCTGGTGGACCCGGAAGGGCGCGTCCTCCTGGCCCGCCGTCCGGCAGGCAAGCCGATGGCCGGGCTGTGGGAATTCCCCGGCGGCAAGGTCCACCCCGGCGAAACGCCGGAAGCCGCCCTGATCCGCGAACTCGCCGAGGAACTCGGCATCGGCGTGGAGGCGAGCTGCCTCGCGCCCTTCACCTTCGCCTCCCACCCGCACCCCGACGGCCACCTGCTGATGCCGCTCTACCTGTGCCGGCGCTGGGAAGGCGCGGTGCGGGCGCGCGAGGGCCAAGCGCTCGCCTGGGTCCGGCCGCAGCGGCTGCGCGACTACGCCATGCCGCCGGCCGACAAGCCCCTGGTGGCGATGCTGCGGGACTTCCTGTGACGGCGCCGGCCCGCCATCATCGCAGGCCATCGTCCGAAGCGCCCCCGGAGCCTGCCGCCGCATGACGACCGAGAACCCGACCGCCTGCCTGCTCATCATCGGCAACGAGGTGCTGTCCGGCCGCACCCGCGACGCCAACCTGCAATACATCGCCACCCGCCTCGGCGAACTCGGCATTCCCATGCGCGAGGCGCGCGTCATCCCGGACGTGCCGGAAACCATCATCGGCGCGGTGAACGAGTGCCGCGCGCGCTTCACCCACGTCTTCACCACCGGCGGCATCGGCCCGACCCACGACGACATCACCAGCGAATGCGTCGCCCGCGCCTTCGGCGTGCCTTGGGAGGTCCACGAGGAGACGCGCGCGCTGATGGCGGCCGACTACGCGCGGCGCGACCCCCCGGTGGAGTTCAACGCGGCGCGGATGCGGATGGCGACGCTGCCCCGAGGCGCGGTGCCCATCCGCTGCGACGAGACCAGCGCGCCCGGCTTCAGCATGGGCAACGTCCACGTCATGGCCGGCGTGCCGCGCATCATGCGCGCCATGTTCGAGGCGCTGGCGCCCTCCCTGGAAGGCGGGCGCCCGGTCCTGTCGCGCGCCGTCCACGCGGACGGCGTGTACGAGGGGACAATCGCCGAAGGGCTCTCAGCCATCCAGGCGCGGCACCCCTCTCTCGACCTCGGCAGCTACCCCTACTACCGCAAGGGCGCCCCCGGCGGCGGCGTGGCGTTGGTCGCCAAGGGCACCGACGGCGCCGAGGTGGAGGCGGCGGCGCGAGAGATGGCGGCGCTGCTGCGCGAGGCGGGCGGGGAAGCGCGGGAAGGCGAGCCGCAGCAGGGCTGAGGGCGGCGGGCGGCGCCGCTCAGGCGTCCACGAACCGCGCCAGCCGCACCGCGGTGTGGCCCGGCGCCGTGCGCAGGCTCGGCATCACCAGCAGGCAGTGGTCGTGCGGCGTGCGGATCTCCTCCTCGCCGTCGAGCGCGATCAGCGTGTTGCGCTCCGGCACCACGTCGCCGCCGCGGAAGGCGCGCACGAAGGCGAAGCCCGGCGAGGCCGCCGTCACCGTGCGCGTCACCTCCGCCAAGCGCGGCCGCGCGGAAGGGGGCGGGGGCGGCGGCAGCACCTCGTCGTCCGGCGACACCGCGCCGCAACGGCGGAGCAGCGCGGCCGCGGTCGCTTCCATGGCCGGGACGGTGGCCGGCTCCCAATGCGGCCCCGCCTCCACCAGCAGGCCGATGCGCGTCCCGTCCGGCGCCGCGAAGCCGTCGTAGTCGATCATCCGCCGGCCCGTCGCGTGCCCGTCGTCGCCCACCACCAGCGGCGGCACGCCGAGGTCGAGTGCCAGGCGCCGCGCCCGCTCCGTCCGCCCCGCGAGCACCAGCGGATCGGAGGGCCACAGCATGGAGTGCAGGTCCAGCAGCACGTCCACCGTGTCGATGAACGGGCGCAGCGTCCGCGCGCGCCGCAGCTCGCAGGAGCGGCGCCCGCCGGAGAGCGCCGACTCGTCCCACACGCGGTTGAAGTCCTCGTCCACGAAGCGGCTGGCGGTGGGGTCCGCCGGGTCGAAGCGGTTGAACGCCTCCGTGTTGGCGAAAACGAAGGAAAGCCGCCCGCGCGCCGGCCGCAGCCCTTCGCGCAGCCAGCGGTCCAGCACGGCGGCGCCGCAGATCTCGTTGCCGTGGACCAGCGCCGACACCGCGATGTGCGGGCCGGAGGCCGCGGCGGCGAAGCTCCACACGCCGGGCAGCGCGTTGCCGTCGCGCCAGGGCCGCAGGTCCGGCTTGGCGACGTTCACCTCGAAGGGCGGCACCGCCTCCCGCTTGGCGCCGGCGGCGAGCGCCGCCAACGCGGGCGACAGGCGGGCGCCGTCCTCCGGCACGTCAGGAACCATCGGGGCGGCTGGGCCGGGCGCGGTTGCGGGCGAGGCCGGGCGCGGCGCCGTCGCGGCCCGGCCGGCCGCTCCGCCACCTCGCGTCGAACCTCCCTGTCCGCCCCGGCAGCAGCATCGCGCCCAGGCACTCCGCAAAGCCCAGGGCGCAGTCTATACGGGCGGGCGACGCCGGCAATCCGGGGAGGGCGCAGCATGACACCGCCACTGCCGCCGCGCATCGCGGTGCTCGGGCTGCACCTCGAAGCCAACGCCTTCGCGCCGCCGACGACGCTGGAGGACTTCGCCCGCCAATGCGTGGCGCGCGGCGCGGGGATCACCGCCCTGGCCCGCGCGCCGGTGAGCCACCTGCCGGCCGAACTGCCCGGCTTCTACGCCCGCATGGACGCCACCGGACCCTGGACGCCGGTGCCGGTGCTGGTCGCCGCCGCGCCGCCCGGCGGGCCGATCGAACAAGCGGTGTTCGGAGGCTTCCTCGACGAGATGGAGCGCGGCCTCGCCGCCGCCCTGCCGCTCGACGGCGTCTACATCGCCAGCCACGGCGCGTCCTCCGCCGTGGCGGACGAGGACAGCGACGGCACGCTCGCCGCCGCCGTGCGCCGCATCGTCGGCCCGGCGGTGCCGGTGGTGTGCTCGCACGACCTCCACTGCAACGTCAGCGAACGGCTCGTGGAGAGCGTGGACGCCTTCGTGGCCTACCGCACCAACCCGCACGTCGACATGGCCGCCCGCGCCGCCGAATGCGCCGACCTCTTGCGGGAAGCCTTGGGCGGGGTACGCTTCGCCCGCGCCTTCGTCCGGCTGCCGCTCGCGCCGCCCACCGTGACGCTGCTCACCGCCTCCGGCCCCTACGCCGACCTCGTCCGCGACGCGGAAGCGCTGATGCGCGACGACGCGCGGATCGCCAACGCCTCCGTCGCCGGCGGCTTCGTGTACTCCGACCTGCCGAAATGCGGGATCACGGTGACGGTCACGGCGCGGAACGGCGACCTCGCCGCCGCGCGGGAAGCGGCGTTGAAGCTCGCGCGCCGCGCCTGGGCCGAACGCGGGCGGCACACGCGGCGCCTGCTATCCGTCGCGGAGGCCGCGGACCTCGCCGTCCGCGCCGGGCGCGGCGAGCACCCGCCAGTCATCTTCTCCGACGCCGGCGACAACCCGGGCGGCGGCGGGCGCGGCAACACCGCCTGGGTGCTCCGCGCGCTGCACGAAGCCGGCGCCGCGGGCGTCGTCCTCGGCGTGTTCGTGGACTCGGCGCTCGCCGCGGAGGCGCACGGGCTGGGGGAAGGGGCGCGGTTCGAGGCGGTGTTCAACCGCGTGGAATCCGAGTTCTCCAAGCGTCTCGTCGCCCCGGGGCGCGTCTTGGCGTTGCGCGATGGCCGCGGCGTCGGCCGGCGCGGTACCATGGCCGGGCGCGAATTCGACCTCGGCCCTTCGGCGCTGCTGGAGCTGGAAGGCTCGGGCCTCCGCGTGGTGGTGGGCAGCCTGCGCCGGCAATGCCACGAACCGCGCATGCTGGAGATGCACGGCATCGACATCGCCGCCGCGCGCTGCGTCGTGGTGAAGAGCCGCGGCCACTTCCGCGCCGGCTTCGACGAGTTCTTCCCGGACGACCGCGTTTTGGAGGTGGACGCCCCCGGCCTCACCAGCCCGGTCCTCGCCAACTTCAAGTGGCGCCGGCTGCCGCGCCCGGTGTTCCCGCTGGACCCGGACGCGGGATGGCGGGAGCCGGCTTGGGCCTAGGGCGCCTGCATCGCTTGCGCCCAGGCGCAGTGCCGCTCGGCGGAGCGCGCCAGCGCCTCTTTCCCGCCCGCCACGATGTCGCGGTCCGCGAAGGCGCCGTGGATCGCGTCGAAGGGCAGCGCCGCGCAGCGTTCCGCCATGCGCCGCACCTGCTCCGGCGGCAGCGGGATCAGGCACGGGTAGCTCCGCATCAAGCCGAGGTGCTTCCTGTCCGGCAGCACCTGCATCACGTCGCCGACCAGCAGCGCGCCCGCGCCGCGCGACCAATGCGCGATCGTGGCGCCGGCGAAGTGGCCGCCCAGCCGGTGCAGCGCCACCTCCGGCAGCACCGCTTGCGTCTCCCCCTCCCAGAAGCGCAGGCACGGATCGTGGCGCACTACGTGCCCCCGGTCGTCCGCGTGCAGCCAGACCGGCACGCCGAAGGCGCGGCCCCACTCGGCCATGGTGGTGTAATAATGCGGGTGCGAGATGGCGACCGCAGCCAGCCCGCCCAGCGCCCGCACGATCGCCTCCGTCGCGTCGTCGAGCAGCGCGACGCAGTCCCACAGCAGGTTGCCCGCCGGCGTGCGGACCAGCAGCGCCCGCTGGCCGATGGCGAAGGCCGGGAAGGTCTGCACCGCGAACAGGTCCGGCGCGATCGCCCGCCAAGCGTTGGAATGGCCGATCCGCAGCCTTTCCAGCGTGGTCCAGGACTGGCCCCCGGGCGGCACGAACTGCCGCTCGTCCTCGCAGACCGGGCAGCGTCTCGGCGGCGCGTCCGCGTCCGGCCACTGCGTCCCGCAAGCCGTGCAGAGGAAGCGCGGCATCAGCGCGGCGCCGTCCTCGCCTCGGCCACCAGCCGCTCCAGGGTGGCGAGGTCCACGGCACCGGGCACCAGCGTCCCGCCCACCACCATGGCCGGCGTGCCCTGGATCTGGAGCGCCTGCGCGAGCCGGCCGTTGGCGTCCAGGCGCCGCTGCACCGCCGGGTCGTCCATGTCGCGCTTCAGCCGCGCCCAATCGAGGCCGGCGCGCTCCGCCTCGCGCTTCAGCACCGGCTCCGCCGGCTCCTCGCGCAGCTTCATCACCGCATCGTGCAGCTCCGCGTATTTCCCCTGCTTCTGCGCCGCCAGCAGGGCGCGGGAGGCCAGCACGCTGGTCGGGCCGAGGATGGGGAAGTCCTTCATCACCCAGCGCACGTCCCGCTGCCGGCGCAGCAGCTCCTCCACCACCGGGATCATCCGCTTGCAGTAGCCGCAGCGCGGGTCGAAGAACTCCACCACCGTCACCGCGCCCTGCGGGTTGCCGATGGCGGGGTCGGCCGGGTCACGGAACAGCGCCTCGGCGTTGGCGGCGATGGCGGCGCGGCCGGCGCCTTCGCGCTCGCGCCGTTCGGCCAGCTCCAGCCCTTCCAGGGCCTCGCGCAGGATGGACGGGTCGGAGCGCAGCGCGTCGCGCAGGATGCCGACGATCTCCGCCCGCTGCGCGTCGGTGAAGCCCGGCGTTTGTTGCGCCGACGCCGCGCCGGCGCCGAGCGCCAGGGCGCCGGCGAGGACGGCGTTCCGCAGAGTACGGTTCAAGGGCGTGGCCTCCGGCGCATGGCTTCTCTCTCCTGTTCGCGCTGCTCGCGCGTCATGTTGTCGCGCTGCGCCGCGTGGCGCAGGTCGGCGGCGCGCAGGCGGAGCGGGCCCGGCGGCAGCGCCGCCTCCGCACGCTGCGCGAGGGTCCGGACGGCGGGGAAGTCCCCGACCAGCATGGCCTCCTCCGCCAAGGCGAGGTCCGCCTGCGCCGCCAGCCCGAGCCGGCCCTGCGCCACGGCGAGCTGGCGCCAGGCGAAGGCGTTCTCGCGCTCGATCCTGAGGCTCGCCTCCAGCTCGGCCGCGGCGGCCCGCAGCAGCGCCGGGTCGCCCGCCTCCATCAGCGCGCGGCCGAGCGCGAGCCGCACCAGCGCCTCGCCCGGCGCCAGCCGCGCCGCCTCGCGCAGCGGCCCGACCGCCTCGGCCACCCGCCCGGCCTCGAACAGAACCTGCCCTTGCAGCTCCCGCAGCCAGGGATTGCTCGGCTGCTCCCGCACCAAGCCGTCGAGCAGGCCGAGCGCCGCGTCCGCCCGGCCGGAGCGGTGCTGCGCGATGGCGCGGGCGTAGCGCGCGGGCGCGGAACCGTCGTTCTCCCCGTAGCGCCGCCACGTCGAGAGCGGCGGGTCGATGAAGCCGTCCAGCTTGGCGCGCACCATGAGGAAAGCGGCTTCAAGGCCGGCGGGCAGGCCCGCGTCGCCGCGCGCCGCGCCGGCGCGCTCCACCCAATCGGTCACGAACTCCAGCCGGTCGCGCGACAGCGGGTGCGTGCGGAGGTAAGGGTCCTGCCGCCCCACCGTCAGCATCTCCTGCTCCTGCATCCGCAGCAGCAGGCGCCGCAAGCCGCTGCCGGACCAGCCAAGGCGGTCGAGGAAGGTCATGCCCGCTTGGTCCGCCGCCTGCTCCTGCGCGCGGGAAAAGGCGAACAGCTCGCCCTGCGCCATCGCCTGCCCGCCGAGCATCCCGGCCGCCGCCGCGCCGCCGCCGCCGCCCGCCGCGGCCGCCGCGCCGCCCAGCAGCATCCCCGCGAGCGACCGGAGCATGGCGTTGCGCATCTCCTCCGGCAGCCGCGCGACGTGGCCGCCGGCGATGTGGCCGGTCTCGTGCGCCAGCACGCCGGCGAGGTCGCCCGCCCCGGCCGATTGCTGGATGAGCCCGGTGTTGATGAACAGCCGGTTGCCGGTCGTGACGAACGCGTTTATGGGCCGCGCCTGGATCAGCGTCATCCGCACCAGCGCCGGATCGACGCCGGCCACGCGGAACAACGGATGGGCGATGGCGCGGAGGAGGCCCTCCGTTTCCGCGTCCCGCACCGTGACCAAGGCGCCGGCGCCCCCCTGCGCCCTCGCCGCCGAGAAGGGAGTGGACGTCGCCAGCATGACCCAAAGCGCCAGGACAAGGGCGAACGCGTTCCGCATGGGGCGGCTTGTAGCGCGCCCCGCCCGGCGGGTTCCAGCGCCATCGCCCGTCCGGCCCGCCCGCCTCCTGGGCGCGGCGGCGCTGGCCCTGGCGCTCGGCGGCTGCGAAACCCTGGCCGGCTTGAATCCCTTCGGCGGCGGGGGCAACGCGCCGCAGCCCGGCACGCCGGGCTTCGTGCGCGGCTTCCTCGGCGGCGTGGCGGCGGAGGACCCGGCCGCGGCGCTGGCGGCGCGCAACGTGCTCTCGGCCGGCGGCACCGCGGTGGACGCGGCGGTCGCCGCCGGCTTCACCATGGCCGTGACCCTGCCCTCCCGCGTGGGCCTGGGCGGCGGCGGCGCCTGCCTGGTCTTCGACCCGAACAGGGGCGCCGCGGAAGCGGTGCTGTTCCCGCCCGGCGCCCGCGCCGGCGTGCCGGCCGGCGCGGACCGGCCGGCGGCGGTGCCCCTCCTGGCGCGCGGCCTCTTCGCGCTCCACACCCGCAAGCCCGGCCGGCCCTTCGAGGAGCTGATGGCGCCGGCCGAGCAACTCGCCCGCTTCGGCACGGAGGTCGGGCGCGGCTTCGCCGCGGACCTCGCCGCGGTCGCCGGGCCGCTGCTCGCCGATCCCAGCGCGCGCGCGGTGTTCGCCGGCCCGGACGGGGCGCCGCTCGCCGCCGGCCAACGCATGGTGCAAGCGGAACTGGCCGGCACGCTCGGCCAGCTCCGCACTTCGGGGGTGGGCGACCTCCACCAGGGGACGATGGCCCGCCGGTTGGCGGAGGTGTCCGCGGCGGCCGGCGGCGGCGCCTTCGGCCTCGAAGAGCTGCGGGCGGGGCTGCCCAGGCTCGCCGCGCCACTCCTGCTGCCGGCGCGCGGCGGCGACCAGGTGGCGTTCCTGCCGCCGCCGGCCGA
>NZ_BAAAFZ010000071.1:5207-51401 GCF_039523795.1 Craurococcus roseus | reverse complement strand
CCGGCCGCCTCCGCCGCCGCCGCCGCCCGTCCGGCAGCGTCGCCGCCGTCCCCGGCGCCGCATCAACAACGCATCACCGCCGCGCCGCCCCGTCCGGCCCCGGAGCCGTCGGTCGCCGCCCCGCGCCCGCAGGCCCCGGCCCCGGTGGCGGTCGCTTCCATCGCTTCGCCGCGCCCGCCCGCGCAGGTGGCCGTGGCTTCGGTGACGCCCCCGCGGGCTCCCGAAGCGGCCGCGACTTCGCTGGGCTCCTTCCGTCCGTCGCTGGGCGCCGGCGGCTCGGCGCTCGGCAGCGCCCGCGCGGCGTTGCCGCCGCCTGTGGCCTTCGGCTCCGGCGGCGCGTCGTTTCGATGAGCCATGACCCGCGGCTGGACGAGCTGCACCCTCCGCCGCCCCCGCCCGGCTCCGCGTCGCGCGCGCTGACGACGACGACCGCGCGCCGCGCCGCGCCGGAGCTGGCCCGCCGGGGGCAGATCGAGAAGACTCGCGGGCGATTGGTGGTCGCCGCCTGCGGCTTCGCGGCGCTGTTCGGCGCCGTGGGCCTGAAGCTCGGCCTCGCCACGGTGATCGACCCGGTGACGCCCAAGCTGCGCGCCGCTCCGCGGGTGCCGACCGGCGAAACCTCCGCCGTCGTCGCCCGTGCCTCCATCACCGACCGCAACGGCGAGGTGCTGGCGCTGTCCCTGCCGGTGACGGAGTTCTACGCCAACCCGATGGAGATCAACGACCCGGTCGAGGCCGCCGAAAAGTTGCTGGCGGTGCTGCCCGACCTCGACCGGGAGCGGCTGGTCGAGCGCATCACCCAGCGCACCGTGCCCGGCACCGAACGCCCGGTGCAGTTCGCCTACATCGCCCGCAATCTCACGCCCCGGCAGCGGCAAGCGGTGAACGACCTCGGCATCCCCGGCTTCCACTTCCGCGACGCCGAGCGCCGCTTCCACCCGCAGGGCAGCGCCGCCGCGCACCTGCTCGGCACGGTGGACGTGGACGGCCGCGGCATCGCCGGCGTGGAACGCTCCTTCGACGAGAAGCTGCGGAACGGCCGCGAGCCGCTCCGCCTGTCCATCGACGTGCGCGTGCAGGTGGCGCTGCGCGAGGCGGTGGGGAAGGCCATCGCCGACTTCACCGGCATCGGCGGCGCCGGCGTGGTGATGGACATCCACACCGGCGAGGTGCTGGCCATGGTCAGCCTGCCGGACTTCGACATCTCGGACCCGACCAGCCTGATCCGCAAGCCGCCGAAACCCGGCCAAGCGGCGCGGCCCGACCAGGACCCGGTGTTCAACCGCGCCACCGTCGGCCTCTACGAGCCCGGCTCCACCTTCAAGCTGTTCACCGCCGCCATGGCGCTCGACAGCGGCGTGGTGAACATCTGGAACGGCTTCGACGCCTCCAAGCCGATCCGCTACGGCCGCTTCCAGATCGACGACTTCAAGGGCAAGAACCGCTGGCTGGCGGTGCCGGAGATCGTCGCCTTCTCGTCCAACATCGGCACCGCGCACATGGCGGTGGCGTCCGGCGTGCAGCGCCACCGCGAGTACATGGGCCGCTTCGGGATGCTCCAGCGCTCGGGCCTGGAGCTGCCGGAGGTGGCGCGGCCCCTCGCGCCCTCCGCGCAGAGCTGGCGCGAGATCAACACCATGACCATCGGCTTCGGCCACGGCATCTCGGTGACGCCGCTGCACGTGGTCACGGGCGTGGCCGCGCTCGCCAACGGCGGCGTCCTGCGGCAGCCGACCATCGTGGCGCAGCCGCCCGGCGCGGAGCGCGAGGGCACGCGGGTGATCTCCGAGCGCACCTCGGAGACGATGCGGAAGCTGATGCGCCTCGTGGTCACGGACGGCTCGGGCAAAGGCGCCGAGGTGCCGGGCTACTTCGTCGGCGGCAAGACCGGCACGGCGCAGAAGACCGGCCCGCGCGGCGGCTACCTGGAAGACAAGCGCATCGCGGCCTTCGTCGGCGCCTTCCCGCTGAACGCTCCGCGCTACGCCATCTACGTCATGGTGGACGAGCCGCGCCCCAACGCGAAGAGCCACGGCTACGCCACCGCAGGCTGGGTGGCCGCGCCCGCCGCCGGCGCCGTGATCCGCCGCGTCGCGCCGATCCTCGGCATGGTTCCGGAGCAGGAGCGCATCCCGCAGATCCAGCAGGCCATCTCCATCCCGCTGCAACCGCCCAAGCCGCCCCGCGCGCCCGCCACCCCCGCGGCCCCGACCAAGCCGCCGCGCTCGATGCCGGTGCCGACCGCGATGCCGGCCCCGCCGGAATTGCGGCGCACGGAGGTCGCCGGCCCGCGCCTCTTCGCGGCCGCGCCGCCGGAGGCCGCAAGTGCGCCTCGATGACGCCTTGCGGGAGTGCGGCGGCTGCGTCGGCGCGCCCGGGGCCCCGGGCGCGACGCCCATCCTCGGCCTGACGGCCGACAGCCGCGCGGTCCGCCCCGGATTCCTCTTCGCCGCCCTGCCCGGCGCCCGCGCCGACGGCCGCGCCTTCATCGCCGAAGCCGTCGCGCGCGGCGCCGCCGCCGTGCTGGCGCCGGAAGGGACGGCTTGGCCGGAAGGCGTGCCCCAGCGCCCGCTGCTGCTCTCCGCCGATCCGCGCCGCGCCCTCGCGCGGATGGCCGCCGCCTTCGCCGGCGCGCAGCCCGAAACCGTGGTCGCCGTCACCGGCACCAACGGGAAGACCAGCACCGTTGATTTCCTCCGCCAGCTCTGGACCGCGGCTGGCGAGCGCGCGGCGTCGCTCGGCACCCTTGGGCTGGTCGCCGATGGCGTGCCGCCCGGCCCGTCGCTCACGACGCCCGACCCGGTGGCGCTGCACGCCTCCCTCGCCGGGCTGGCCCGCGCCGGCGTGCGGAAGGCGGCGCTGGAAGCCTCCTCGCACGGCATCGAGCAGCGCCGCCTCGACGGGCTTCGGATCGCCGCCGCCGGTTTCAGCAATCTGACGCGCGACCACCTCGACTACCACGGCGACATGGCGTCCTACCGCGCCGCAAAGCTGCGCCTGTTCGACGCGCTGTTGCCGCCCGCCACGCCGGTCGCGGCCAACGCCGACATGGACCCGGAAACCTTCGGCGCGCTGCGCGGCGTGGCGGAGGCGAGAGGGCTCAAGCTGCTGACGGTGGGCGAGGCCGGCGAGGCGGTGCGCCTGCTCCGCCAATCGCCGCTGCCCGACGGGCAGGAGTTGGAACTCGAAGCCTTCGGCCTCCGCCGCGAGTTGCGCCTGTCCCTGCCCGGCCGCTTCCAGGCCGACAACGCCCTTCTCGCGCTGTGCCTGGCGATTGCATGCAATATGCCGGCGGAGCGCGCCCTGGACCTGCTGCCCGGCCTTTCCGGCGTGCGCGGCCGGATGGAGCTCGCCGCGCGCTTGCCGAACGGCGCGGCGGTTTACGTGGACTACGCGCACACGCCGGACGCGCTGGAACGCCTCCTGGCGGCCCTCCGCCCGCACGTAGGCCCGGGCGCGCGGCTGCACGTGCTGTTCGGCGCCGGCGGCGACCGCGACCCGGGCAAGCGCCCGCTGATGGGCGCCGCCTGCGCCCGCCTCGCCGATCGTTGCTGGGTCACGGACGACAACCCCCGCAGCGAGGACCCGGCTTCCATCCGCGCCGCCGTGCTGGCCGGTTGCCCCGGTGGCATCGACGCCGGCGACCGCGCCGGCGCCATCGCGCGCGCGGCGGCCGACCTCCGCCCCGGCGACGTGCTGGCGGTGGCCGGCAAGGGGCACGAGAGCGGCCAGACGATCGGCGCCGTGACCCATCCTTTCGACGACGCGGCCGTGGTGCGCGCGGCGGTCGGGAGCGCCGCATGAGCGCCGCCCCCCTCTGGACCGCCGACGAGCTGCGCGCCGCGACCGGCGGGAGCCTTGCCCGCGACGCGGTCGTTTCAGGCGTTTCCATCGCCTCCCGCAGCGTGCAGCCCGGCGACCTCTTCGTGGCGTTGCGCGACGCCCGCGACGGCCACGCCTTCGTCGCCGACGCCCTCGCGCGAGGCGCCGCTTGCGCACTGGTGGACCGCGATCCGCCGAGCGTGCCGGCCGACGCGCCGCTGCTCCGCGTGGCCGACACCCTGCGCGGCTTGACGGCGCTCGGCGCGGCCGGGCGGGCGCGGTTCGGCGGGCGCGTGGTCGCTGTCACCGGCAGCGTCGGCAAGACCGGCACCAAGGAGATGCTGCGGCTTTTGCTGGGCGCGCTCGGCGAGACCCACGCCGCCGTCGCCTCCTACAACAACCATTGGGGCGTGCCGCTGACCCTGGCGCGCTGCCCGCGTGGCGCCGCCTACGCCGTGGTCGAGATCGGCATGAACAACCCGGGGGAGATCGCGCCCCTGTCCCGCCTCGCCCGGCCGCACGTCGCCGTCGTAACCGCCATCGGCGCCGCGCACATCGGCCACCTCGGCGGCCTGGACGCGATCGCGGCCGAGAAGGCGACGATCTCCGAAGGGTTGGAGCCGGGCGGCGTCACCGTGCTGCCGGCCGACACCCCTTATATGGATGTCCTGCGCCGCGCGGCCGGCGCGGCGCGCGTGCTGACCTTCGGCGAAGGCGGCGACGCGCGCGCCATGGCGGTTTCGACGGACGCGGAGGGCAGCACGGTTTCGGCCGAGATCGCCGGCCGCCCCGTCGAGTTCCGCCTCGGCGCGCCCGGCGCCCACATCGCCCGCAACGCCCTCTGCGCCCTGGCCGCGGTGGCGGCGCTCGGCGCCGACCCGGCCGCCGTGGCGCCGCGCCTGCGCGAGGTGCGGGCCATGCAGGGCCGCGGCGCGCAGGAGCGGGTCCGCACGCCGGACGGCGGCTCCGCCACGGTCATCGACGAGAGCTTCAACGGCCAGCCGCCTTCGGTCCGCGCCGCGCTCGCCCTGCTCCGCCTCCTGCCCGCGTCGCGGCGCGTGGCGGTGCTCGGCCAGATGGGCGAGCTGGGCGACTTCGCGGCGGAGGAGCACCGGGCGCTGGCGCCGCACGTGCGGGACGCGGCCGACTTGGTTTTCCTTTGCGGCCCGCTGATGCGCCACTTGGCGGAAGCCCTGCCGCCGGGCCTCGTAGCGGCCCACACGCAGGACTCGGCCGAGTTGGCGCCGATGGTGGCCGACGCGGTCCGGGACGGGGACGCGGTGCTGGTGAAGGGGAGCAAGGCGGTGCTGATGGGGCGGGTCCTCCTCGCGCTTCGGGGGGACCGCTCGTGATCTTCAACCTGTTCGCGCCCTTCGCCAAGGATTTCGCGCTCTTCAACCTGGTCCAGTACACCACCTTCCGCGCCGGCGCCGCCTGCCTGACCGCCTTCGTGTTCTCCTTGGTGCTCGGGCCGGAGATGATCCGCCGCCTGCGCGGTTTCCAGCGCGGCGGCCAGCCCATCCGCGCCGACGGGCCGGAGCGCCACCTGATCGAGAAGCGCGGCACGCCGACCATGGGCGGGCTGCTGATCCTGCTGGCGCTGGTGCTCGCCACGCTGCTCTGGGCGGACCTCCGCAGCGGCCTCGTCTGGGCGACGCTGGTGCTGACCGTGGGCTACGGGCTGCTCGGCTTCGCCGACGACTGGCTGAAGGTGACGAAGCGCAACACCCGCGGCGTGTCCGGTCGCATGAAGCTGGCGGTGCAGGCCGGGCTCGGATTGGTGTGCGCGCTCTGGATCACCTGGCTGCTGCCGCCGGCGATCTCCGGCGGCCTGGCGCTGCCGGTGTTCAAGGACGTGCTGGTCCCGCTCGGGCCGTTGATGCCGGTGCTGGGCATGCTGGTGATGATGGGCTCGTCCAACGCCGTGAACCTCACGGACGGGCTGGACGGCTTGGCGATCGTGCCCGCGATGATCGCCGCGGGCGTCTTCGCCTTGATCGCATACTTGGTCGGCAACCGCATCTTTTCCGAGTACCTGCAACTCCACTACGTGCCGGGCGTGAACGAGTTGGCGGTGTTCTGCGCCGCGCTGATCGGTGCGGGCCTGGGCTTCCTCTGGTTCAACGCCCCGCCGGCCGCGGTGTTCATGGGCGACACGGGGTCGCTCGCCATCGGCGGCGCGCTCGGCGCGGTGGCGGTGGCGACCAAGCACGAGGTTGTTTTGGCCATCGTCGGCGGCCTATTCGTGGTTGAGACGGTTAGTGTCATCATTCAAGTGTTCTGGTACAAGCGCACCGGCAAACGGGTGTTCCTCATGGCCCCGTTGCACCACCATTTCGAGAAGAAGGGCTGGGCCGAACCGACCATCGTGATCCGTTTCTGGATCATAGCGATGGTCCTGGCGCTGGTGGGCCTTTCCACGTTGAAGATCCGTTGACTATGGCGCCCACCGCCGACCGCCCCTTCACTCCTTTCGCCGGCGAGCGCGTCGCCGTGGTCGGCCTCGGCCGCGCCGGGCTGCCCGCGGCGCGGCGCCTCGCCTCCTGGGGCGCCGAGGTGTCGGTGTGGGACGACAACGCGGAGTCGCGGGCCGCCGCGGAAGCCGCCGGCCTGGCGCTCGCCGATCCCGCCGCTCCCGGCCGCTTCCGTTGGGACGCGCTGCTGCTCTCGCCCGGCATCCCGCACCGCCTGCCCCGCGCGCACCCGGCGGCCGAAGCGGCGCGGGCGGCAGGCGCCCCGGTCCTGTGCGACGTGGATTGGCTGTTCCGCGCCGTGCGGGCGGCCGGTTCGGAGGCCCGCTTCGTCGGCATCACCGGCACCAACGGCAAGTCCACCACGACGGCGCTCCTCGACCACATGCTGCGCGCGGCGGGGCGGGAGTCGGCGGCGGGCGGCAACCTCGGCCCGGCGGCGCTGTCCCTCGACCTGCTGGGTGATGGCGGCACCTACATGCTGGAGATGTCATCCTACATGCTCGAGCGGACGTTGTCAGTCCGTTTCGATGCCGCGGCGATGCTGAACCTCTCGCCGGACCACTTGGACCGGCACGGCGACATGGACGGCTACGCCGCCGCCAAGGCCGCGATCTTCGCGCGGCAGCGGCCGGACGACTTGGCCGTGCTCGGCATGGACGACGAGCGCAGCCGGGCGATGCGCGGCGCCGTCGTCGCGCGGGTCCGGCCCGTCTCGGGCGCGACGCCCCAGCCCGGCGGCGTTTGGGCCGAGGCGGGCACGCTGCGGGACGACGCCGGGCCGATCCTCGACCTGTCCGAAGCCCCCGCCCTGCCCGGCAGCCACAACGCGCAGAACGCCGCGGCCGCGGCCGCGGTGGCGCTGGACCTCGGCCTCTCGCGCGCGCAGGTCGCGGCCGGGCTGCGGAGCTTCCCCGGCCTGCCGCACCGGCAGGAGAAGGTGGGCGAGATCGGCGGCGTTTCCTTCGTCAACGACAGCAAAGCCACCAACGCCGACAGCGCCGCCCGCGCGCTTGCCAGCTACGACCGCGTGGTCTGGATCGCCGGCGGCATGGCGAAGGATGGCGGGATCGAGGGCCTGGCCCCGCTCTTCCCGCGCGTCGCCCGCGCCGTGCTGATCGGCCGCGACGCGCCCCTGCTCGCCGCCACGCTCGCTGCGCACGGCGTGCCGCACGAGGTCGCGGGCACTCTCGACGCCGCCGTGCCGGCCGCCGCGGCGGCGGCGCGCGCGGGCGCCGCGCCGGTGGTGCTCCTTTCGCCCGCCTGCGCCTCTTGGGACCAGTTCACCGGCTTCGACCAGCGCGGCGACCGCTTCCGCGCCCTGGTGGGCCAGTTCGGCTCGGGGAGGGCCGCCGCCGCATGATGTCCGTCTCGCGCGCGGATACTTCGGTCGTCGGCCGTTGGTGGTGGACGGTGGACCGCTGGACCCTGGCGGCGCTGCTGGCGCTGATCGGCTTCGGCTACGTGATGATGCTGGCCGCCAGCCCCGCCGTGGCCGAGCGCGTCATCGGCTCGGCCTCGCGCAGCCTGCTGCTCGCCAAGCAGGTGGTGTTCCTCGGCCTCGCCGCCGCGCTGATGATGGCGGTGTCCATGCTCTCGCCGCGCGCCGTGCGGCGGGTGGCGGCGCTGGGCTGCCTCGGCGCGCTCCTGCTCACCGCGGCCACGCTGGCCATCGGCTTCGAGACCAAGGGCGCGCGGCGCTGGCTGAACATCCCGGTGCTCGGCACCATGCAACCGTCGGAGTTCTTGAAGCCCTGCCTCGCCGTGGTCGCGGCCTGGATGCTGGCGCAGGGCAAGGCCGCGGCGGCGGAACGCCTGGCGGAGGCGCGGCGCGGCCTCGGCCTGCTGCACCCGCAGCTCTACTGGCCGGCGGCGGCGGTGGCGCTGATCGGCGTCGTTGCCGTGGTGCTGAAGTCGCAGCCCGACATCGGGATGCTGATGGTGGTGCTCTCGGTGTTCCTGGCGCAGTTCTTCGTCGCCGGGCTGAACGTGATCCTGGTCGGCATGACCGGCGCGCTGGTGGCGCTGGGCGGCGTCGGCGCCTACTTCGTGCTGCCGCACGTCCGCAGCCGGGTGGACCGCTTCCTCGACCCGTCCTCGGGCGACACCTTCCAGATCACCAAGGCTATGGAGGCCTTCGGCAACGGCGGGCTGTTCGGCCGCGGGCCCGGCGAGGGCCGCGTCAAGAACGCGCTGCCGGACGCCCACGCCGACTTCGTCTTCGCCGTGGCCGGCGAGGAGTTCGGCTTCGTCATCTGCGCGGTCATCCTGACGCTCTTCGCCTTCGTGGTGGTGCGGGGCCTGCTCCGGCTGGTGGCCGAGCACGACATGTTCGTGGTGCTGGCCGCGACCGGCCTGCTGGCGCAGTTCGGGCTGCAGGCCTTCGTCAACATGGCCTCCTCCCTGCACCTGATCCCGACCAAGGGCATGACGCTGCCCTTCGTGTCCTACGGCGGCTCTTCCGTGCTGGCGATCGCGCTCGGCATGGGGATGCTGCTGGCGCTGACGCGGCGTCGCGGCCCCAGGTTGGAGCGAGGGGTCGCATGAGGGGCCCGGCCGTCCGCTCCATCGTCATCGCCGCCGGCGGCACCGGCGGCCACCTTTTCCCCGCCGAGGCCCTGGCGGCGGAGCTGCTGGCGCGCGGCGAGCGCGTGGCCTTGATGACGGACGCGCGCTCCTCCGCCTTCGACAGCGCCGCCTTCGCCAACGCCGAGCGCTTCGTGCTGCGCGGCTCCGGCCTGTCCGGGCGGGGGCCGCTGCGCGCCGCGGCCGGCGCCCTGGCGCTGGCCGCCGGCACCGTGCAGGCGCGCGGCCTGCTGGACCGGCTGAACGCTTCGGCGGTGGTGGGCTTCGGCGGCTACCCGAGCGTCCCCCCGCTGCTCGCCGCGCTCACCATGGGGCGGCGCCCCGCCACGGTGCTGCACGAGCAGAACGGCGTGCTCGGCCGCGCCAACCGGCTGTTGGCGACGCGCGCCAGCGCGCTCGCCTTGTCCTTCGCCGATACCGCGGCGGTGCCGGCCTCCGCCCGCGTCGAGGTGGTGGGCAACCCGGTGCGTCCGGCGCTGGCGGCGCTCGCGGGCCGCGGCTACCCGGACCTGGAGAACGGCGGCGCGCTGCGCCTGCTCGTGCTGGGCGGCTCCCTCGGCGCCCGCGTGTTCGCCGACGTGGTGCCGGGCGCGGTCGCGGCGCTGCCGCTGGCTCTGCGCGGGCGGCTGCTGGTCGCTCAGCAGTGCCGGCCGGAGGACATGGGCCGCGTGCGCGAAGCCTACGAAGCCGCCGGCGTGCCGGCGGAGCTGTCGCCCTTCTTCCCCGACGTGGCCGGGCGCCTGTCCACCGCGCACCTAGTGGTGGCCCGCGCCGGCGCCTCCACCATCGCCGAGCTGGCCTGCGCCGGACGCCCTTCGGTGCTGGTGCCGCTGCCGCACGCGATCGACGACCACCAGAGCGCCAACGCCCGCACGCTCGCCGGCGCCGGCGCCGCCTGGATCATGCCCCAGCGGGAGTTCACCCCGGGGCGGCTTTCCGCGCGCCTGTCGGAACTCCTCGCCGACCCGGCCGGGCTGGCCGCCGCCGCCGCCGCCGCCGCGCGCCTGGCCCAGCCGGGCGCGGCCCGCCGCCTCGCCGACCTCGTGCTTTCCCTGGTCCGCCCCTCGACCGAACAGGTGTCCCCCCGCTGATGCGCGCCCTCCCCGTTTCCATCGGACCCATCCACTTCGTCGGCATCGGCGGCATCGGCATGTCCGGCATCGCCGAGGTGCTGCACAACCTCGGCTACCGCGTGCAGGGCAGCGACATCGCCGAGAACTACAACGTCGCCCGGCTGCGCGAAGCGGGCATCCCGGTCTCGGTCGGGCACGACGCCGAGAACCTGGGCGACGCGCAGGTGGTGGTGGTCTCCACCGCCGTCGGCAAGGACAACCCGGAGGTGCAAGCGGCGCGGCAGAAGCTCATCCCCGTGGTGCGCCGCGCCGAGATGCTGGCCGAGTTGATGCGGCTGCGCTGGGCCATCGCGGTGGGCGGCACCCACGGCAAGACCACCACCACCTCCCTGGTCGCGGCGGTGCTGGAAGCGGCGCGGCTCGACCCCACCGTGATCAACGGCGGCATCATCAACGCCTACGGCACCAACACCCGGCTGGGCGCCGGCGATTGGATGGTGGTGGAGGCGGACGAGAGCGACGGCTCCTTCCTCCGCCTGCCCTCCTGCGTCGCCGTCGTCACCAACATGGACCCCGAGCACCTGGACCACTGGGGCACGGCGGAGGCGATGAAGGAGGCCTACGCCCAGTTCGTCTCCAACATCCCGTTCTACGGCTTCGCGGTGCTCTGCCTGGACCACCCGGAGGTGCAGGCCATGATCCCGCGCCTCGACCGCAGGATCATCACCTACGGCTTCTCCCCCCAGGCCGACGTGCGCGCCGAGAAGCTGCTGACCGACCGCATGGGCGCCACCTTCGAGGTGACCGTGCAGGACCGCGCCACCGGCCGCGCGCGGACCATGAAGCCCTTCCGCTTGCCCATGCTCGGCGCCCACAACGTCCAGAACGCGCTGGCCGCGGTGGCGGTGGGAGTGGAGATGGAGATCGACGAGGACACGATCCGCTCGGCGCTCGCCGCCTTCAAGGGCGTGAAGCGCCGCTTCACCCGCGTCGGCGAGGCCGGCGGCATCACGGTGATCGACGACTACGGCCACCACCCCGTCGAGATCGCGGCGGTGCTGAAGGCGTCGCGGCAGGCGGGCGCGCGTGATGTGATCGCGGTGGTGCAGCCGCACCGCTACAGCCGCCTCCAGGCGCTCTTCAACGACTTCTGCACCTGCATGAACGACGCCGGCACGGTGGTCGTCGCCGACGTCTACGCCGCCGGCGAGCAGCCGATCGAGGGCATGGACAAGGACGCGCTGGTGGAGGGCCTGCGCGCGCGCGGCCACCGCAGCGTGGTGCCCCTGCCCGGCCCGGACAGCCTGGCCGAGATGGTCCACGCCATCGCCAAGCCGGGCGACTACGTGGTCTGCCTCGGCGCCGGCAACATCACCGGCTGGGCGCACGCCCTGCCGGGCCAGCTCGCCGCCTTGCAAGGCACCTCCGCCGCCGCCCGCGTGCGGTCGCTGCGGCGCGCGTCGGGGAGCGGCGGGACGTGAGCGCCGCGCAGACCCTCCCGCCGGACGCCGCGCCGGCCTTCCGCGGCCGGATGCAGCACGGCGCGCCGCTCGCGCCATTCACCTGGTTCCGCACCGGCGGCCCGGCGGAGCGGCTGGCGCGGCCCGCGGACGCCGGCGACCTGGTCGCGCTGCTCGCCGCCCGGCCGGCGAACGAGCCGCTCACCGTGATCGGCGCCGCCTCCAACCTCATCGTCCGCGACGGCGGCGTGCCCGGCCTCGTGGTGCGGCTCGGCGGGGCCTTCGGCGGCGTTTCGGTGGAGGAGGACGGCGTGGTGGCCGGCGCCGCGGCGCTCGATGCCGCCGTGTCCGAGCACGCCGCCGCCGCCGGCCTCGCCGGCCTCGAATTCCTCTGCGGCATCCCCGGCAGCGTCGGCGGCGCCGTGGCCATGAACGCCGGCGCCTACGGCGTGGAAACCGCGGACGTGCTGGATTGGGCGGAGGTCGCCACCGCGCGCGGCGTGGAGCGCCTGCCCGCCGCCGCTCTCCGCTTGGCTTACCGCCGCGCCGAACTGCCCGAGGGCGCCGTGGTGGTCCGCGCCCGCCTGAAGGCCCGCCGCGCCGCGGACCGCGCCGCGGTCGCCGCGCGCATGGCCGCCATCCGCGCCGCGCGCGAGGAGACGCAGCCCGTGCGCGCCCGCACCGGCGGCTCCACCTTCAAGAACCCGCCCGGTCGCAAGGCGTGGGAACTGATCGACGCCGCAGGCTGCCGCGGCCTCCGCCTCGGCGCGGCGCAGGTCAGCGAGAAGCACTGCAACTTCCTGCTCAACACCGGCGGCGGCGCCGCCGCCGAGCTGGAGGCGTTGGGCGAGGAGGTGCGCGCCCGCGTGCTCGCGCACAGCGGCGTTTCCCTGGAATGGGAGATCAAGCGCATCGGGGTGGAGGCGGTCCGATGAGCAGCAAGCGCGTCGCGGTCCTCTACGGCGGCACCTCGGCCGAGAGCGAGGTGAGCCTCGCCTCCGGCAAGCAGTGCGTCGCGGCCTTGCGCGAGGCCGGTTACGTCGTCGCGCCGATCGAGGTCGGCGCCGACCTCGGCGCGCTCATCGCCGCGCTGCGCGAAGCGCGGCCGGACGCGGTGTTCAACACCCTGCACGGCCGTTATGGCGAAGACGGCTGCATCCAGGGCGTGCTGGACTGGCTCGGCCTGCCCTACACCGGATCGGGCCTCCGGGCGTCCGCGCTGGCCATGGACAAGCCGGCGGCCAAAGCCATGTTCGCGGCGGCCGGGCTGCCGGTCGTGCCGCACCGCTTGGTCACGCCCGCCGAGCTGGAGGCCGCCGATCCGCTGCCGCTGCCTTACGTGCTCAAGCCCGCCAGCGAAGGCTCCTCCGTCGGCGTCCACATCGTCCGCGGCGGCGACAACCGGCGGGCGCAGATCGCCCGCGACTGGACCTTCGGCGAACACATCATGGCCGAACCCTTCGTGCCCGGCCGCGAAGTGACCGTCGCTGTCATGGGCGACCGGCCGCTCGCGGTCACGGAGATCGCCACGCACCTCGACTTCTACGACTACGAGGCGAAGTACGCCGACGGCGGCAGCGTCCACACCCTGCCTGCGCCCATCCACCCGGACGCGGCGGCGGAGGCCATGCGGATCGCGCTCGCGGCGCACCGCGCGCTCGGCTGCCGCGGCGTCTCCCGCGCCGACTTCCGCTACGACGACACCGCGGGCGAGCCCGGGAGGCTGGTGCTGCTGGAGGTGAACACCCAGCCCGGCATGACCCGCACCTCCCTGGTGCCGGAGCAGGCCGCGCACTGCGGCATCCCCTTCCCCGACCTCTGCGCCTGGATGGTGGAGCAGGCCCGCCATGGCGCGTGAAACCGTCCGCCGCCACCGCGCCCCGGGCCAGGGCGCGCTCGACCGCCCGTCCAAGGTGCGGCTCTGGTTCAAGCGGCGCCGCAACCTCGCGCGCCCGGCGGCCTTCGCGCTGTTGGCGACCGTGGCGGTCGGCGCCGCGGGCTTCGGCGTCATGTCCGCCGGCGGCCTGCGCCTGAGCGGCCGCGACACCCTCGACCGGGGCCACGACCGCGGTTCCTTCTTCGGCGACGGCATCGCCAACCTCGGCGCCAAGGCCGGGCTCGTGGTGCGCGAGGTGACGCTGGAAGGCGGCCGCCACACCCCGCCCGAACTGGTGCGCGAGGCGCTGTCGGTGCGCGCCGGCGACTCGACGCTGGCCTTCTCGCCGCAGGAGGCGCGGGAGCGGCTGGAGACCATCGCCTGGGTCGAGAGCGCGCATGTGGAGCGGCACCTGCCCGGCACCATCCGCGTCAGCATCAAGGAGCGCGAGCCCTTCGCCATCTGGCAGCGCGACAACCGCTTCGCGGTGATTGACCGCCAGGGCCGCGTCGTCGCCACCGACAACATCCGCAGCTTCGGCCGCCTCCCCCTGGTGGTGGGCGCCGGCGCCGAGCGCGGCGCCGCGGCGATGATCGACCTGCTGCGGCGCTCCGGCGAGGTCGAGCAGCGGGTCGAAGCGCTGGTCCGCGTCGGCGAGCGGCGCTGGAACCTGAAGCTGCGCAACGGCGCCGAGGTGCTGCTGCCCGAAGGCCACGAGGCGCAGGCGGTGGCCCGCTTGGCGGAGTTGCAGGCCGGCAAGGCCCTGCTCGACCGGCCGCTGCTCGCCATCGACATGCGGCAGCCGGACAAGCTGGTGCTGCGCCCGCCGCCGCCGCCCCCGGGGTCGCAACCGCCGCAGCCGGAGCCCCCGGCGGCGCAGCGCGGACGGAGCGGGGGGCGCGGATGAACCAGATGTCCCCTCGCCCGCCGATCGACTCGGCGCCGCCGTCGTCCCGCCGCCGCAACGGGCGCGGCGGCACCTTCGGCGTGCTCGACATAGGCTCCTCCAAGATCGTTTGCGTGATCGCCCGCATGGAGGGCGGCAACGGCGGCGAACGGCCGGAGCCGCGGGCGCTCGGCTTCGGCTGGCAGCGCGCGCGCGGCGTCCGCGCCGGCAGCGTGGTGGACCTGGAGGAGGCGGAAGCCGCCATCCGCGCCGCCGTGGGCCAAGCGGAGGAGATGGCTGACGTCCAGCTCCGCGGCGCCATCGTCAACCTGTCCTGCGGCCACCCGGAGTCGCGCCACCAGCGCGTCCAATGGACGATCGGCGGCCGGCCGGTCACGGAAGCGGACCTGCGCGCCGTCATCGGCGAGGGCCAGCGCCGCAGCTTCGAGGACGGGCGCGAAACCGTCCACGCCTTCCCGCTCGGCTTCACGGTGGACGGGACGCCGGGCGTCGAGGACCCGCGCGGCATGGTGTGCGACGGGCTGTCCGCCCGGCTGCACACGGTGGACGCGGCGCAGACCTCTTTGCGGAATCTCGGCGCCTGCCTGCTGCGCTGCGACCTGGAGGTGGAAGAGCTGGTCTCCGCCCCCTTCGCCGCCGGGCTGGCCACATTGGTCGAGGACGAGAAGCAGCTCGGCGCCACCGTGATCGACATGGGCGGCGGCACCACCACCATGGCGGTGTTCGGCGAAGGGCACCTGCTGCATACGGCGCAGCTCCCGGTCGGCGGCTGGAACGTCACCAACGACCTCGCGCGCGGCCTGTCCACGCCGCTGGTCCACGCCGAGCGGCTGAAGACGCTGCACGGCGGCGTGCTCTCCGCCCCCGACGACGAGAAGGAATGGCTGCCCGTGCCGCTCGTCGGCGAGGACGAGGACCACATCGCGCGCATCCCGCGCGCCATGGTGGTGAACATCATCCAACCCAGGCTGGAGGAGACCTTCGAACTGGCGCGCGACCGCTTGGCCGCCGCCGGGCTGACCCAGGAACTGGGCCGGCGCGTGGTGCTGACGGGCGGCGCCAGCCAGCTCGTAGGCGCGCGCGAGTTGGCGGCGCGCGTGCTGGACCGGCAGGTGCGCCTGGGCAGGCCGCACGCCGTGCGCGGCCTGCCCGACACCGCTTCCGGCCCCGCCTTCGCCGCCACCCTCGGGCTGATCGCCTGGGGCGCCGGCGAAGGCCGCCCGCTCTTTGACCTGTCCCCCGGCGCGGAACGGCCGCCGGGGAAGTTCCGCCGTCTCGTGGATTGGTTGCGGGACCGTGCGTGACGCGCCGCGGAAGGACGCGGAAAGTCGCGCCGGAACGAAACCATTCCTGGGACACGAATCGCTTGGCATGTTTATAGAAATGCAGAGGAGGCCCTCTTCATGACGTTGAATCTCACTCTTCCCGTTGCCCAGCACACCGATTTCAGCCCGCGCATCACCGTGATCGGCGTCGGCGGCGGCGGCACAAACGCCGTCAACAACATGATCGCCGCCGGCCTGGACGGCGTGGAGTTCGTGGTCGCCAACACCGACGCGCAAGCGTTGCTGCACTCCCGCGCCGAACGCCGCGTGCAGCTCGGCCCGCACCTGACGCAGGGCCTCGGCGCCGGCGCCAAGCCCGAGATCGGCCGCGCCGCCGCGGAAGAGGCCACCGAAGAGCTGGCCCGCCACCTGGACGGCTCGCACATGGTCTTCATCACCGCCGGCATGGGCGGCGGCACCGGCACCGGCGCCGCGCCCGTCATCGCCCGCATGGCGCGGGAGCGCGGCATCCTCACCGTCGGCGTCGTCACCAAGCCTTTCGACTTCGAGGGCGCCAAGCGCAAGCGCGCCTCCGACGCCGGCCTGGACGAGTTGCAGCAGTTCGTGGACACGCTCATCGTCATCCCGAACCAGAACCTGTTCAGGATCGCCAACGAGCGCACCACCTTCGCCGAGGCCTTCAAGATGGCCGACAACGTCCTCCACATGGGCGTGCGGGGCGTGACCGACCTGATGGTCAAGCCCGGCGTGGTGAACCTCGACTTCGCCGACATCCGCACGGTGATGGCGGAAATGGGCAAGGCCATGATGGGCACCGGCGAGGCCGACGGCGACGACCGTGCGGTGAAGGCCGCCGAGGCCGCGATCAGCAACCCGTTGCTGGAAGACACCAGCCTGCGCGGCGCCCGGGGCGTGCTCATCAACATCACCGGCGGCCTCGACATGACGCTGTTCGAGGTGGACGAGGCCGCGAACCGCATCCGCAAGGAGGTGGACGAGGACGCCAACATCATCTTCGGCTCCTCCGTCGAGGACGACCTGAACGGCCGCATCCGCGTGTCCGTGGTCGCCACCGGCATCGACGCGGCGTCGGTCGCCTCGCAGCCGGCGGCGCAAGCGGCGGCGGCCCCCGCGCAGCAGCGTCCCGAAACGCTCACGCTGGTCCCGGGCGGCAGCCGCCCCGTGGTCGGGCGCCCGCCGGTGATGACGTCGCCCATCGTGCCGCCCTCCGCGGCCGGACCGCGACGGGTCGGCATCGGCGGCGTCTCCGCCGCGGCGTCTCCGATGGTGCTGCGGGCGCCCGCGTCGCACGCCTCGCCGACCGCCGCGTCGCTCGGCCCGGTCGCCGTGCCTTCGCCGGAAGAGGCCGAAGGCATGGCGCAGCAGCAGGCCGGGTACCCGTCCGCCCCGACTGTGGAGCCCGCGCGGCGCCCGGCGGTGGGCCCTGTCGGCGCGGCCGCGTCCACGGTGCCCAACGTCGGCAACGGCCTCCGCCGCATCTTCCGGGAGATGACCGGCGGCGGGATGATGCGCCGCGACCCGCAGCCGGCCTCCCCGTCGCCGGCGGCCCCTTCGCCGCAGCAGCACTACCCCGGGCCGGCGGCGCCCCGCCAAGCCGCGCAGCCGGCGCAGCAGCGCCCGGCGGCGCAACCTGACGAGATCGGCCTCGACATCCCGACCTTTCTGCGCCGGCAGTCAAACAACTGATTGTGCAGCGCCCAATTGCTGTCATTTCAAAGCCTTGCAGCGTAATATGACGAAACAAGGCTTGACTGGAGATTGCCTTTCGTAAGTGCGACATCATTCCGTGGGTGCTGCCGAATCGGCGGCGTCCCAAAGGGGGAATGGGGTCGCAGATGGACGGGTATTTTCCGCTGGATTCGGGTCGCCGCCGAACGCTGAGAAGCGCCATCGGCTGCGTCGGCATCGGGGTCCACAGCGGCCGTCGCGTTTCCCTGGTGCTGCGCCCGGCGCCCGTGGGGGCGGGCGTCCGGTTCCGCCGCACCGACACCGGCTTCGAGGTCCCCGCCCTGTTCGACCGGGTGGTCGACACCCGGCTCTGCACCGCCCTCGGCGAGCCCGGCGGCGACCCCGCCCGCAGCATCGCCACGGTGGAGCACGTCATGGCCGCCTTGGCCGGCTGCGGCGTGGACGACGCCCTGGTCGAGATCGACGGCCCGGAAGCGCCCATCCTGGACGGCTCGGCCGCGCCCTTCGTCTTCCTGATCGACTGCGCCGGCACCGTGGCCCGCGCCGGCGCCCCTGCCCAAGCCATCGAGGTGCTGCGCCCGGTGCGGGTGGAAGACGGCGCGGCCTGGGCCGAGCTTGCTCCCGCCGTGTCCCGGGGCGGGCTGGAAGCCTCCCTCACCATCGACTTCCCGTCCACGGCCATCGGCCGGCAGTCCTTCGCCATGCGGATCACGCCGGAAGGCTTCCGCGAGGAATTGTCCGAAGCGCGCACCTTCACCCTCGCCGAGGAGGTCGCCGCGCTGCGGGCCGCCGGGCTGGCGCGGGGCGGCAGCTTGGCCAACGCGGTGGTGGTGGACGGGCCGCTGGTGCTGAACCCCGGCGGGCTGCGCCGACCGGACGAGTTCGTCCGCCACAAGCTGCTCGACGCGGTGGGCGACCTGGCGCTGGCCGGGGCGCCGTTGCGCGGCCGCTTCGCCGGCCACCGCTCCGGCCACCGGCTGAACAACCGGCTGCTGCACGCCCTGTTCGCCGAGGCCGCCAACTGGCGCTTCGCCCCGGCCGTCCCGGCGGCCGAAGGCGCGGCTTCCGTCCGCCTCCCGGCCGCGGCGGCGCCCGCCGCCGCCTGAGGACGACGGGCGCCGCCTTCTCCGCAGCGCCCTCCCCTCCCCCATCTGGAACCCGGCGCGGCCGTGCTATAGAGCGGCCCTGCCAACCACACGGGTTCTGATGATCCGACGCGCCGCCGCCGCTCCCCTGCTCGCACTGTCCCTCGCCGCCGCGACGGGCTGCTCGTCCAACTGGGACGGCACCGCCGATTCCCTCGGCTCGTCCCGCCGGGGCGCCAGCGCCACCGTGGACGCTTCCCCGGAGGGCCTCTACGCCGCCGGCGTGGAGAACCTGCAGGCGCGGCGCTTCCAGCAGGCCGTGGACCTGTTCGACCGGGTGGAACGCGACCACCCCTACTCCACCTGGGCCACCAACGCGAAGCTGATGGCGGCCTACGGCGACTACATGCGCAACCGCTACACGGAGGCCATCGGGGCGCTGGACCGCTTCATCCAGCTCCACCCGGCGCACCGGGACGTCGCCTACGCCTACTACCTCCGCGCCCTTTCCTACTACGAGCAGATCGCCGACGCGCAGCGCGACCAGCGCGGCACGGAACAGGCGATGGTCGCGCTCCAGGACGTGGTGAACCGCTTCCCCGACACCGCCTACGCCCGCGACGCGCGGCTCAAGATCGACCTCGCGCGCGACCACCTGGCGGGCAAGGAGATGAACATCGGCCGCTTCTACCAGCGCCAGCGCCTGTACGGCGCGGCGATCGGCCGCTTCCGCCGCGTGGTCGAGGACTACCAGACCACCAACCACGTCCCCGAGGCGCTGCACCGCCTGACCGAGATCTACCTCGCGCTCGGCGTCACGGAGGAAGCGCGGAAGACCGCGTCCGTGCTCGGCCACAACTTCCCCGGCAGCCCGTGGTACCAGGACAGCTACGCGCTGCTGGTGGAGGGGGCGCCGGGGGCCGAACCGCAGCGCGCCGGCCTGCTGCGCCGCGCCTGGAACGCGGTGTTCTGACGGCCGCCGCCTCCGCCGGGGCGCGGCGCCGCTGAGCCGCCAACCGATGCTCGCCTCCCTCGCCATACGCGACGTGGTGCTGATCGAGCGCCTGGACCTCTCGTTCGGCCCGGGCCTGACCGTGCTGACGGGCGAAACCGGCGCCGGCAAGTCCATCCTGCTCGACAGCCTCGGCCTCGCTTGCGGCGCGCGGGCGGAAGGCGGGCTGGTGCGCGCGGGGCAAGCGCAGTGCTCGGTCGCCGCGACCTTCCTGCCGCCCGCTGGGCACCCCGCGTTGGCGATCCTGGACGAGCAAGGGATCGGGCTGGAGGACGACGCGCTGGTGCTGCGCCGCGTGGTGCAGGCCGACGGCCGCTCCCGCGCCTTCCTCAACGACCAGCCGGTGGCGGCCGGCCTGCTGCGCCGCGTGTCGGCGACCTTGGTGGAGGTGCAGGGGCAGCACGACCAAGTGGGCCTCGCCGACCCGGCGACCCACGCCGGCCTGCTCGACGCTTTCGGCGGGCTGGAAGGCAGGCGGGTCGCCGCCGCGTCCGCCTTCGCGGCGTGGCGCGGCGCCGAACGGGCGCTGGCGGCGGCGCGCGAGGCCATCGCGGCGGCGCAGCGCGACGAGGAATTCCTCCGCCACGCGGTCGAGGAGCTGTCCGCCCTTGCCCCCGAGGAGGGCGAGGAGGAGGAGCTGTCGCGCGAGCGCCAGATCCTGCAACAGGGCGAGCGGCGCGCGGAGATCATCTCCGGCGCCCTGGCCGAGATGCAGCCGCGCGACCGCCGCCGCGGCGGCCCGGCCGACGCGCTGCGCGGCGCCGCCCGCGCGCTGGAGCGCCTGCCGCCACCCAACGAGGAGGCGCAGCCCATCCTCGCCCTGCTCGGCACCGCCCAGGACGCGGTGGCCGAGGCCGAGGCCCTGTTGGAGCGGCTGCTCCAGGAAGGCGGGCCGGACCCGCGCCGGCTGGAGGTGCTCGAAGACCGGCTGTTCGGCCTGCGCGCCGCCGCCCGCAAGCATTCTGTCGCGGTGGTGGAGCTGCCGACGCTGCTGGAGAACCTGAAGGAACGGCTCGGCGCGCTGGACGCCGGCACCGGCCGTGTCGCCGCGCTGGAAGCCGAGGCGAAGCAGGCGCGCGCCGCCTACACCGAGGCGGCCGGCGCCCTCTCCGCGGCGCGGCGCGAGGCGGCGAAGCGGCTGGAAGCGGCGCTCGCCAAGGAGCTGCCGCCGCTCAAGCTCGATCGCGCCCGCTTCGTGGTGGAGATCGCCCTGCGCGAGGAATCCGGCTGGGGGCCGGACGGCATGGACCGTGTCACCTTCCTGGTCTCCACCAACCCCGGCCAGGCGCCGGGGCGGCTGGAGAAGATCGCTTCGGGCGGCGAGCTGTCGCGGCTGATGCTGGCGCTGAAGGTGGTGCTGGCGCGCGGCTCGCCGGTGCCGACGCTGGTGTTCGACGAGGTGGACGCCGGCATCGGCGGCGCCACCGCCGCCGCGGTGGGCGAGCGGCTGTCGCGCGTGGCGGAGCGGTTGCAGGTGCTGGTGGTGACGCACAGCCCGCAGGTCGCGGCCCGCGCGGCGCAGCAGCTCCGCGTGGCCAAGAAGGTGAAGGGCGAGCGCGCGGCGACGCTGGTGGAGCCGCTGGACCGGCGCGAGCGGCGCGAGGAGATCGCGCGGATGCTGGCCGGCGAGCGGGTGACGGATGCGGCGCGGGCTGCCGCCGACAGCCTGTTGACGGGCGGGCTGCTGTGACTCCCGCTTCCGGCGGCGGGTGCCGCGTGCGGCCCTTCGAGGCCGGGGACGCGGAGGCCGTCGCCGCGATGGTGGCGGGGCTGAACCGCGAGGAGGGCCACGACCCCGCCACGGCGCCGGACGCGGCGGAACTCCGCGCCTCCTTCCTCGGCGCCGGGGCGTGGGGCTTCCTGCTCGTCGCGGCGCCCGGCACGGACGCGGCGGGGCCAGAGCCGGAGCCGGTCGGCTACGCGACCGGGCACGCGACCTACGAGACCGAGTTCGCGGCGCGCGGCTTCTACATGGGCGACCTCTACGTCTCGCCGGGGCACCGGCGGCGCGGCGTCGGCCGCGCGCTGGTGGCGGCGATGGCGGCCGGGGCGCGGGCGCGCGGCGGTAGCTTCCTGTGGTGGACGGCGCTGCCGGGCAACGCGGCGGCGCACAGGTTCTACGCCTCCGTCGGCGGGGCCGGCGAGGACCTGCGCGCGTTCGCGCTCGCCGGCGCGGCTTTCGGCGACCTGACCGCGGGCGCGGCGCGGTGAGCGGCGATTCCCCCGTGCGGGTGCGCCCGCCGCGACCGGAGGACGCCGCGGCAATGGCGGAGCTGTTCAACGCCATCAACAGCATGGACGGCCCGCCCCCGCCGGTTCGGATGACCGCGGAGATCGCGCGGCGCGACCTGCTCGGCCCCTCGCCGCGCGCCACACTGTTCGTCGCCGAGTTGGGCGGCGCGGTGGTCGGCTTCGCCACCGGCAACACGCTGTACGATTCGGCGCGCGCCGCGGATTGCGTGTTCCTGAACGACCTTTATGTGGCCCCGGAGGCGAGGCGGCGCGGGGCCGGGCGGGCGCTGGTGGCGGCGCTGGCCGCCGAGGCGCGGCGGCGCGGCGCGGTGTGCCTCTGGTGGGGCGTGGACCTGCCCGACGTCGAGGCGTCGCGCTTCTACGACTCGCTCGGCGCGGGCGACGAGGGCGGCTTCACCGGGCGCATCCTCGTCGGCCCCGCCTTCGACGCGCTGGCGGACACTGCGGAGACTGGATGACCGGACACGACGCCCTTCGCACACGCCCGCCCGAGGCGCTGACGGAGGAGGAGGCGGCGGCGGAGCTGGCGGCCCTCGCCGCCGAGATCGCGCACCACGACCGCGCCTACCACGAGAAGGACGCGCCCGAGGTCTCGGACGCCGAGTACGACGCGCTGGTGCGCCGCAACCAGGCGATCGAGGGGCGCTTCCCGGAGCTGATCCGCGGGGACAGCCCGTCCCGCCGCGTCGGCTCCAAGCCCGTCGAGGGCTTCGCCACGGTGCGCCACGGCGTGCCGATGCTCTCGCTCGGCAACGTGTTCGACGAGGCGGAATTCGCCGAGTTCTGCGCCCGCATCCGCCGCTTCCTCGGCCTGCCGGCGGAGGAGCCGCTGCGCTTCGTGGGCGAGCCGAAGATCGACGGGCTCTCGGTCAACCTGCTGTACGAGGACGGACGCTTCGTGCGCGGGGCCACCCGCGGCGACGGCACGACCGGCGAGGACATCACCGCCAACCTCCGCACCCTCCGCGACCTGCCGGATCGGCTGGAGGGCATAGCGCCGCGGAGCATCGAGATCCGCGGCGAGGTGTTCATGGAGAAGGCCGAGTTCCTGGCCTTCAATGCCAAGCAAGCGGCGCTGGTGGAGGAGCAGGCACGCCGCGCCGCGGCCGGCGAGCGCATCGGCGAGCGGGCGCGCGTCTTCGCCAACCCGCGCAACGCCGCCGCCGGCTCGCTGCGGCAGCTCGACCCGAAGATCACCGCGGGGCGCCCGCTCAAGCTCTTCGCCTACGCCATGGGCGCGGCGAGCGAGGCGCCTGCGGCGACGCATTGGGACTGGCTGGGCGTGTTGCGCGGGTGGAGCTTCGCGGTGAACCCCCTCTCGCGCCTGCTGCCCGACGCGGAAGCCGCTGCGGCGTTCCAGGCGGAGATGACGGCGGAGCGCGCCGGCCTCGGCTACGACATCGACGGCGTGGTCTACAAGCTGGACCGGCTGGACTGGCAGGCGCGGCTCGGCTTCGTCGGCCGGGCGCCGCGCTGGGCGGTGGCGTGGAAGTTCCCGGCCGAGCAGGCCACCACCACGCTGCTCAAGATCGAGATCCAGGTCGGCCGCACCGGGGCGCTGACGCCGCGCGCGGTGATGCAGCCGGTGAACGTCGGCGGCGTCATGGTGCAGCACGCGACCTTGCACAACGAGGACGAGATCGCCCGCAAGGACGTGCGCGTGGGCGACACCGTGGTCATCCAGCGCGCCGGCGACGTGATCCCGCAGGTGGTCTCCGTGGTGCCGGAGAAGCGGCCGGAAGACTCCGCGCCCTTCGCCTTCCCCGAGACCTGCCCCGCCTGCGGCAGCCACGCCGTCCGCCCGCCCGGCGAGGTGGTGCGGCGCTGCACCGGCGGCCTCATCTGCCCGGCGCAAACGGTGGAGCGGCTGAAGCACTTCGTCTCGCGCAACGCGATGGACATCGAGGGCCTGGGCGAAGAGAACATCCAGAAGCTCTACGACGAAGGGCTGGTCCGCAGCCCGGCCGACATCTTCCGCCTGTCCCGGCACGCGGAGCGGATGCGGGGCTGGGAAGGCTGGGGCTCGCGTTCCAAGAAGGGGACGGAGGAGTCGCGCAAGGTGGCGAACCTGCTCGCCGCCATCGAGGCGCGGCGGCGCCCGCCGCTGGACCGCTTCATCTTCGCGCTGGGCATCCGCCGCATCGGCGAGGTCAACGCCAAGCTGCTGGCGCGGCATTACCACTCGTTCGCCGAATGGCGGGAAAAGATGCTCGCGGCGCGGGTGATCGGCTCCGAGGCGCGGGAGGAATTGGGCTCCATCCAGGGCATCGGCCCCACCATCGCCGAGGCGCTCGTGGAGTTCTTCGGCGAGGAGCGCAACCTCGCCGCGCTGGACGACCTCGCGGGGGAGGCGCCGCCGGAGCCCGTGGCGGCGCCGGCCGCAGCGGACGGGCCGTTCGCGGGCAAGACGGTGGTGTTCACCGGCAGCTTGGAGACCATGACGCGCGACGAGGCGGGCGACGTGGCGGAGCGGCTGGGCGCCAAGGTGGCCAAGAGCGTGTCGAAGCGGACGGACTTCGTGGTGGTCGGCGCCGACGCGGGGAGCAAGGCGACGAAGGCGGCGGAGCTGGGCGTGCGGGTGCTGACGGAGGCGGAGTGGCGCGGGATGGCGGGCCTGGGCTGACCGGACGGCGTCTCGCCGGGTGAGCTTTGTTCCTTACTTCCCTACCTGCTCCGTGCTTGCTCTTCGGATCAAAGCATTGATGGAGTGGGGCCGGCAGCAGGCGCAGGTCCAGTAGTTCATCCGGACAATACTCCCGCGCTCGGCCGCGTTCGTCACCCGGGATGTGCTCAGTAGATCATCCCAGGCCCTGCCGCGTCGTGGGCGGCGTTGTCAAGCCGTGCGGAAGGATCGCCGGCGGTTCCGGCCAGCAGGGAGCGAAGCCGCCGCTTGGCTTTGCGAGTTGGGCAGCCTTCGCCGGGAGGGCTCGGCTCCTCCGCCGCGCCGTTGCAGCGCGCCTAGAACAGCCGCTTGCCCGGCTCGTAGGGGATGACCAGTTCGTCCTTGCCGACCAGATTCAGCAGCATCCGCGCGCGCTCGTCGAGTTGATCGCGGTCGATGCGTTCGCCGCGGAGGCCGGCGATGCGGCGCTCCATGGCGTCGCGCTCCCCTTCGGCGCGGGCGAGCACGGCGCGGGCCTGGGCGATGTCCTGGAGCTTCGCCTCGCGCGCCATCAGGCCGTAGTTGCCGTGGACGGAGTGCCACGCGAAGTAGCCGCACAACGCGGCGAAGAAGAGCGGCGGCAGGGCGTCACGCACACGCCGCTTCATCTCGCGACCCAAGGACATGGCTTCCCTATCCCCTTTGGCCGCGCCAGGCCCCCCTGCGCGGTCGGCTCACAGAATCAGGAGCCGAAAGGTTTTGCAAGGGATTCCGTGCCTTGTGGCGTTCAATTCGGCCGCCAGGGGCTTCAGCGCCGCAGGATGGTCCGCCCGGCGTAACGCGCGGCCGGGCCGAGTTGCTGCTCGATGCGGATGAGCTGGTTGTACTTGGCCAGCCGGTCGGAGCGGCTGAGGGAGCCGGTCTTGATCTGGCCGCAGTTGGTGGCGACCGCGAGGTCGGCGATGGTCGCGTCCTCCGTCTCGCCGGAGCGGTGGCTCATGACCGCCTTGTAGGCGGCGCGGTGCGCTGTCTCGACCGCCTCCAGGGTCTCGGACAAGGTGCCGATCTGGTTGACCTTGACCAGGATGGCGTTGCCAACGCCCTTCTCGATGCCCTGGCGCAGGCGCTCGGGGTTGGTGACGAAGAGGTCGTCGCCCACGAGCTGGACCTTCTCGCCTAGCTTGTCGGTCAGCAGCTTCCAGCCGTCCCAGTCGTCCTCGGAGCAGCCGTCCTCGATGGAGACGATCGGCCATTTGGCGCAGAGGGCGGCGAGGTAGTCCACCATGCCGCCGGCGTCCAAGGTCTTCCCCTCGCCCTCCATGGCGTAGCGGCCGTCCTTGAAGAACTCGGTGGCGGCGCAGTCGAGGGCGAAGACGATGTCCTCGCCGACGCGGTGGCCGGCGGCCTCGCTGGCCTTGGCGATGAAGGAGAGCGCCTCGTCGGCGGACTTCAGGTTGGGGGCGAAGCCGCCCTCGTCGCCGACGTTGGTGGAGTGGCCGGCGTCGTGCAGCGCCTTCTTGAGCGCCTGGAACACCTCGGCGCCCATGCGGGCGGCGTCGGCCACCGTGCCGGCGCCCACGGGCATCACCATGAATTCCTGGATGTCGATCGGGTTGTCGGCGTGGGCGCCGCCGTTGATGATGTTCATCATCGGCACCGGGAGGGTGCGGGCGTACACGCCGCCGACGTGGCGGTAGAGCGGCACGCCCGAGTCCTCGGCGGCGGCCTTGGCGCAGGCCAGCGATACGGCCAGGATCGCGTTGGCGCCGAGGCGCGCCTTGTTGGGCGTGCCGTCCAGCTCGATTATGATCTCGTCGATCTTGACCTGGTCGGCGGGGTCGAGGCCGGAGAGGGCGTCGAAGATCTCGCCCTCCACGTTGTCCACGGCCTTGGACACGCCCTTGCCGCCGTAGCGGGCCTTGTCGCCGTCGCGCAGCTCCACCGCCTCGTGCGCGCCGGTGGAGGCGCCGGAGGGCACGGCGGCGCGGCCCGAGGCGCCGCTGTCCAGCACCACCTCCGCCTCCACCGTGGGGTTGCCGCGGCTGTCCAGGATCTCGCGGGCGATGATGTCGACGATGGCGGACATGCGGGGGGGCTCCGGGTGGGGGTCGGTCGGTTTGGCGGGGCGATTAGGCCGGTGCCGGCGCCGGGGCAAGAAGGGGAGCCGCCATGGAGGCGCGCGATCAGCGGAAGGTCAGTCTGGATCGGCGGAGCGCGTCGGAAGGGGCACGTGATGCCCCATGTCCCTTTCGGCAGTCGCGGCCGGCAAATTGGTGAAAGTGGCGAAGGCCAGCAGCAAGGCGCTGATTGCCCCTATGGCTGCGGGGCCCGAAATCCAGCCGAACCCGGCTTGGTCGCCGACGATGGCGACACCGGCCAGCGCGACACCCAGCACCGCCAGGAACCCGGCCGCATGGCGCCAGAAGCGTGAGCGCCCTCTGCCCGGCGTCATGCTCACCCCCGTCGGCTTGCTTCGTTGTAGGATCGCAAAGCTAGCACGGCCAACTCGAACGCCGCCACCTTCGCCTCCGCGTCCGGGCCGCCGGTGCCCAACGCCGCATGGGCCTGCTCCGTGGCGGCGATCATCGCCAGCAGCGCGTCGAAGGCCTCCTCGTCCGGGTCGTCGTCGCGCGCTTCGGCGATGCTGCGGAACGCTTCGTAGCGGGCGGTCGGGCCGAGGCTCCGGTCGCGCCGGATCGCGGCGAGGAGACGCCCTTGGCTGGCGTCCAGCCGGCTCTGCCGGACGGCGATGGCGCCGCGGGCGCCCTGCCCCGGCCCGGCGCCGATGGCCGCGCGCAGCAGGGCGGCGGTGGCGGCGACGTGCGGCTGCGCTTCCGCCACCACCGCGCTTTCCGTCGGGCGGCGGCCTTGCCGGGCGATGGCTTGCGGCAGGTCGGCCAGGGCGGCGATGCCTTGCAGGCCGGCGCGGCGCTCCGCGTCCGGGATCGAACCGCCGCCGCTGCGGCGCAGCGCGTCCAGCGCCGACTCGGTTGCCCGGGCGAGCTGCTGGCCGTTCAGGCCTTCGGCGTCCACCACGCGCCGGCCCGAGGCGGCCTGGGCCAGCACCTCGCTGTAGTCCTCCAGCGCCGCGAAGGCCGCGTCGAGCACCCGGCCGGCGGCGTCGGCGGCGCCCGCCGGGGCCGGGGTGAAGCGGGAGCCCTGCTCGCCGCGCGACGCCCGGCCGCCGGTGCCGCGCCCACCGGCGCCGCCGGTAGCGAAGGCGATGGCCTCCTCCTCGGCCGCCGCGTCCCGCTCGAAGGCGTCCATGCGGGAGATCAGCCCGTCCACAGCCTCTTCCGCGCCGTCCAGGGCGGCGGCGAAGCGCCGGACCGTGCCTTCCGCCCGGTGGTGCATCCGGTGACGCCCGCCGCAGCCGGCGGCGACCAAGGGCGCCAGGGACAGCAGGAGGGTGCGGCGCTGGGTCGGCGTCATGCGGCGTTTCCTCTGGTGTTCGTGTCCGGTGGCTCGGCGGGCGCGTCGGGCGCCTCCGGCGGGACGGGCACGCCCGGCGGCGGAGTCGTGCCCGTCCCTGGGAAGGGCGCGGGCCGGATAGGACGGGACGGCCGCAGGGGCAAGGCGGGGCCTGGGCTACGGCAGTTCGCGCAGGAAGGCGCCCAGCGCGTCGCGCCAGAACCGGACGTTGGCGGTGGTGCCGTGGCCCAGGGTCTCGGCGCTGGCGGGGATCAGCAGCAGGCGGCCGTGCGCCACGCGCCTCATGGCCGCCTGCATGAGGCCGGTTTCGGGCGGGTTGCGCTCGTCGTCGGCTGAGTTGATGGCCAGCACCCGCGCCTTGATGCGCTCCAGCCCCGGGCTCGGGTCGTAGCCGCGCGAGGAGTCCCACTGCCAGACGAAGTCGTTGGCGTCGGGGGCGACCGGCCCGGCGAGCCGCGCCTCCACCAAACGGTCGGCGGCCTCGCCCGTCGGGGCGGCGGCCTGGAGGTTGAGCGTGCCGCCGTTGGTGGCCGTGTTGTAGAAGACGCCGGCCGTGCGCAGCGACGGCGGCTGCTCGGCGTAGTCGCCGTTCTTGTAGGCGGGGTCGCGGCGGATCGTCTCGACCATGAGGCGGCGCAGCATCCAGTTGCGGCCCGCCATCGCGGTGGGCTGCGACGCCATGGGCACGATGGCGTCCATGACGTCCGGATGGGTCACGCCCCACAACCAGGCGTGCATCCCGCCCATGGAGTTGCCGATCACGAGGCGGAGGCGGCGCAGGCCGAGGCCCTCCGTCACCAAGCGGTGCTGCGCCAGCACCATGTCGTCGTAGTTGTACCGCGGGAAGCGGCCGCGCAGCCCGTCCGACGGCTTCGCGGACCTCCCCGCGCCGAGGGCGTCGGGGAGGATGATGAAGTGCCGGGCGGCGTCCAGCGGCTGGCCGGGGCCGAACAGCTCGCCTGCGAAGGCGGGGGTCAGCATGCCGCGGCCGGAGCCGCCGGTGCCATGCAGGACCAGCACGGGCTGCCCGCCCGGGTCGCCGACGGTCGTGTAGTGCAGCCGCAGCTCCGGCAGCACCTCCCCGGTGTGGAAGCGGAAGTCGCGCGCCACCCAGCTCGCCTCGCGCGGCGCCGGGAACTCGGTCGCTGCCGCCGCGGCGGGCAGGGCCACGAGCGCCAAGCCGCCGAGCAGGGCGGCGCGCCGCGACACGGTCGGGCCTGTAGGCATGGCGACTCCCTCCGCGGGCCGTTTTTCCGCCGCGAGCCTATACGGCGGCCGAGCGGCCCACCAAGCCCGGCGGGTCAGGACGCGGCGTGGCCCTTCGCCAGCACGTCGAAGGCCTTCAGCCGCGCGAACAGGGCCGGCATCTCGCGGAGCGGGATCATGTTCGGCCCGTCCGAAGGGGCGCGGTCGGGGTCGGGGTGGGTTTCGATGAACACCGCGGCGACACCGATCGCCACCGCGGCGCGGGCGAGCACGGGGGCGTATTCCCGCTGGCCGCCGCTGCTGCTCCCCTGCCCGCCGGGCTGCTGCACGGAATGGGTGGCGTCGAACACCACGGGGTAGCCGGTCTCGGCCATGATCGGCAGGGCGCGCATGTCGCTGACCAGTGTGTTGTAGCCGAAAGAGGCGCCGCGCTCGGTCAGCAGCACCGCTTCGTTGCCCGTGCTGGCGACCTTGGCGGCGACGTTGCGCATGTCCCAGGGCGCGAGGAACTGGCCCTTCTTGATGTTGACCGGCTTGCCCGCCTCGCCCGCGGCCAAGAGCAGATCCGTCTGCCGGCACAAAAAGGCGGGGATCTGGAGGCAGTCCACCGCCTCCGCCGCCGGGGCGCACTGCTCGGCGGCGTGGACATCGGTGAGCACCGGCAATCCGGTGGCCTCGCGCACCTCGGCGAGTATGGCCAAGCCTTCCGACAGGCCGATGCCGCGCGCGGCGTTCAGGCTGGTGCGGTTGGCCTTGTCGAAGCTCGACTTGTAGACCAGCGGCACCCCGGCCGAGGCCGCCATCTCCCGCAAGGCGTGCGCGGTCTCCAGCGCGTGCGCGCGGCTCTCAATCTGGCAGGGGCCGGAGATGAAGGCGAGCGGCGAGCGGTTGCCGAACTCGACGCCGCCGACGCGGACGGTGCGGGCGGCGGCCGTCATACCAGCCGCGCCTGGCGCACCGCGGCGCCGACGAAGCCGCGGAACAGCGGGTGCGGGTCGAAGGGCTTGGACTTCAGCTCCGGGTGGAACTGCACGCCGATGAACCACGGGTGGTCCGGGTACTCCACGATCTCCGGCAGGGCGCCGTCGGGCGACATGCCGGAGAAGCGCAGGCCCGCCTCCTCCAGCCGGTCCTTGTAGTTCACGTTCACCTCGTAGCGGTGGCGGTGGCGCTCGGTGATCTCGCCGGCGCCGTCGTAGACCGAGCGCACGAGCGAGTCCTCGGCCAGCTTCGCCGGGTAGGAGCCGAGGCGCATGGTGCCGCCGAGGTCGCCGGCGGCGGTGCGCCGCTCCAGCGCGTTGCCGCGCATCCACTCAGTCAGCAGGCCGACCACAGGTTCCGGGCAGGCGCCGAATTCGGTGGAGGAGGCGTCGCGCAGGCCCACCAGGTTCCGCGCCGCCTCGATCACCGCCATCTGCATCCCGAAGCAGATGCCCAGGAACGGCACGCGGCGCTCGCGGGCGAAGCGCACGGCCTCGATCTTGCCAGGCGTGCCGCGCTCGCCGAAGCCGCCGGGCACCAGGATGCCGTTGACGCCGGAAAGGCGCTCCAGCGCGCCATCGGCGCCATCGAATATTTCGCTCTCCACCCAGTCGAGGCGGACGCGGACGTTGTGCGCGATGCCGCCGTGGGTGAGCGCCTCGTTCAGCGACTTGTAGCTGTCGAGGAGGTTCGTGTACTTGCCGACCACCGCGATCGTCACCTCGCCTTCCGGCTGGCGCACCGCCTGGACGATCCGCTCCCAGCGCCGGAGGTCGGGCCTGCCCCAGGCCGACATGTTGAAATGGCGGAGCACCTCCTGGTCCAGCCCTTCGGCGTGGTACTGGAGCGGCACGTTGTAGATGGTGCCGGCGTCGAGCGCCGGAATCACCGCTTCCGGGCGCACGTTGCAGAACAGCGCGATCTTGCGCCGCTCGTTGTCCGGGATCGGCCGGTCGCAGCGGCAGAGCAGGATCTGCGGCTGGATGCCCAAGCCCAGCAGCTCCTTCACCGAATGCTGGGTCGGCTTGGTCTTCAGCTCGCCGGCGGTCGGGATGTACGGCACCAGGGTGAGGTGCATGAACAGGCTGCGCTGCGGCCCCAACTCGTTGGCGAGCTGGCGGATGGCCTCCAGGAAGGGCAGGCTCTCGATGTCGCCCACCGTGCCGCCGATCTCGACCAGGACGAAGTCGTAGCCGTCCGTCTCGGCCTGGATGGATTCCTTGATCTTGTCGGTGATGTGCGGGATCACCTGGACGGTGCCGCCCAGGTAATCGCCCCGCCGCTCCGCCGCGATCACGTCGGCGTAGATGCGGCCGGTGGTCCAGTTGTCCGCGCGCGAGGCGTGGACGCCGGTGAACCGCTCGTAGTGGCCGAGGTCGAGGTCGGTCTCCGCCCCGTCGTCGGTGACGAAGACCTCGCCGTGCTGGGTCGGGGACATCGTCCCCGGGTCCACGTTCAGGTAGGGGTCGAGCTTGCGGAGCCGGACCCTGTGCCCGCGGGCCTGCAACAGCGCCCCGAGGGACGCCGCCGCGATGCCTTTTCCGAGGGAGGAGACCACGCCGCCGGTGATGAATACGAACCGCGCCATGGGCGTCCGTCATACTCCCGCGGCGGCGCGAGGGCTACCCGTGTGGCGCCGCCGTCGCGCCGTTGTGGCGCGGGCGCCTCAGCCGGCCGCCCCCAACGGTCAGAACAGGCCCGAACGGACGAAGGCCAGCCAAGCCAACAGGGGCGCGACCGCGACCATCGCAGCGGCGTAGGCGAGCAGCGCCCGGAAGAACAGCGCCTCGTTCTTCGGCAGGGCGCTCGCCAGCAGCAGGGCGCCGCTGGTGGACATCGGGCTGATGTCCACCACGGAGGCCGCCACGCCGACCGCGGTCACGACGCCAAGAGGCGACACGGAGGGATCGGTCGCGATCGCCGCCACCACGGGGGTCGCGGCGCCGAGCGTCCCGGTGGTGGACGCGAAGGCCGACACGAAGGCCACCAGGTAGCACACGACGAGGGCCGCGGCCGGGCCGTCGCCCATGGCTGCCACCAGCGCTTGCGCTTCGGCCACGGCGCCGATCCGTTCCAGCACGCCGACATAGGTGACGACGCCGGTGACGAGCAGGATCGCGGACCAGGGGACGCCTGCCAGCGCGGGCTTCTGGACCGCCGGCCGCGCCGCGACCAGCGCGAGGGACGCGAACAGCGCGGCGACGCCGACGTCGAGCCCGAAGCCGAGCGTCAGGACCAGGAGCGAAACCACGGCCAAGAGGGTCATGGCCCGGAAGGCGTCCAGCCGGACCGGCGGTGCGCCCGACGGTGGATGGGCTTCGGCAGGTGCAGCCGGTGGCGCGGGCGCGGCCTCCCCTGCCGCCGGGCCGCCGGCCCACCGCTGGGCGACCGCGAAGACGGTGGCCGCCAGGGCGGCGTTGAACAGGAAGCAACCGGCGTAGAGGGCGAAGGCGCCGCCGCCCGGCGCGCCGGCTTGGTCCAGCATCCGGCCCGCGATCACGCCGAAGGGGTTGGCCGGCGAGAAGGCGCCGGCGTTCGCCCCCTGCACGACCACCAAGCCCATGGCGATTTCGCCGACGCCGAACCGGGCCCCGAGCGCCAGTGCGACCGGCGCCACTACGGCGACCGCCGCGGGCGTGAAGGCGCCGGCCGTGGCAAGGGCGGCGGCCAAGGCGAACATCAGGAGCGGGGCCCGGCCCGGCCTTCCCCGCGCCAGCCGCCCGGCCCAGTGGGCGAGCAGGTCGATGGTGCCGGCGGCGCGCAGGATGGAGAACAGGAGCGTGGTGCCGAGCAGGGTGAAGAACAGGCCCGCCGGGAAGCGCGCCGTCACCTCCTCGACGGAGAGCCCGGCCAGCGGGACGCCGATGGCGTAGGCCGCGACGATCGCCGCCAAGCCGGCGTTGACCGGCGTGGCGGCGCCCCAGGCGAAGACGGCCATGAGCACGAGGAAGGCGACGACGGACAGGGGCATCGGCGGCGTCGTGCTCCGCTCCCGGGCGGCACGCCGGGATGGCGGGGCCGCGGACCAAGCGCCAGGCTTCGGCCTGTGGACCTCCGGGCGGGACCGCCATCGCCCGCCGTCCGTCCCGTGGCCGCCCGCATCGCGTTGCGCGCTTCCCGGCTCGGGTATTCCCCGGACGCGGAAGGCGCCCGCCGGCCGCTAGTTCGTGGGCACCGCCGGCGGCGGAGGCGTGGCGGGCGCCGCCGGGGCGGCGGGGGCGCCCGGGTTGACGGCCGGCGCGTCCAGGATGGAGCGGGGCTGGCCGGTGCCGCGCGACAGGTAGGCGAGCGTCAGCGACAGCGCGAAGAAGGCGACGGCGAGGAAGGCCGTGGCGCGCGTCAGCAGGTTCGCGGTGCCGCGCCCGGTCATGAAGGAGCCCATGCCTTGGGACGAGCCGATGCCGAGGCCCCCGCCCTCGCTGCGCTGGAGGAGGACCACCCCGATCAGCGCCAGGGTGACGAACAGGTGGATGACGAGCAGGACGGTGGTCATGGGGTACGGGCGGCGATCCGGTGCGGAGGCCGCTTCCTAGGGCAAATCGCCCGCCGCTGGAACCGCCCTGCCTCAACCGGGCCGGGCGGCGTCAGGACGCGAAGCGCGTCCAGGCCCGCCGCGGGCCGACGTCCAGGTGGACGAAGCCGGGGTAGAGGCCCACCCCCATGAAGCCGAACCGTTGCGACAGGGTCCACACCGACAAGCCGAGGTCCAGCGGCCGGATGCCCTTCACCGAGATGTCCGCGGCCCAGCCCCGCAAGTGGAAGCTCGCCGGGGCGGCGCCCTCGAGCGACATGTTGGTCTTGAGGGTGCGGTAGCCGGAGCCGACCAGCAGGGGCCGCGTGTAGCCCCATTGCTCCTGGAGGACCGACAGGATGTCCACGAGCAGCGGCGGCAACGGCCCTTGGACCTCTTCGCGCAGGTCGCGGAACAGGTGGCGGAGGCGGGCCACCGCTTGGGGGTGGTAGGCATCGCCCGCGCGGTAGGCGGTGGCGACCTCCTCCCCCGCGTGGTTCTTCGCCCAGATCCAACGCTCCGCCGGGGTCGTAGCGGCGGCCGAGGCGCGTTGCCAAGCGGCCGGCAACGCCCCGCCGGCCGCCACCGCGGCGGCACCGAGCAGGAAGGGGCGTCGGCCGGTCATGGGACCGGAACTTACCTCTTTTCACTATCGCGTGAAAGAAAACAGTTTAGTTTTCAACTTATAGGTTTAGCACCGGCCGCCGCCGGGCTCACATGGCGCAAAGGGTGAGGCGCCGGTCCTCGACCATCGGGGCGTAGGCGTCGCGCACGGTGGCCAAGCGCGGGTTCTTGGCGTGCGCGTCCACCGCGGCTTGGTCCCGGTAGACCTCGCACAGCATGACGCGGCCCTCGTCGGGCGCGCCGTCGCGGCCGAAGGGCTGGAGCACGTCGAAGCGCTCGCAGCCTGGTTCCTCCTCCAGCGTCTCGCGGGCGTGCTCGCGGATCAGGCGGTCGAAGGCGGCGTGCTGGCCGGCCTTCAGCTTGAACTCGACGACGATGGCGACGCGGGCCATGCGGCTTCCCTCCCGTTCTTGTCCGGCGCGGATTGAACGGGAGGGAGAGCCGCCGGTCCAGGGCAGGGGCGCCCGCCGGTCCGACCGGGGCTCAAGGCGGCGCCGGCGCGCACCGCCGCGCGAAGCCCAAAGCCTCTCGAACCTCCGCGAGCCACGCCACCGAGTCCTCGAAAAAGCGCTCAGGCATGATGCGGTAGTCGCGCATGGCGTGTTCCACCTCGGGCCACCCCAAGCGCATCCCCTTCTGGAAATGCCCCCTCGCCCACAACGCGCCGTGCGCGGCGAGCAACGGGAAAACGTGGTTCCGGCCCGAATGCACGAAGAGGTGGTGGTAGACGCCTGCCCTTTGCGCAAGGTCGTGTATGCCGCCGGCCATCAACGTCGCCTCGCGGCGCACCTCGTCGTAGGGACACGGGGAGCCGGGCGGGTTGCTTGGCATCGCCCGCCCCTAGCCGAAGTTTCCAAATGGAAAGTTAACGGCGACCGGTGTTCCGGCCCTCCGCCCGCAACGGGCCGAGGCTCGGGTCGCTACGCCGCCGCGCGCACCCCCTGCGCGTCGCCCGGGAAGGCCTCGTCTTGCTCGGCGCGGAGCTGGTCCACGAGGCGGCCTTCCGGCACCTCCACGTCGGCGTAGGTGAGCACTTGGTCCTTCCTCACGTCGCGCAGCAGCTTGCAGCCTTCGGCGAGGCCCATGGGCAGGAGCCGCTCGGCGCGCGAGGCGTCGTAGGTCTCGGCCTGGCCGTAGCTGTGGTAGCCGCCGAGGGCGTCGATCACCGTGCCGGCCTTGAGGTCGGTCTTGGCGGTGGTGACCACGTCCACCCGTGGCCCGTCGATCGGCTGCATCACGGCGTCGCCGCACAACACCAATCGGGCGACGGAGAGCGGCACCTCGAAGTGGCAGAGGTGGTAGGGGGTGTAGAAGGAGTAGAGCGGCCCTTCGCCCAGCTTGTAGAGATTGAGGTAGTGGCGCTGCTTCGGGTCATCGTGGGTGGCGAGCACGAACACGCCGGGACCGGGCTTGCTGCCCACCACGTAGTCCACGATGCCGCCCAGCTCGCGCAGCATGTCCACGTCGTAGGACTTGGTCAGCTCGTCCACATGGCCCGGGTGCTCGATGCCGGTCATGCCGCGCTGCACCACCGTCATACCGGTGGCGTTGGCTACCACCGCCTGCTCGAAGCTGATCTTGGTGCCGTCGGCGAAAGACGTGACCATGTAGGGGTTCTGCCCCCACTTCTCGGCGAAGCCCTTCTGGGTGGTCGGGTTGCGGTAGGGGTCCTGGAGGCCCTTGACGTTGCCGCAGAGCAGCGGCGTCAGGCCGATCGACTTCACGAACCGATACAGGTTCATCTGCACGCCGGGCTGGTCGCCGTCGCAGCCGGTGAGGATAACGCCGGCCTTGTCGGCGTGGCGCTTCAGGATCGGGCCGACCGTCGCGTCCAGCTCGGCGTTCATCGTCACCACGTGCTTGCCATAGGCGATGGCCTGCATCGTGACCTGCGCGCCGTGCTCCACGGCGCCGGTGGCGTCGATCAGGCAGTCGATGCCGTCGGCGGCGCAGAGCAGCATCGGGTCCTGCGTCACGGCCGGGCGGTTCGTGTCGATGCACTTCTCCAACGCCTTCTGGCTGCCGACGAAGGCTACCTCTTCGACGCCGGCTTCCGTGTAGGCCTGCACCGCGTTGTTGAGGGTGCGGTTGGCGATGGCGACCAGCCGCATCCCGGGCACGGAGTTGACGATCTGGTTGGCGATGCCGCGCGCCATGAAGCCGGCGCCGACCATCCCGACCCGCACCGGCTTGCCGTCCGCCTCGCGCTGCCGGAGCAGCCTGTCTACGATGATCATGTCTTCCGAACTTCCCTCAAGGCGCCGCCGCCCTCCGGCGCCGCCCGGTTGCGACCAGGCGCGGGCCCTCAGCGGAGGCCGCGCAGCGTCTCGATGGCGTGGTATTCGGGGTCGAAGGCCGGCCAGGAGCCGTCCTTGGCCGAGACGTCCGTCGGCTGCACCGGCCACTTCGCGGAGAACCACGGGTCGTCGAAGCGCAGGCCCCGCTCCTGCTGCGGCGCGTAGGGCGCGCTCACGAAGTAGAAGGCTTCGGCGTCATCCGTCAGCGTGACGAAGCCGTGGGCGAAGCCGCGCGGCACGTACATCATCAAGCGGTTCTCGGCCGTGAGGTCGGCGCCGAACCACTTGCCGAAGCTCGGGCTGTCGGGCCTGAGGTCCACGATCAGGTCGTGGAAGGCGCCCCGGATGCAGCGCACCAGCTTCACCTCGGACGCCGGGGGGAGCTGGTAGTGCATGCCGCGCAAGGCACCCTTCTTGCCGGTCAGCGAGTTGTTGGCCTGGACGAAGCGGGTTTCCAGGCCATGGGCCGCGAACTCATCACCGCAGAAGACGCGCGCGAAGAAGCCGCGCTCGTCGCCCCGCTTCTCCGGCTCGATCAGGAACGCGCCTTGGAGAGGGGTCTCGTGGAAGATCACAGCGCGGCTCCCCGCCGATGCCACACCGCCCCGTCAACCATGGAGTCCCCCTCGAATCGCATGCCGTCGCATACAACTTTTCGGCGAAACCGCATCGCCGACTTTAGGTTTGCGTTGAATGCCCCTAAGGCCCAGTAAACCCGCTAGCGCCCCTAGGCGTCAACGACAACATAATCGCTTTCGACATGAACGGCGAAGGTTTCGGCGCGATATGGGCCGTCCTGTAACGCCGCGCCGGGCTCGACCCGGGTGTCGTAGCGGCGCGTCCTGACCCGCCCCGGGTCGAAGCGCGATTGCCCGGTACGTATGTCGAACTCCCAATAGTGCCAAGGGCAGCGGATCATCTCGCCCCGGCGGGCGTAGCGGTACTCCCCCGGCCCGGGCGATGAAACCTCCCCGGTCAGGCAACCGGCGGCGAGGCTCCCGCCCTGGTGGGGGCAGCGGTCGCCCAGGGCGAAAAACTCGCCGCCGAGGTTGAACACCACCACCTTACGGCCCGCGACTTCCACCAGCTTGCGCCCACCCGGCGGGATCTCGCCCACCGCCGCCACCACGTACCGCCGCTTGGCGGCCGGTACCGCCGCTTGGCTCAAAAGCCGTACACCCTCCGCGCGTTGCCGCCGTAGATGTCGCGGCGGACCTCTTCGGGCAGCGTGCCGGGTACGGCGGCGCGCGGGTCGTCGAAGTCCCAGTGCGGGTAGTCGGTGGCGAAGAGGATGCGGTCCCAGCCGATCCAGCCCATAACGTCCCGCAGGTGCCGGCCTACCTCGGGCTCCTCCATGGGCTGGGTCGAGACCCAGATGTGGTCGCGGATGTACTCGGAGGGCGCGCGGCGGAGGTGCGGCACCTCCCCCTTGAGATGGCGCCAGTGGCGGTCCAGTCGCCACGCAACCGATGGCAGCCAAGCGAAGCCGCATTCGATCAGGACCACCTTGAGGGTCGGAAGGCGCTCGAACACGCCTTCCACGACGAGGCTCGTCACCTGGTTCTGGCAGGAGGTGGCGTGCTCGCTCACCTCCTCGATGTAGAAGGAGGGCCAGCCGGTGTTGGTCATGGCCCAGCCGGAGTAGCCGAAGGCGTGGAAGGCGACCGGCAGCCCGGCTTCGGCCGCCGCCTCGTAGATCGGCCAGTACCGGGGATTGCCGGCGGGCTCGGCCGTCCGGCTCATCATCAGCACCTGGCAGAAATTCGGGTCGCCGGCGCGCTGCCGGATCTCGGCGGCGGAGGCGGCGGCGTCCTCGTAAGGCACCACCACGCTGCCGCGCAGCCGCGGCTCGGGCCGGAGCCAGGTTTCGAGCTGCCACTCGTTCACGGCGTGGCAGAGCGCGGCGGAGAAGCCGTTGTTGCGGTCGCCCTGGCCGGAAGGCTGGAGCGGGTTCAGCACGCCGATGTCGATGCCGTGGGCGTCCAAATGGTGGCTGCGGAGGAAGCCGAGGTCGGAGGCCGGGGTGCCGCCGCCGGGCGGCCAAGCGTCGCGCCGGCAGGCGAGCGGCTGCGCCTTCGGGAACGGGGGCTGGCCACCGGTGAAGCCGTGGCGGGCGCGGGGACCGTATTCCTGGGCGTAGCGCCACCAGCGCTCGCTGAGCCAGGGCTTGAAGTCGGCGTGGCTGTGGGCGCGGGGGTGGATGTCCACGTCCACCAGCCCGAGCGTCGCGGCCGCGGGGCGGCCGGGGCGGGCGTCGGCCCTGGGCGGCGGCGCCTGGATGACGTTCATCGGGAACCCTCCTCCCCTCGCAAACGGCCGTAGGTGGCGAGCGCGTTGTCGCGCATGAGCTTGGGCAGCATAGCCTCCGGGAAGCCCGGCGGCACGGCCGCGTTCCCGTCGAATTGCCAGTGCGGCCAGTCGGACGCCCAGAGCAGCATGTCCTCCGAACGCAGGTGGTCCAGGATTCGCTGCACGGCGCCCGGATCGTCCTCAGGCGCGTCGAAGGGCTGCACGGAGAGGCGCACCTGGTCCCGGACCAGTTCGGCCGGGGAACGGTCCACCCAGGGCACCTCGAAGCGGACGCCCTTCCAGGTCTTGCCGAGGCGCCACAAGAAGGCGGGCAGCCAGGTCACGCCGGATTCCAGCAGCACCACCTTGAGGTCCGGGAACTTGCCGAGCGTGCCCTCGGTGACGAGGCTCGCGAGCTGGCTTTGGAAGGCCTGCTGGTTGGCGACGTACTCCTCCAGGTACCAGGAGGTCCAACCCACCGAGGTCTGCGGGTGGCGGTAGGCGCTGCCGGCGTGGACGCCGAGCGGCAGGCCGTGGCGGACCAGCGCCTCGTACACGGGCCAGAATTGCCGCTTGCCGAGCGGCGCGTCGCCCATGGCCAGCACCAACGCCTGGACGAAGCGACGGTCGGGGGCGAGGCGCTCGATCTCCTCCACGGCGGCGCCGATGTCCTGCAAGGGCAGGACGATGGAGGCGCGCAGCCGCGGGTCGCGGTCCAGCCACTCGGCGCGGGTCCAGTCGTTCAGGGCGCGGGTGAAGGCGACCGCCATGTCGGCGTTGAGCACCATCTGCACGCCGTAAAGCGGGTTCAGGATGGCGAGGTCGGCGCCGAAGGGCCCCAGCGCCTGGGTTTGGAGTTCCGCGACGGTGGAGGCGCCCCTGCCCTTCGCGTCCCGCCAGTCGGCACGGATGGTCTTGGGCGTGTTGACCGGCCAGCTCTGGCCGTCGAGCTGGGTGATGCCGCGCTCCGTAACCTGGTCGCGCCAAAACTCGTCCAGGTACGGCGACAGCGCCGACATGGCGGGCACCATCGGGTGGACGTCGCAGTCTATGGCGCCGAGGCCAGTGGGCATCCATTCCTCCCCGGAGGGGCCGATCTTGCCCCGCTGGCGCCGTGGGCGCTAGCGCCCGACGCCGATCCGCGCCAGCCGGTGCGCGGCGTCGGCGTTCACCGCGTTGTCCGGCAGGCGCCCGGCCGCGAGCACCCTAACCTGCCGCACGGTGTCCATGGCTTGGTGCAGCGTGGCTTGCGGGGTCAGGCCGCCGACGTGCGGCGTGGCGACCACGCGCGGGTGGGCGGCGAGTTCGGGCGTGGGCATCTGGTCCGGGGCGCGGCCGACGTCGAGGGCGGCGCCGGCGAGGCGGCCATTATCGAGCGCCGCGCGCAGGGCGACCTCGTCCACCAAGCCGCCGCGCCCGGGGTTGAGGAAGAAGGCGCCGGGCTTCATGCGTCCGAAGGCGGCGGCGTCCATCAGGTTCTCGGTCTGCTCGTTCGCCACGGCGAGGCAGACGACGAAGTCGGACGCGGCCAGCAACTCCGGCATGTCCAACTGGGCGATGCGCCCGTCCTGGGCGCGGGCGTGCGGGTCCGTCACCAGCACGCGCATGTTGAGCGCCAGCGCCATCTCCGCCAAGCGGCGGCCGATGGCACCGTAGCCGATGACGCCCAGCGTCGAGCCTTCGAGCTGGCGGCCGATCCGCGCTTCGGGCACCTCGCCGCGGTGGTAGCGCTCGGTCGCGGCGGAGATGCCGCGGGCGAGGTCCACCATCTGGCCCAGCACGAGTTCCGCCACCGCCGGGATGAAGCCGGGCGTGGCGTGCGTCACCAGCACGCCCTGGGCGCTGGCCGCCCCGACGTCCACGTCGCGGATGTCCACGGCGCAGCGCAGGAAGGCGACGAGGTCGGGCGCGTTCTCGAACAACTCGGCCGGGCCATGCGAGAGGCGGTAGGAGACGATCAGCTCGCACCCCTCCGCCGCCTCCGCCAGCTCGCGGCCGGACAGGTCGCGGCCGGTCTCGTTCCGCCGCACCTCGGCGACCTCCCGCAAGGCGGCCAGCGCCTCGTCGCCGTAGTAGTTGGCGAAGGCATCGGACGAGTGGCTCAGGTAGGCGCGCAGGCGGCGGCCGGCGGTCATGGGAGCATCTTCCCCGGGTTCATCAGATTCGCCGGGTCGATCGCCGCCTTGACCGCCCGCATCACGTCGAGCGCCACCGGGTCCTTGTGCGTCGCCATGGCGTGGCGCTTGGATTGGCCGATGCCGTGCTCGGCGGAAAAGGTGCCGCCGAGGTCCACGGCGACGGCGTTCACCACCGCCTCCGCGCCGGCGGCGCGCGCTACCCAGTCCTCGCGCGGGGTGCCCTCCGGCGCCAGCAGGCCGACGTGCATGTTCCCATCGCCGGCGTGGCCCACCGCGACCATGCGCCCTTCCGGCCAGCGCGCGGCCAATTCCTGCTCCACCCGCCCGAGAAAGGCGGGCACCGCCGAGACGGGGACGGCGGTATCCGTGGAGATGGCAGGGCCGGCTTGGCGGACGCAGTCGGGGTAGTCCTCCCGGATGCGCCAGAAGGCCGCGCGGTGCTCCTCGTTCTCGGCGAGCACGGCGTCCGTGCATTCGCCGACTTCCATCGCGGCCGCCAGCGTGTCCTCCAGCATGGCGCGCAGCGGCACCGCGGGGTGGGCGGCGGCGATCTCGACCATCACGTACCAGGGGCTGTCCAGCGCCATCGGCATGCGCGTGCGCTGGCCGAAGCGGTCCACGATCTCCATGCAGCGGCGGAGGATCAGCTCGAAGGCGATCACCTCGGCGCCGCTGCCGAGCACGCGCGAGAGGAGCGAGAGCGCGGTGTCCGGCGAGGGCACGGCGGCGAAGGCCGTCTCCACCCGCCTGAGCGCCGGCACGAGGCGCAGCGCGGCGGCGGTGATGACGCCGAGCGTGCCCTCCCCGCCCAGGAACAGGTGGCGGAGCGCGTAGCCGCTGTTGTCCTTGCGCACGCGGCGGAGGTCGTTCAGCACGCGGCCGTCCGGCAGCACCACCTCCAGGCCGAGCACGAGGTCCCGCGCGTTGCCCCAGCGGATGGTGCGGATGCCGCCCGCGTTGGTTGACAGCGCGCCGCCCACCTGCGCCGAGCCTTGCGCGCCCCAGGAGAGCGGGAACAGCCGGTCCACGGCGGTGGCGGCCTCCTGCACCTGCTGCACCACGCAGCCCGCCTCGGCCACGAGGGAGAAGTCGCGCGCGTCCACGTCGCGGATGCGGTTCAGCCGCTCCAGGCTCAGCACCACGGCGGGCGGGCCGTTCTCCGGGACGACGGCGCCGCCGCACAGGCCCGTGCGCCCGCCGGCCGGCACCACCGCGACGCCTTCCGCCGCGCAGGCGCGCACGGCGGCCGAAACCTCCTCCACCGTGCCGGGCCGGAGCACCGCCAGCGGCGCGCCGCGGTAGGCGCCGCGCCAGTCCACGGCGTAGGGCGCCACGTCCGGCGGGTCGCGCAGCACGTTGCGGGCGCCGATCGCGTCGGCCAGGGCTTGCAGGTGCGTCATGCCGGCCAGTGTCCGCCCGGCGCCGCGACCCTTCAAGGCCGGGCGGCGGCGGCGGGACGGGCCAGGGGCGTCACCAGCCCATGCTGCCGGGTCCGCCCTTGAACGGCCCGACGAGGTCGCCGGTGATCCAGCCGCCGTAGAAGCCGCCGGGCTGCGGCGTGACCGCCTCGTCGCCGACGAAGCACCGGTCCATCGCGCCGGCATACACCGCCAAGTGGTCGCGGATGGCGGCGAAGGGGGGCGTCGGGTCCGGGTAGCCCCAGGCCGCGCGCTCCGCCACCAGCCCGCCGGCGCGGATGGTCCAATACCGGGCCTCGCCCTTCCACTCGCAGACGCTGCGGCCGGGCGCGGGTTCGAGGTCGCAGCCGGTGAACGCGGCCCGGGGCAGGTAGTAGACCGGCGGGTGCGAGGTCTCCAGCACGCGGAAGGCCGCCGACGTCTCCGCGACGACGCGGCCGGCGAAGACGATGCGGATCGGCCGCGCGACCGGCTCCAGGGCGGGCGGCCGCGGGTAGTCCCAGACGCTTTCCACGACGCTGCTCCTCCATCGTTCGACGGGCCGCCCGCGGCCGCGATGCGCCGGACGCGCAGACGGGCCGCTACACCATCCGCAGCAGCGTGCCGTCGCGGCGGATCGCCTGGTGGTAAATCGCGGCGGCGATGTGGATCGCCAAGAGCACCGCGATGGAGATTCCCACCACGGTGTGCGCGGCCTGGACCGGGTCGGCCAGCGCCTTGTTCGCCTCCATGAACTTGGGGAAGTCTATGAAGCCGAGGTAGGCGGTCTCCCCCCGCAGCGGAAAGCCTTGGGCGTTGGTGGCGATGAAGCCGAGGGTCGGCTGCACGATCATCGCGGCGTAGAGCAGCCAGTGGTTCGCGGCGGCCGCGCGCCGCATCGCCAGCGGGACGCTGTCCGGCAGGGGCGGTGGCGGGTGCGTCCACCGCCACGCGAGGCGGGCGATGGCCACGAGGAAGATGGTCAGCCCGGCCGATTCGTGGATGGCGTAGAAGGGCATCTTGTCGCTGTCTTTGATGTACTTGATGAGGAACCCGAGCGGCAGCGCCACCGCCATCAAGCCGACCGTGACCCAATGGAACCACTTGGACACGCTGTTGTAGGACTCCGCCGCCATCGCCCCGCCCTTCCCGTCGTCCCCGACCACCATGGCACATCCGGCGCCGCTCCCGGATGGGACAGTGGCCGCCCACGCCGATTGGAGCCTGGACCCGCGCAAGCGCTGGATCTCCGTCGCCCGCCTGTCCGGCGGAGCGTGGCGGGCGGAGGCGCCGGTCCCGGTCGGCGACGTGGCGGCGCTGCTGCCGCGGTTGCTGAAGGGCGGGGGGCCGGTCGCGCTGGGGCTGGATCTGCCGCTCGGCCTGCCGCGGGAGTACGCGCGGCACCTGCCCGAACCGGACTTCCCCGCCTTCCTGCGCGGCTTGGCGGCGCGGCCGGGCTTCTTCGCGGTGAGCGCGGGCCTCGACACCGTCAGTCGGGAGCGGCCCTTCTACCCGGCGCGCGGGGTCCGGGGCATGACGCGGGCGGCGCACGCGGCGGCGCTCGGGATGGACGGGCCACTCGGCCTGTCGCGCCTGTGCGACCGCGCGACGGCGGAGCGGCCGGCGGGGGCGCCGCTGTTCTGGACGCTCGGCGCCAACCAGTCGGGCAAGGCGGCCATCGCGGCGTGGCGGGACTGGCTGCTGCCGGCGCTCGGCGCGGGCCTGCCCGTGTCGCTCTGGCCGTTCGAGGGCGGGCTGCGCGCGCTGCTCGCGCCGGGGCGGGCGGCGCTGGCGGAGGTCTACCCGGCGGAGGCGTTGCGCCAGTGCGGGCTGCGCCTCCCCGGCAGCAAGCGGGCGCAGGGGCCGCGAAGGGCGCTGGCGCCGGCGTTGCGCGCGGCGATGGATGCGCGGCGGGTGCTGTCCTCCCCCGCGCTGGCGGCGGCCGTCGCCGACGGGTTCGGCGCGGACGCGGCGGGCGAGGACCGGTTCGACTCGGTGGTTGGGCTGCTCGGCTTGGTCGGCGTGCTGGACGGGGCGCGGCCGGACTTCGTGCCGGACGACCCTTGGGTGCGGCGTTGGGAAGGTTGGGTGCTGGGGCAAACGGCGTTGCCGCGCGGTTGAGGAGGCGCGGACCGAGCGCTCCGGCCCGTCTACTTCTTTACCATCTTACCGCCTCACTGGAATATTTAATCGTACTTGCCTTCAATCAAATCGAGAATGTCATCAATATAAAACAGAACGAACACTGCGATCATTGACATTGCAATAAGAAATTTGTGTTGCTTGACCGCTTTTTGAGGCTCTCCCCACCGATAGTGCTTCCATAAGGTCCATGCAGACATGCCGCCCAGAAAGCAGAACGGAAGCAACGAGGCCAGCGTCTTGTACCCCAGCGAACGGGCCAGAACCAAGGCGGCAACGAAGCATACAAGCAGCGCAGCGGTACGGATCGGCATAGCCCTTCATACCAAAATTTTGTTTCGTTGAAGGGCCTTTTTGCGCCATCGACCGGCGCCGACGACTTGGCTCCGGACCTCTTCAAGCGCTGTTGCAAGCCTCTCGTCTGAGCGGCAACGGGACGGCGCGCTGTACGTCGTGGGCTACCATGGGTCCGCCGGCGCTTTCCGGACGAAAGGGGTGCGGCGCCAGCGGCGCGGCGGGCACGGGTCCAGGAGTTTACCCGGACAATATTCCTAATCCGGCGCTCTGTCGTCAAGCGATTCCTGGCCCGCCCCGCCGGTACAGCCCCGCCGCCTCGGCCGCCTGCGTCGCCAGAGCCACCAGGAGCGAGAGCGTCGGCGTCGGCACGCCCCGCCCCCGCGCCAAGCGGAGCGGCACGGTGAAGAGGGCGTCGATCTCCATTGGGCGGCCGAGTTCGAGGTCCTGGAGGATGGAGGGCTTGTGCGGGATCTGCGCCGACAGGGCAATGCGCTCCTGCGCGGTGGAAGACACCTGCCGGCCCATCGCGCGGGCGATCGCCAGCCCCTCTTCCACCGCCCGCAAGGCCGCCTCGTTCACCACCGGGTCGGCGAAGGTGTCGCGGATGTTGCGCCGGGTCAGGAGGCAGAGCGGGCCGTTCGCCAGGTTGTTGAGCAGCTTGCCCCAGACCTCGCTGCGGATGTCCGGGCTGACGCTGCACGGGAGGCTGCCGGCCTTGAAGGCGGTGGCGAGGGCGACCGCGCGGGGGCTGCGTTCGCCGTCCGGCTCGCCGAGGATCAGCTTGGTGGTTCGGCTGGACACCTCGACCACGCCGGGCGACGCGACCGAACACGCGGCGTAGACCACGCCGCCCAGGGTCCGTTCGACGCCGACGGCGCGGCGGATGTTGTCGCCCGGATCGAGTTCCGGCAGGCGCGTGCCTTCGGCTTCGCCGCCGTGGCGGTCGAAGTACCACCAGGGGATGCCGTTGGTCACGAAGGCGACGGCGGTGCCCGGGCCGAGCAGCGGGCCTATGCCCTCCGCCACGTCCGGGAGCGCCGGGACCTTGGTGCAGACCACGACGGCGTCCTGCGGGCCGAGGTCGGCGGGCCGGTCGGAGGCGGCGGGGCGGCTGTGCAGCGCGCCCTCCGCCGTCCGCACGGTGAGGCCCTCCGCCCGGATAGCGTCCAGGTGCGGGCCGCGGGCCACCACGGACAACTCGGCGCCGCCCTTCGCCAGCCGTCCCGCCAGGTAGCCACCGATGGCGCCGGCGCCGTAGACGCAGACCTTCACGCGACGTTCTCCCGCAGGTGGACCAGCATGGCCGCGCCGGCCGCGACCAGTTCTTCGACGAGGCGCGCGCCGTGCTCGGCGCCGCCGCCGCGCGGGTCGGCCGCGGAAACGCCGCCGGGGGCGGCCTCCTCCACGTCCGTCGGCACGGCGAACTCCGCGCCGCCGCACCGCACCTGGCCGAAGCCGGATATGGGCAGGCCGAGGACGGACCGAGCGCGTTCGGTCGGCCGGGCGCGCTCCGGGCGGCAGAGGTCCGGGCGCAGGTGGAGCGCCACCGACCACACGGGGTCGCCGCCGTGCCCGAGGCTGGCAGTGTCCCCGCCGAGGCCGGCGTGGAAGGCGGCGGCGGCGCGCCAGAGGTGCAAGGCCGGCACCACGACGCCGCGCCGGCGGCGCAGCGCCCGCGCGGCCGCTTCCAACGCCACCTCCTGCCGCAGCGCATCGCCCCCGGCGAGGCCGCCGGCG
>NZ_BAAAFZ010000071.1:0-5130 GCF_039523795.1 Craurococcus roseus | reverse complement strand
CCGCCGTGGCCGTTGACGACGAGGATGCGCCGCGCGCCGTTGCGGAGCAGGGCCTCCGCCGTTTCCTCCACGACGGCCTGGACCAGCGGCAGGGGCAGCGAGACGGCGCCCGGCACGGCGTTGAAGAAGTCCTCGCCGCCGAAGGGCACGGGCGGCAGCGCCAGGGCGTCGGCGCCCAGCCCGGCCGCGCGCTCGGCCATCATGACGCACAGCGCGTCGGCGAGCAGGTAATCGCCCATCGGCGCGTGCGGCCCGTGCGTTTCCAGACTGCCCATCGGCAGGATGGCGCAGGCGCCGGCCGCCAAGCGCTCCGCCGCCTCGGGCGCCGTCAGCTCGGCGACGCGGTGGCTCAAGCCAGCATGTCCAGCGCGGCGCGGCACAGCGCCTGGACGCCGAGGCCGATGCAGCGCTCGTCCGGCTGGTAGTCGGCGTTGTGCAGGCGATCGTGGCGCCCCGGCGCGCCGGAGCCGATGCGGAGGTGCGCGGAGGGCACCACGGCGGCGAAGGCGGCGAAGTCCTCCGCGCCCATCACCGGCTCGCCTTCCGAGACGGCGCCGTCCCCGAACTGCCGCCGCACGCTGGCGACCAGCGGGTCGAGCACGCGGTCGTCGTTGACCAGCGCCGGGATGAGGCGGCGGTAGTCCAGGGCGCAGGACACGCGCATCCCCGTCTCCAAGCCCGCCACCAAGCGGCGCAGCGCCGCCTCCGCCGTGCCGCGCGCCTCCTCGTGCAAGGTGCGGACCGTGCCCTTCAGATGGACGCGCTCGGGGATGATGTTGTGCGTGGTGCCGCCCTGGAACTGGCCGATCGTCACCACCGCGGGGTGCAGCGGCTTGATCTCCCGGCTCACCACCGTCTGCGCCTGGGACACGAAGGCCGCCGCGGCGACGATCGGGTCCACGGAGGCGTGCGGGTGCGCCGCGTGGCCGGACCGGCCGCGCACCACCAGGTCGAAGCGGTCGGCGGCGGCGAGGTTCGCGCCGCGCACCCAGCCGAAGCTCCCCACCGGCATGTCCGGTTGGTTGTGGAAGGCGAGCGCGAGGTCGAAGCCCTCCGCGGCGCCGTCCGCGATCATCGCCGCCGCGCCTTCCAGCAGCTCCTCCGCCGGCTGGAACACCAGCGCGACGCGGCCGGCGAGGCGCGGCGCCAGATCCTTCAGCACCGCGGCGACGCCGAGCAAGGTGGCCGTGTGGATGTCGTGCCCGCAGGCGTGCATCTTGCCCGCCACCGTGGAGGCGAAGGGCAACCCGGTCTCCTCCTGGATGGGCAGCGCGTCCATGTCGGCGCGGATGGCGAGCGTCGGCCCGGGCCTGCCGCCCTCGATGGTGCCGACCACGCCGGTGCGGCCGAGGCCGGTGCGGTGCGGGACGCCTAGGCGCGCGAGTTCGGCCGCGACGATGCCCGCGGTGCGCGTCTCCTCGAAGCCCAATTCGGGGTGGGCGTGGATGTCGCGTCGCAGCGCCGCCAACCCCGGCTCCAGCGCCGCCGCGGCGTCCCGGATGCGCTCCGCCGGGTCGTTCGCCAGCAAGTGTCCCGACATTCCCGACCTCGCGCCGCCGTGGTGCGGCGAGGATCGCGGGCGGGCGCGGGGCTGGCAAGCGCCCGGCGGCGCCACGTTCCGAGGCCGGCTTGCTAGGCGCCGAGTCCCCGTGCCATACGGCCGGAAGACCCGAAAAACGGGGAGGGAGATGTCCGGGGGCTTGTCTCGCCGCGCCGCACCGACGGCGCCTGTGGCGGTCGTTTCCCGTTCTGTCGCTGCGCGCGACCGCTTCGCCGAGCCCGGCGGGCGGGCTGGCACGCTTCCGCCGGAGGCGCGCACGGTGTCCGTCCGCTCCGGCGCGGAGCGCCGGGGGCTTCTGGTGCGGGCGTCTGGCGCGCCCGTCGGTTGGAGGATTTCGTGAAGCGCGCCGCGGGTGCCGCGCGCGGCGCGACGGAGCCGGAAAGGGCCGCTGCATGAAAATCAATGAGAAGGACGTCGTCTCGGGGCTGTTCTTCATCCTCGTCGCCTTTGCGGGCCTCTACCTCAACGGCGGTTTCCTCGGCATCGGGCTGGAGCAGCACGCGATCGGCACGGCCCGGCGCATGGGGCCGGGCTACATGCCCATGCTGGTGCTGTGGGGCTTGATGGGCCTAGGCGCGCTGACCCTGGCCGTCGGCCTTTTCGAAGGACCCGACCCGCTGCAACGGTGGACGGGCGTCGAGACCGGCGTGCTGGCGTTGGCCGTCGCGGTCGGCCTCGCCGTGGGCTACGTCGCGCCCGCGCTGAACCCCGCCTTCTCGAACAACTACGTCGCCCTCGGCCTGGGCCTGCTCGCCGGCTTCTCCCTGCTCTGCGTATCCATCGGGTGGCGGCTCATCGGGTGCATATGCGGCGCCATGTGCGCCTTCTGCCTCCTGCTGGACGGCTTCGGGCTGATGGTCGCGCTGGTGGCGACGATCTTCATCGCCGCGGCCGCCGAGCCGGAGCACCGGAGGCGGCCGGTGGGCGTCCTCGGCCTCACGGTTTTCCTGCTCGCGCTGTGCTGGTGGGTGTTCATCAAGCAGCTCGACATCCGCGTGAACGTGTGGCCGCAGTTCTGACGGGAAGGGCCCCTTCGGGCGCGCGCAAAGGGACCTGACGGACCATGGAAACATCCTTCCTCGAGAACCTGGCGCTCGGCTTCGGCGTCGCGTTGAGCTTCAAGAACCTGGCCTTCGCGCTGATCGGCGCGCTGATCGGCACGGCCATCGGCGTGCTGCCGGGCATCGGGCCGGTGGCGACCATCTCGCTCCTGCTGCCGATCACCTTCGGCCAGGAGGCGACGACGGCCATCATCATGCTGGCCGGCATCTACTACGGCGCGCAGTACGGCGGCTCCACCACCGCCATCCTGCTCAACCTGCCGGGCGAGATCTCCTCGGTCGTCACCACGCTCGAAGGCTACAAGATGGCACGGAACGGCCGCGCCGGCGCGGCGCTGGCCACCTCGGCCATCGGGTCTTTCTTCGCCGGCTCGGTCGCCACGGTCCTCGTCGCCGCCTCCGGCCCGCTGCTGACGCAGGTGGCGCTGAGCTTCGGCCCGGCCGACTACTTCTCGCTCATGCTGCTCGGCCTGATCATCTCGGCGGTGCTCGCCCAGGGCTCGGTGCTCAAGTCGGTGGCGATGGTGGTGCTTGGCGTGGCGCTCGGCCTGGTGGGCACGGACGTGCAGACCGGCCAGCAGCGCTTCACCTTCGGCATCCCGGAGCTGTCGGACGGCATCAGCTTCGTCGCCCTGGCGATGGGCGTCTTCGGCATCGCCGAGATCATCTTGAACCTGGAGCGGCCGGAGGCGCGCGAGGTCCTCAAGACCAAGGTCGAGAGCCTCTTCCTCACGAAGGAGGAGTGGAAGCGCGCGGCGCCGTCCGTGCTGCGCGGCACCGCGCTCGGCTCCGTGCTCGGCATCCTGCCGGGCGGCGGCGCCTCGCTCGCCGCCTTCGGCGCCTACATGATGGAGCGCAAGGTCTCGAAGGGCCGGCACATGTTCGGCCAGGGCGCCATCGAAGGCGTGGCGGGGCCGGAAGCGGCCAACAACGCCGCGGCGCAGACCTCCTTCATCCCGTTGCTGACGCTGGGCATCCCGGCCAACGCGGTGATGGCGCTGATGGTCGGCGCGCTCATCATCCAGGGCATCCAGCCGGGGCCGCGCATGGTGGAGGCGCAACCCGAGCTGTTCTGGGGCCTGATCTGCTCGATGTGGATCGGCAACCTGATGCTGCTGGTCATCAACCTGCCGATGATCGGCATGTGGGTGAAGCTGCTCCAAGTGCCCTACAAGTTCCTGTACCCGGCCATCCTGGTGTTCTGCTGCATCGGCGCCTACAGCGTGAACAACAACGTTTTCGACGTGTACTCGACGGCGATCTTCGCGGTGCTCGGCTACATGTTCAACAAGCTGCGGATGGAGCCGGCGCCGCTGCTGATCGGCTTCGTGCTCGGCCCGATGATGGAGGAGCACCTGCGGCGCGCCATGCTGCTGTCGCGCGGCGACCCGATGGTGTTCCTCCAACGGCCGATCAGCGCCACCATGCTGGCGATCGGGGCGATCGCCTTGGGGGCGATGCTGCTGCCCAACCTGCGCAAGGGCAAGGAGCAGGCCATGGCGGGCTGACCGCCGGCAAGCCCCGCGCGCGCCCTCGAGAGCCGCCCCGGTTCAGCCGCCGGGGCGGCTTTCTTTTTTCCGGCTCCGACACTGCGGCCTCGGCCGCCCCCTCTCCCGGACGGCTCCCAGTGGAATGGCGGGTGGGGCTGCGGTCAGGGACCAAGCTGCGGCGGATGCGCCGGCGTGGCGGCGGACCTGCCCGCCCGACCGCCAGCCCCAGCAGCGGCGGCGCCGAAGCCCGCGAACATGTAGCCCGCGCCACGCACCGTCTTGATCGCCCGCGGATCGGCGGCTTCGAGCTTGCGCCGCAACCGGAGCACGAGGTTGTCCACGGTGCGGTCGTCCGGCCGGAAGGGCCGGCCGAAGACGCTGCGCGCGATGGCGTCGCGCGACACCGCGCGGCCGCGGCGCTCCACCAGCACCCGCACCAGGTCGAACTCGGCGGTGGTCAACGGACATTCCCGCCCGTCGGGGAGGAGGAGCTGCCGGCGGTCCGGCAGGAGGCGCCAGCCGTCGAGCGCCGCTTCCGGCGGCGCCGCCATGGCGTCGGCAGTCCCCCACTCGGCCCGGCGCAGCACGGCGCGGACGCGGGCCAGGATGGCCGCGAAGGGCGCCGCGCGATCCGCGGCGTCATCGGCGCCGGCGTTCCGCGCCAGGGCGCCGATGGCCTCGTCCAATCCGCCGACAAGGAGGATGCAGGGCACGCGGGACGCGTCGCGGAGCCGTCGCAGCGCCGAGAGCGGGGCGGCCGGGTCTCCTCCGCCGAGCAGCACGAGCCGCGGGGAAGGCATGCCGGCCCACCCCTCCACCAGGGCGTCGACCGTCCGGTGCGCTTCGCAGGGAAACCCGAGTTCCCCGAAGGAGGCGCGGAGGCCGGCGGCGAAATCCGCGTCCGCTTCGACGACGCCGAGGGCGGGCGGCGGCTCGCCGCAAGGCTGCCCGCCCGTCGGCGCGGCGGCGGCGGCGGCGGCGCCCGCGTGCATCAGGCCGGCGCCGCGGCCCGCGGCGC
>NZ_BAAAFZ010000070.1:0-26776 GCF_039523795.1 Craurococcus roseus | reverse complement strand
TCCGGCTGATGCTGAACCGACTGGCACCAGCCTGACCCTTCTCGGACACCCTCATAGAAGTGCATGGTGTCGCCCCGCCGCTCGGCGCGGCCCGCGGAGCGCCCTTGGGCGTCGTGACGGTATTCGGTTTGCGCCGCCGCCGGGAGTGCGGAAGCCGCCACCAGCAACAAAGCCAGACGCCGCATCGGGGCACCCCTGTTCACCGGCGGAGGGTGCCCGTCGCGTGTGGCGGCATCACGGCGGAAGCAAACGCGACACCGTCACCTCCCGGACGTCGCGGTCCTCCAGCTCCCGCGTGACCGGGACGGCGACCCGCGCCAGCGTTTCGAGCCCCTCACCCGGGACGTAGGCGCGCCCGGGATCGGCCAGCCACACCTCGGCCCCGGCGGCGGCGAGGCCCCGCAGCCAGGGAAGGATGCGCCGCGCCATCGGCGCCTCGTAGCAGACGTCGCCCGCGATCACCCGGTCCCAGCGGCAGGGCGTGCCCACCACGTCCTCCGCCAGCGCCACGACCTCCACGCCGTTGAGTTCGGCGTTCAACCGGATCGCGGCGACGGCGAGCGGGTCGATTTCCGCCGCCTCCACCGAAGCCGCCCCGGCGCGCGCCGCGGCGATGGCGGCCAAGCCGCAGCCCGCGGCGAAGTCCAGCACCCGCTTGCCGCGCACCAACTCCGGCCGGTCGAGCAGCATCCGCGCCACCGCCACGCTCCCCGGCCAGGCGAAGGCCCAGAAAGGCGGCGCCACGCCTTCCCGCTCCAGCCACGCCTCCGTCGCCTGCCAGATCGGCGTGATCTCGGTGGCGAGGTGCAGCCGAAGCTCCGGCACCAGCGGCGCCGGGGCGATGGCCGTGTTGGCGCGGAGGAAGTCGGCGGCGTCCTTCACAATCGGCCGGCGAGGAAGGCCAGCGCCACCGCCAGCCCCGCTTCCCGGTTCGAACGGAACAAGCGGAGGCAGCCCGCCGGGTCATCGATGTCGAGCGCCGCCGCCTGCCGGACCAGCAACGCCGCCGGCAGCAGCAGCGCCGGCCAGAAGAGGGCGGAAAGCCCGGCCAGCCAGCCCGCAAGCCCGAGCAGGGCCAGCATGGCGGCGTAGCAGGCGAGCAGGAACGGTTTGGTGTTCGCGCCCCAGAACAGCGCCGTGCTGCCGATGCCGATCCGCGCGTCGTCCTCGCGGTCCTGGTGCGCGTAGACCGTGTCGTAGCCGAGCACCCAGAAGAAGGCGGCCGCCCACAGCGCGACGGCCTCCGGGCCGAGCGTGCCGGTGGCGGCCGCCATGCCGGTCGGCGCCGCCCAGGAGAAGGTGAGGCCGAGCATCGCCTGGGGCCAGTTCGTCACCCGCTTGGCGAGCGGGTACAGCACGATGGGCAGGACGGACGCGAAGCCGAGCAGGATCGCCGCGCGGGGGAGTTGCACCAGCACCAGGAGCCCCACGAGGCAGAGCGCCGCGATGAACACCAGCGCCGGCCGCGGGCTGACGGCGCCGGAGGCGAGCGGCCGGCCGCGCGTGCGCTCCACCCGGCGGTCGAGGTCGCGGTCCCACAGGTCGTTCACCACGCAGCCGGCGCCCCGCATCGCCACCGCGCCGATCCCGAACAGGAGCGTGAGGCGCAGCCCTTCCGCCCAGCCCGGCGCGGCCAGGGCGAAGGCCCAAAGGCCGGGCAGGAACAGCAGCCAGGAGCCGATCGGCCGGTCGAACCGCGCCAACAGGGCGTAGGGCCGCCAGCCTGCCGGGAGCCGCGCCACCCAACCGCCCGCCCGGATGTCCGTGAAGCCTTGCACGCGCGCTGTGTTCCAGCGAAAGGGCGGCATGTCCACCGTCCCCAGGCTGTTCCTGGACGAGGCCTTGGAAGAAGGGCGCGAGGTGGCGGCCGCCCCGGCGCAGGCCCACTACCTCGGCGGCGTCCTGCGCCGGGCGGCGGGCGATCCGGTGCTGTTGTTCAACGGCCGCGACGGCGAGTGGTCGGCGCGCATCGCCGGACTGAAGCGCGACCGCGCCAGCTTCGTGCCCGAGCGCCTGACCCGCCCGCAAACGCCCGGCCTCGACCTCCGGCTGCTCGTCGCCGCGGTGAAGCGTTCGGCGATGGAATGGATCGTCGAGAAGGCGACGGAACTGGGCGTCGGCCTGGTCCAGCCCGTGTTCACCCGCCGCAGCGTCGCCGAGCGGGTGAACACCGGGCGCCTGGAGGGCATCGCGCGCGAGGCGGCGGAGCAGTGCGAGCGCCTGACCGTCCCGCGCCTGGCCGAGGCCCGGCCGCTGCACGCGGCGCTGGACGCCTGGGACGGGACGCCGTTGCTGGTGGGCGACGAACGGCGCGAAGGGCCGCCGCTCGCGGCCGTCCTGCGGGGCCGCGCGTTGCCCTTGGGCTGGCTGGTCGGGCCGGAGGGCGGGTTCGAACGGGCGGAGCTTGACGACCTTCGTTGCCGCACCTTTGTTGCCACCGCCGCGCTCGGCCCGCGCATACTGCGGGCGGAAACCGCGGCGGTTGCCGGCTTGGCCGTGATGCAGGCCTTGGCCGGTGACTGGAACAGCGATGCTTGAACGTGCCGGGCCGACGTCCGCCCAGGCCCTTTGAGGAAGCAGGAAAGGGCAGGATGTCCAATCCGGGCGAAGCGGACCTGACGCCGATCTCGAATCCGCGCCAGCTCGCCGAGTGGTTCGCCGCCGGCTGCAAGCCGCGCGAGCGCTGGGGCGTGGGGACGGAGCACGAGAAGTTCGGCTTCCGTCGCGCGGACCTGTCCCCGCCGCCCTACGAGCCGGACGGCATCCGGGCGCTGCTGGAGGGCATGGCGGCGCGCGGCTGGACGCCGATCCTCGACGACGGCAAGCCGATCGGCCTGAAGCGCGGCGGCGCCTCCATCAGCCTGGAGCCGGGCGGGCAATTCGAGCTGTCGGGCGCCGTGGTGCCGGACCTGCACGCGACGCGGCTGGAATTGCGCGAGCACATCCGCGAGATGCACGAAGCGGCGGGGGCGCTCGGCCTCGGCTTCGCTGCGCTGGGCTTCCACCCGCTCGCGTCGCGGGACGACATGCCTTGGATGCCCAAAGGCCGCTACGCCATCATGCGCCGCCACATGCCGACCGTTGGCGGGCACGGCCTCGACATGATGCTCCGCACCTGCACGGTGCAGGCCAACCTCGACTTCGGCGACGAGGCCGACATGGTGGAGAAGCTGCGCGTCTCGCTGGCCTTGCAGCCGGTGGCGACCGCGCTCTTCGCCAACTCGCCCTTCGTGGAGGGCAAGCCGAGCGGCTTCCGCTCCGCGCGCGCCCAGGTCTGGACGGACGTGGACCCGTCCCGCACCGGCATCCCCGACGCGGCGTTCGAACCGGGTTTCGGCTTCGAGCGCTTCGTCGAGTGGGTGCTCGACGTGCCGATGTACTTCGTGATGCGCGACGGCAAGTGGCTGGACGCGGCGGGCATGAGCTTCCGCGCCTTCATGGAGGGGCGGCTCGGTAATGCGCTCGCGGGAGAGCGCGCCACGGTGGGCGACTTCGCCGACCACGTGACCACCGCTTTCACCGACGTGCGCCTCAAGCGCTTCCTGGAGATGCGCGGCGCCGACGCCGGCGGGCCGAACATGCTGATGGCGGCACCGGCGCTGTGGGTGGGGCTGCTGTACGACGACGCGGCGCAGAAGGCGGCGGCGGCGCTGGTGCGTGGCTGGACGGCAGGGGAAATCCGCGAGTTGCGCGCCGCGGTGCCGCGGGACGCGCTGGGCGCTTCGATCCGCGGACGCGGCGTGCGGGACGTTGCGCGGGACGCGCTGGCCATCGCGCGCGGCGGATTGAAGGCGCGGGGCTTGGGCGAGGAGGTGTACCTCGCCCCGCTCGACGAGATCGTGGAAAGCGGCCTGACGCGCGCCGACCGGCTGCTGGCGCTCTACGAGGGCGCCTGGAAGGGCGACGCGCGGCCGGCGCTGCTGGCGGCCGAGGTGTGAGGCCTTGGCGGCGGCGCTCCCGCCCGTCCGGCTGAGGCCGGAGGAGATCGCGGCGGTGAAGCGCATCGTCGCCGAGCACTTCGGCCCAGAGGCCGAGGTGAGGGTGTTCGGCAGCCGCGCGAGGCTGGACCGGCGCGGCGGAGACCTCGACTTGCACGTGCGGGTGCCGGGCGAGAAGCCGGGGTGGCAGGTCGAGTCCCGCGCGGTGGCCGCGATCGAGCGCGCCTTGGACGACCGTCACACGGACTTGCTGGTGCTGGCCGCGGGCGACACGCCGCAACGGATCGACGAGGTGGCGCTGGCGACGGGTGTGTTGCTGTGACGGCGCGCGACGACCTCTCGGTTTCGCTGGGGGCCGCGAAGCGGCTCGCGGACAAGCTGCTGGACGTTCTGGGCGACCTCGCGCCGTACCTGCCCTTCGACGCCGATCGGGTCGAGGCGGCGGAGGCGGCGAATTCGCTGCTCACCGACGCCTTCCCCAAGCGTTTCGAGAACTTGGTCAACCACTTGCAGGATCGGCTCTGGCGGCGGGTCGCGGTGGAACAAGGCTTCCGCGATCCGGCCCTGATGTCACGCCGGGACCTGGCCGACCTCATGGAAAAGTTCGGGCTTCTGGAGTCGGCAGACGCCTTTGCCGAGATGGTGAAGACCCGCAACCGGCTGTTGCACATGTACCCCAACGACCCGGCGAGGCAGGCGACGCGGTTGAACCAAGCTTGCGAGCAATCCGCCGTGCTCCTGGCGGCGGCCGACGCGGCGCAAGCCTGGGCCGCGCGGCGGCTCAGCCCACCGCCACCCGCTTCGCCATGAACACGCGGCGGAAGCCCGCCCCCTCCTGCCGCATGGTCTCCGCGTAGCCGCGCGCCGCGTAGAGGGTGATGTTCCGCTCCATCTTCTCGTTCGTGTAGAGGCGGATTTCGGGCAACCCACGCCGCCGCGCCTCGGCTTCGGCGAAGTCGAGGAGCATCCGGCCGCCGCCCCTGCCCTGGCGCGCGGGCTCCACGGCGACGTTGTCGAGCAGCAGGTGGTCGGCGCGCTCCACCAGCACCAGCACGCCGCGGACTTCGCCCGTCTCCTCCAACACCCAGGCCTCGCCCGCGGCGACGCGCGCCTCGTAGTTGTCATCCATCGGCATCGGGCGCCGGCCGACAACCGGCACCCAAGGCGCGTAGGCGCGCTCCACCAGCGCCCGGAGGAGCGGCGCCTCTTCCGCGCGCGCGCGGCGGATCGTCACCCGACCGCCGTGCCGCCCACCGTCAGCCCCGCCATCTTCAAGGTCGGCTGGCCCACGCCCACCGGCACGCCCTGGCCGTTCTTGCCGCAGGTGCCGATGCCGGGGTCGAGCGCGGAGTCGTTGCCCACCATCGCCACCTTGGTCAGGCTGTCCGGGCCGTTGCCGATCAGCGTCGCGCCCTTCACCGGCGCGCCGATCTTGCCGTTCTCGACCAGGTAGGCCTCCGACGCCGAGAACACGAACTTGCCGGAGGTGATGTCCACCTGCCCGCCGCCGAAGTTCACGGCGTAAAGGCCGCGTTTCACGCTCCGCAGGATCTCCTCCGGCGCGTGCTGGCCGTCTAGCATGACCGTGTTGGTCATGCGCGGCATCGGGATGTGGGCGTGGCTCTGGCGGCGGCCGTTGCCGGTGGGCGCGACGCCCATCAGCCGCGCGTTCTGCCGGTCCTGCATGAAGCCGACCAGCACGCCGTCCTCGATCAGCACTGTGCGGTTCGACGGCGTGCCCTCGTCGTCCACGGTCAGCGACCCGCGGCGATCGGGGATGGTGCCGTCGTCCACCACCGTCACGCCCGGCGCGGCGATGCGCTGGCCCAAAAGTCCCGCGAAAGCCGAGGTCTTCTTGCGGTTGAAGTCGCCCTCCAGCCCGTGGCCGATCGCCTCGTGCAGCAGGATGCCGGGCCAGCCGGGGCCGAGCACCACCTCCATCTCGCCGGCCGGCGCGGGCACGCTCTCCAGGTTGACCAGCGCCTGCCGCAGCGCCTCGTCCACCGCCGCCCGCCAGCTCTCGCGCCCGACGATGCGCGAATAGGCGAAGCGGCCGCCCATGCCGTGGCTCCCGGTCTCGCGCCGGCCGTTCTGCTCCACCACCACCGAGACGTTGAGCCGCACCAGCGGGCGGAGGTCGGCCACGCACGCGCCGTCCGGCCGGACGACCTGCACCGCCTGCCACTCCCCGGACAGCGAGGCCATCACCTGCACCACGCGCGGATCGCGGCCGCGGGCGTAGGCGTCGATCTCGGCGAGCAGGCCGGTCTTGTCCGCGAATTCCATCTGCCCGAGCGGGTTCGCGTCCTCGTACAGCCGGGCGTTGGTCTTGCGCGGCGCGACATCGAGCGTGCCGGACCGGCCCTGCCTCACCGCGCCGACCGTCGCCGCGGCGCGGCGCAACGCCGCTTCCGACAGCTCGCCCGAATGCGCGTAGCCCGCCGCCTCCCCGGCCACCGCGCGCAGGCCGAAGCCGCGCGTGGCGTCGAAGGAGGCGGAGCGGATGCGGCCGTCGTCGAGCGAGATGCCCTCGCTCTCGCGGTATTCCAGGAACAGCTCGCCGTCGTCGGCGCCGGCCAGCGCTTCGCGCGTCAGGCGTTCGGAGGCGTCGCGGTCCAGCTCGGCGAAGAGGCGGTCGGTGACGTCCAACGGGGAATCGAGGGGCATGGCGGGACGGTGCTCCGTGGAAGGGGCGTCAAACGGGGAGGGCGGAGAGCAGGCGGGCGGCGGGGAAGCGCAGCATCGCCGTGGTGCCGCGGCCCGGCGAGCTTTCGAGGGCGAGCGTCGCCCCCTGCGCCTCGGCCAGGGCGCGCGAGAGGTAGAGGCCGATGCCGGAGCCGCCGTAGCGGCGCGACAGGGAGTTGTCGATCTGGGTGAAGGGCTCGAAGACGCGCGGGATGTCCTCGGGCGGGATTCCGATGCCGGTGTCCGCCACCTTGAGCACCAGGTCGCCCGACGGCTCCTCGACCGCCGCCGAGAGCGTGACGGAGCCGCCCGCGGGAGTGAATTTCACCCCGTTGGCTAGCAGGTTCAGCAGCACCTGGCGCAGCCGTTCGCCGTCGCCCAGCGCGCGGGGCAGGAAGGGCGGGAGCGCCACCGACAGCAGGACGCCGGCCGCCTCGGCGGCCGCGCGCGTCATCCGGACCGCGTCCTCCGCCATCTCCGCGACGTCCATCTCCGCGTCGGACGCCTCGAAGCCCAGGGTCTCCGCCCGCGCGACGTCGAGGACGTCGTCGATGAGCCCGAGCAGCTGGCGGCCCGCCTCGCGGATGGAGCGCACGTACTCGGCCCCCCGCGTCGGGTCCGGATCGGCCGCGAAGGCTTCCGAGAACCCGATCACCGCGTTGAGCGGCGTGCGCAGCTCGTGGCTCATGGCGGCGAGGAAGCGCGACTTGGCGTTGTTGGCGGCTTCCGCCGCCTCCTTCGCGCGTTCCAGTTCGGCGCGGATGCGGCGCTCGGCGGTGAAGTCGGTGTAGGTCAGCACCCAGCCCCCGTCCGGGATGGGGTCGGAGACCACCTCCAGCACCGTGCCGTCCGGCTTGGTGCGGATGGTGCGGATGGTCTTGCGCCGGTCCTGCGACTTGATGCGCGCGGCGGCGGCGCGGCCCTCCCCGCCCGGCCCGTAGTCGCCGCGCGCGGCGAGCGCGTCCACGAACGCCCAATAGTGCGTGCCCGGCGCCAGCAGCTCGTCGGGGAGCGCGAGGATCTGGCGGAAGACCCGGTTCACCGCGACGATCCGGTCCTGCGCGTCCAGGAGCGCGATGCCGTGCCGGATGTTGTCCAGCATCGCCTGCTGGACGCCGGCGCGGGCGGAAGCCTCGCGCTGCGCCCGCAACTGCTCCGTGACGTCCGTGTGGGCGACGACGAAGCCGCCGTCGGGCGTGGGGTCGGACGACGCGTCGACGACGCGGCCGTTCGGCAGCGTGCGCTGGTAGCGGGTCGACTTCGACCGGTCGAGGGCCAGGGTCCTCGCGGCCAGCTCCTCGGCCTCCGCCCCGCCGCCCAGGGCCCCGTCGGCGAGCTGCCGCGCGACCACCTCCTCGATCCGGAGGCCGATGCACTCGCCCAGGGGCGGCAGCCCGTACTCCGGCCCGGCGAGGCGGTTCGCCGCGAGCAGGCGGCGGTCCGGGCCGTAGAGCGCGATCGAGTGGCGGGTGTTGTCCATGGCCGATTGCAGCAGCGCCGCGTGCGCCGTCGCCTCGGCCTGGGCCCGGCTCAGGGCGGTGATGTCGGTGATGACCTGGACGTGGCCGCCGTCCGGCATGGGCGCGTAGCGGATGTCGACCACCGTGCCATCCGGGCGCGTCCGCTGCCGCCTGGACCCGTCTCCGCCGCCGCCGAGCGGGGCGAGGTTGCGGCGGATCAGCTCATCCTCGTCTCCCGGCCCGTATTCGCCGGTGGCGGCGCGGCGGCGAGCGATGTCCTCGCGGTGCTCGCCGACCGCCACCTCCGAACCCGCCAGGATCGACTGGTAGGCGGCGTTCACCATCGCCACGCGGCCGTCGGGCCCGAACACCACCACGCCGTGCGGCAGCGACGCCAGGATGCCGTCGAGCACCGCGGCGCGGCGGCGCGCCTCGTCCTCCGCGCGGCGGGCGTCGGTGATGTCGGCGATCTCGATCAGGAAGCCGCCATCCGGCACCGGCTGGCTGGTCAGGCTGAGCACCTGCCCGTTCGGTCGTTCGCGGAACCAGGAGTGCGGGCGCGAGCGGTCGAGGGCCACGCGGTCGGCGACGAACTGATCGGGATCGGTGTTGATGAAATCGGCGCGGCGGGCCGTCGCGCGCATCACCTCGGCGTGCGGCATGCCGGCGTGGAGGGCGCCGCGCGGGAGCCCGATCAACTCCTCATAGGCTGGGTTGCTCAGCGCCAGCCGGCGCTCCGCGTCGAAGACGGCGAGGCCGCTGCGCAACTGCCCCAGCGCCGCTTCCAGCCGCCGCGCCTGCTCCGCCGCCTCGGCGATGGCCTCTTGGTGGCGCGTGACGTCCACGGCGAGGCTGTAGGAGCCGCCGTCGGGGAGGGGGCCCATGTGGAGTTCGTGGCAAGAGCCGGTGGCGCGCCGCAGCAGCCGCCGGGAATGCCGGTCGCGGTCGAACCGCATTTGCTGCTCGACCTGCGCTTCCGGGTCCCCCGGCCCGTAGACGCCCCGATAGGCGAAGAGGCGGACGACGTCGCGGAGCGGCGTGCCCGGCGGCAGCGTTTCGCGGTCTAGCCCGGCGAAGGAGAAGGCGGCGTCGTTGCACAAGGTCATGCGCCGCTCGGCGTCCCAGATCCAGATCGGAAAAGGCAGCGCCGCCAGCACGGCGGGGACGTCCGCGGGCGGACCCGGCCCGGTTGCGGAGGCGCTCATGCGGCGCCGCGCCGCGAGGCGGCGCGCGCACGCCGTGGCGGCGGCGACAGGCGAGCCGGTTCCGGGCCGGCGGCGACCGTGGGCAAGCGCCGCAACGCCAGCAAGGCCACCGTCAGCACCAGCACCGCGTTGGCTTGGTGCAGGGTGCCGAGCCAAGCCGGCACCACCAGCAGCAAGGTCGCCACCCCGAGCGCGTATTGCAGCGCCACCGCCGCGCCCAGGCCGAGGCAGGCCCGCCGCGCCGGCCCGCCCGGCAGGCGGCGCCACGCGGCCAGGGCGGCGCCGAAGGCGGCGAGCGCGGCCAGCGTCGCCAGGAGGCGGTGGTTGAACTGCACCGCCGCGACATTCTCGGCGAGGTTCAACCACGCCGGTTCCAAGCGCCAGTAGCCCTCCGGCACGAGGCGCCCGTCCATCAGCGGGAAGGTGTTGTAGTCGAGACCGGCGCGGATGCCCGCGGTGAAGCCGCCGGCCAGCATCGCCGCGACAAGCAGCCAAACCGACGCCTGAACCTGCCGGCGCACGCTCCTCCACGCCGGGACCGCGTCCGGGGACCGCGGCCCGTCTCGCCGCGCGAGCAGCCCGAGCGCGGTCCAGAGCAGCGCGGCGTAGAGGGCGAGGGCTAGGCCGAGATGCGCCACCAACCGCCAGGGCGAAACCGCGGTGCGGTCGGCGTCGAAGCCGGAGGCGACCATGAACCAGCCCACCGCGCCCTGCATGCCGCCCAGCGCCAACAGCAGCAGCAGGCGCGGCTTCAGCCCGGCGGGGATGCGCCCGCGCAGCCAGAACCAAAGCAGCCCGCCGGCGTAGACGAGGCCGATGGCCCGCCCCCAGAAGCGGTGCGCCCACTCCAGCCAGAAGATCCGCTTGAAGCCCTCCATTCCGAAGCCCTGGTTCACCAGGGCGTACTGGGGGATGGTGCGGTACAGGTCGTAGAGGCGCTGCCACTCCGCGTCGGACAACGGCGGCAGCGTGCCCATGATCGGCGCCCATTCCATGATGGACAGCCCGGAGCCCGACAAGCGCGTGGCGCCGCCGAGCGCGACCATGATCCAGACCATGGCCGCGACGACCAGGAGCCAGCGGCCGACCGCGCGGGCGCCGTCGGCGCGGTCCGTCCCGGTCGCAGCGGCGGCGTGTGCGTCGTCGAAAGGCATGGCGGCAATATAGGGCGGCGCGGCCCCGTGCGCAGCGGACGGCCACGTGCGTCGGGGGGGCGCGTCGGCTTGCTGCCGGTGGGCGGGGCTGCTACCCGCCTCCGACCATGCCCGGCCGACTGCACGCGGCGATGCCGGCGGAGACCGCCGCCACGGCGCCCCGCCCGGCCGCCTTTCCTCCCCTCGTTTCCGTGGTCGTCCCCGTGCGGAACGAAGCGCCCAACATCGCGCCGCTGGTCGCCGAGATAGAAGCCGCCCTGGCCGCGATCCCGCACGAGATCGTCTACGTGGACGACGGTTCCACCGACGGCACGCCCGCGGCGCTGCGGGAGGCGGCGGAAGGGCTGCCGGAAGAGGGCGGCGAGCCGCTGCGGCGGCTGCGGCACCGCAAGAGCTGCGGCCAGTCCGCAGCGATCGCCACCGGCGTCCGGGCGGCGCGGGGCGAGTGGATCGCCACGCTGGACGGGGACGGGCAGAACGACCCGGCCGACATCCCCCGCCTGCTGCGCCGGGCGCAGGCGGAAGGCGACGCCGTCCTGGTGGCCGGGCACCGGGTGACGCGCCGGGACACCTGGGTCAAGCGGCGCACCAGCCTGGTCGCCAACGCGGTGCGGGCGCGGCTGCTGGGCGACGCGACGCCCGACACCGGCTGCGGGCTGAAGGTGTTCCCCCGCGCCCTGTTCCTCGACCTGCCGCGCTTCGACCACATGCACCGCTTCCTGCCGGCCCTGGTGCTGCGCGCCGGCGGGCGGGTGGTGAGCGAGCCGGTGAACCACCGCCCGCGCCTCCGCGGCCGGTCGAACTACGGCACCCTGGACCGCTTGGCGGTGAGCCTGTTCGACGTGGCGGGGGTGGCCTGGTTGCAGCGCCGCGCTTCCCGCCCGGTGCTGGAACCGGAGGATTGACCGGGGCCGAGGCGGCCGGCGCCCCTCCTCGCGGGACGCGGCGGACGGCCCGCGCGCTTGGCAAGCTGGTCCTCCTGGCGGCAGGGCTGGCGGCGGGCGGGCTGGTGCTGCGCGCGGTGGGCGCGGCGCCGGGCACCGACTGGGTGGACCGCTACGTCCGCGACCAAGGGATGTTCGGGGAGGCGGTTTTCCTCGGGGCAGGCGCCATCGCCACGGCGGCCGGGGCGCCGCGGCAGGGCGTGGCCTTCCTGGGCGGCTACGCCTTCGGCGCGGCCGAGGGCGCCGGCTTGGCCCTGCTGGCGCAGCTCGGGGGCTGCGCGCTGTCCTTCGGTTGGGCGCGGCTGGTCGGGCGCGCCTGGGCGGAGCGGCGCTTGGCCGGGCGCTACGGGGCGCGGCTCCGGCGGCTGCGCGACGCCCTGGCGGCCAGCCCGTTCGGCGCCACCTTGGCACTGCGGCTGCTGCCCGTCGGCAACAACTTGGCGCTCAACCTGCTGGCGGGGATGGCCGGGATCGCGGCGGCGCCCTTCCTGGCAGCCTCAGCGCTCGGCTACCTGCCGCAGACGGCGGTGTTCGCCCTGCTCGGCAAGGGGGTGCGGGTGGACGGGGCGTGGCAGATCGGGCTCGCGGCCGGGCTGTTCGCAGTGTCCGTCGCCATCGGCCTCGCGCTGCTGCGGCGGCATTCGGCGGGGCGGACCCTGGAGGAGGGCTGAGGCCCGCGCCCGCCGGCCCCACAAGGGCCGTCGTCAGTGCAGAGAGAACTGCCCGTCCGCGTAGCGCAGCTCCGCCGGGCGGATTAGGGCCGAGGACGCCACGCGCACAGAATGCAGCGGCCCTTCGATCTCCCGGCGCCAGAAGTCGAGGAAGCGGGTCAGTTCGGGGAAGGTCGGCGCCCGGTCGACCTTCTGCCACACGAAGGTCTGAAGGACGCCGTGGTGGTCGGGCATGTGGTAGAGGATTTCGGCCGTGGTCAGCCGCCAATCCGGGACGCGGACGATGGCCTCGATCTGCTGCAACAAACCGTTTTTCCTTCTCGCCTGGGTCGGACGCGCGCCGGCGACTCCCCTTCCAGAACGAAAGAATGGCACGAGGGTGCTGCCCCAGCACAAGAAAAACCTTGTGACTCAACCTATTAGCACTCGCGCAACGAGATTGCTGCCGACGCCTTGACGATGCCTCGTGCTTGCCCTAGATCGCTGGCACTCCTCCTAAAGGAGTGCTAGCGGTCGGTTTTCGTGGCCCTGGCACCCGAGTGGAGAGAGCCACCAAAGAACAGACATCAGGAGAGGGCCGCATGAATTTCCGTCCCCTGCATGACCGCGTTCTCGTCCGCCGGGTCACGGCGGAAGAGAAAACGTCAGGCGGCATCATCATCCCCGACACCGCCAAGGAGAAGCCGCAGGAAGGCGAAGTCATCTCCGTCGGCCCCGGCACGCTCAACGACAAGGGCGAGTTGCGCGCGCTCGACGTGAAGGCCGGCGACCGCATCCTGTTCGGCAAGTGGTCGGGCACCGAGGTCAAGCTCGATGGCGAGGAGCTCCTTATCATGAAGGAGTCCGACATCATGGGCATCCTCGAAGGCCAGGCCGCGGCGAAGAAGGCCGCCTGACGCTCCGTCTCCCTTCCCCGAGACGAATCCCCCCGAAACAGAGAGACGAGGTAACGCAACATGGCAGCGAAGGACGTCAAATTCGGCGCCGGCGCCCGCGAGCGGATGCTCCGCGGCGTGGACATCCTGGCCGACGCGGTGAAGGTCACGCTCGGCCCCAAGGGCCGCAACGTGGTGCTCGACAAGAGCTTCGGCGCGCCGCGGATCACCAAGGACGGCGTCACCGTCGCCAAGGAGATCGAGCTCCAGGACAAGTTCGAGAACATGGGCGCGCAGATGGTGCGCGAAGTGGCCTCGAAGACCAACGACATCGCCGGCGACGGCACCACCACGGCGACCGTGCTGGCCCAGGCCATTGTCCGTGAGGGCGCCAAGGCCGTGGCCGCGGGCATGAACCCGATGGACCTCAAGCGCGGCATCGACAAGGCCGTGGCCGTGGTCGTCGCGGAGCTCGAGAAGAACACCAAGAAGATCTCCACCTCCGCCGAGGTCGCGCAGGTCGGCTCCATCTCCGCCAACGGCGAGACCGAGATCGGCGAGATGATCGCCCAGGCGATGGAGAAGGTCGGCAACGAAGGCGTCATCACGGTCGAGGAAGCCAAGAGCATCCAGACCGAACTCGACGTCGTCGAAGGCATGCAGTTCGACCGCGGATACGTCTCCCCGTATTTCATCACGAATGCGGAGAAGATGATCGCGGAGATGGACAACCCCTACATCCTGATCTTCGAGAAGAAGCTGTCCGGCCTTCAGCCGATGCTGCCGCTGCTCGAGTCGGTGGTGCAGAGCGGCCGTCCGCTGGTGATCGTGGCCGAGGACGTCGAAGGCGAGGCGCTGGCCACGCTGGTGGTCAACAAGCTGCGCGGCGGCCTGAAGGTCGCGGCGGTGAAGGCGCCGGGCTTCGGCGACCGCCGCAAGGCCATGCTGGAGGACATAGCGATCCTCACCGGCGGCCAGGTGATCAGCGAGGATCTCGGCATCAAGCTCGAGAACGTCACGCTGAACATGCTCGGCCGCGCAAAGACTGTGCGGATCGAGAAGGAGAACACCACGATCGTGGACGGCGCCGGCGAGAAGTCGGAGATCACCGGCCGCTGCGAGCAGATCAAGGCGCAGATCGAGGAGACCACCTCGGACTACGACCGCGAGAAGCTGCAAGAGCGCCTGGCCAAGCTGGCCGGCGGGGTGGCGGTGATCCGCGTCGGCGGCTCCACCGAGGTCGAGGTGAAGGAGCGCAAGGACCGCGTTGACGACGCCCTCCACGCGACCCGCGCCGCGGTCGAGGAAGGCATCGTGCCGGGCGGCGGCGTGGCCCTGGCCCGCGCGTCCAAGATGCTGGCCGACATCAAAACGGACAACAACGACCAGCATGTCGGCGTCGAGATCGTCCGCCGCGCCATCCAGACCCCGCTTCGGCAGATCGCCGAGAACGCGGGCCAGGACGGCGCCGTGGTGGCCGGCGACGTGCTTCGCAAGGACGAGTACGCCTATGGCTACGACGCGCAGACCGGCGAGTACAAGGACCTGATCGCGGCTGGCATCATCGACCCGACCAAGGTCGTGCGCACGGCGCTGCAGGACGCGGCCTCGGTCGCGGCGCTGCTGATCACCACGGAAGCGATGGTGGCCGAGCGGCCGGAGAAGAAGGCGGCGCCGGCCGGCGGCGGCGGCATGGGCGGCATGGGCGACATGGACTTCTGATCCGCCAGCAAGTCGGTGGTCCAGGGAGGGGGCGGTCCAAAAGGGCCGCCCCTTCTCGCATCCGGAACGCCGTTCAACCTTTGACAGCGCCGGCGCGATCTGCGTCCATAGGACAGCAAACCGCCTTGGCTCGCCTTGCCGTGCCTTCCTGGTCTTCCTCTGGATTCCGGGCGCCCTCAAGCCGTTCCACTGCCCGGTTGCCTCGCTCGGGCGATCGGCGCCCGGGCACCAACGGAGAGAAGGAGGCTGGATCGCATGGCGATCGGCACCGTGAAGTGGTTCAACCCGACCAAGGGGTTCGGCTTCATCGTCCCGCAGGACGGCGGTAAGGACGTTTTCGTCCACATCACCGCCGTGCAGAAGGCGGGCCTGCAAAGCCTCGACGAGAACCAGAAGGTCAGCTACGACGTGGTGCAGGAGCGCGGCAAGGCCGCCGCCGCCAACCTGAAGCCGCTCTGAAACCTTGAAGCGCCGGCACGTCCCCGGCGTGCCGAACCGATCGACCGGCCGATGCTTGGCATCGGCCGGTCGCGGCTCAGGTTTCCGGCGCCACGCGCCAAACGCGGGTGGCGCCGCAGGAACGCAGGATCTCTTCCGCTTTCTTCTGCTCGTCCTCGGTCCCAGCGCGCACGCCGAGTGCGAGCCGGTCGTCCATGGCCCGGGGCTGCTTGTCCTTGGCGTCGGCGGGATCGGCATCGGTGTCCGGCTCGGCGCTCTTGCCCACCGCTTCGCCCGCGGCCGCCGTGCCTAGGCTCGCCGCCGCCGCCGCGCCCACCGCCGGCAACGCGGCGCCGCCCGTCGCCACCACCGCGCCCGCCGCCGCCGCACCGGCCACGAAGCTACCCATGCCCACCCCGAGCTGGCGCAGGTTCCGGGCGTCCGCCTTAAGCGGGTGCTCGTCCGCGGGCGGCACTTGGCGCGCGTTGTCCGCCGGCGGCGACGCACTGGCGCGCCCGTGCGTCATGTCGTCTTGCTGGAACCCGCCCGCGCTTTCGAGCTGCGCCACCGCGCGCTCCAGGGCGCCCCGGTCGGGGAACTCGGCGTAGACGCGCGGGGAGGTGCTCAGCCCCCCGGCCGCTTCCCCGGTCCACTGGTCGCTTCTCACTTCGATTGCCATGGCGGCCGCCTCCGCTAACCTTCGCGGCCACAACGCCTTCGGGCCGAGGTTGTTCCGACAAGGGGATCGCCGCCGCCGTGTTCACCCTCCAGGCGCTGGAAAGGGCGGCCCGCCTCGTGGGAGCCGTGTTCCCCCCGACGCAGCAGATCGCTTGGCCACTGCTCGCCGCCCGCGCCGGCGCCGAGGTCTGGGTCAAGCACGAGAACCACACGCCGACCGGGGCCTTCAAGGTTCGCGGCGGCCTCGTCTATATGGACCGGTTGCGGCGGGAGCGCCCGGACGTGCCGGGGGTCGTCTCGGCCACGCGGGGCAACCACGGGCAGAGCCTGGCCTACGCCGGGAAGCGGCACGGGGTCGCCGTCACCATCCTGGTCCCGCGCGGCAACAGCGCCGAGAAGAACGCCGCGATGCGGGCGCAGGGCGCGCGGTTGGTGGAGCACGGCGCGGACTTCGACGAGGCGCGGGCCGAGGCGTCGCGGGTGGCCGCGGCGAAGGGCTTGGAGTTCGCGCCCTCCTTCGCGCCCGACTTGGTGCTCGGCGTCGCCACCTACGCGCTGGAGCTGTTCCGCGGCGCGCCGCCGCTGGACGCGCTGTACGTGCCGATCGGCCTCGGCAGCGGCATATGCGGCTGCATCCTGGCACGCGACCTTCTCGGCTTGCGCACGGAGATCGTGGGCGTGCAGAGCGACGCGGCGCCGGCCTACGCCCTTTCCTTCGCCGCCGGCCGGGTGGTGGAAACGCCGAGCGCCGACACCCTGGCCGACGGCATGGCGACGCGGGTGCCCGACCCGGCGGCGCTGGAGATCATTTGCCGGGGCGCGTCGCGGATCGTGACGGTGAGCGACGCCGAGATGGCCGCCGCCATCCGCGCCTATTGGCAGGACACCCACAACCTCGCCGAAGGGGCCGGCGCGGCGCCGTTGGCGGCGCTCCTCCGAGAAGCGCCGCGCATGCGCGGCCGGCGGGCGGGGTTGGTGCTGTGCGGCGGCAACATCGATCTGGAGCTGTTCCGCCGCTGGGTGCTGGGGGAGGGGCTCCCGCCTAACGCCCGGTGAGGATGCGCTCCACGAGCTGCTTGGCCGTCGGGATGAAGCCGTTCGAATAGAACGGGTCCTGGCCGAAGCGGTAGGCGTTGTGGCCGGCGAACATGAGGTTGTCCTCCAGCGCGCCGTCGTGGCTGATGTCCTGCAAGGTCTTCTGAATGCAGAAGGAGCGCGGATCGGCCTTGCGGCCGTTGCTGTAATCCGGGCCGTGCTGCGACCAGTTGGAGAAGCGGCAGGTGGACAGGCAGCCCATGCAGTCCACTTGGTCCTTGAGTATCTCGCGCGACTTCTCGGGCGTGACGAAGACCAGGGTGTTGTCCGGGGTCCGCATGGCCTCGGTGAAGCCCGCGATCTCGAAGCGGTCCACCCGGGCGCGGTCGTGCGCCGTCAGCCACACGCGCCGCTTGCGCGGGCCGACCGCGTACTCGGCCACATGGTCGCCCACCGGCTCGGAGGTGTAGGCGACCTGCCGCTCGCTGCGCTCCTCCAACTCGCGCAGGTAGCCGTTGCGGACGGCGGAGGAGTAGAAGCCCGTGGGCGAGAAACGTTGCAACAGCACGTCGCCCGGCTTCAGCTCCAGCAGGCGCTGCTTCCAGGCGTCGGAGATCGGGCTTTCCCGCGTCACCAGCGGCCGGGTGCCGAATTGGAAAGCGACGGGGCCGAGTTCGGGGTTGTCGATCCAGTCCTCCCACTCCTCCAGCCACCACACGCCGCCGGCCATGATGATCGGCACGTCGCCGAGGCCGAACTCGCGCATCTGCTGGCGAAGCTTCAGCACGCGGGGGAACGGATCTTCCGGGACCAGCGGGTCTTCGCTGTTCGACAGGCCGTTGTGGCCGCCGGCCAGCCAAGGGTCCTCGTACACGACGCCCCCCATCCACTCCCGCGTCTTGCTGTAGGAGCGCTTCCAGAGCGCGCCGAAGGCGCGGGCGGACGAGACGATGGGGTAGTAGAAGACGCCGAACTCGCGTGCGATGTCTGCCAAGCGGTAGGGCATCCCGGCGCCGCAGGTGATGCCGCTGATGAGGCCCTTGGCCCCTTCCAGCACGCCGCGGATCACGCGCTCCGCCCCGCCCATCTCCCACAGTATGTTGGCGTGGATGCGGCCCTGGCCGCCGGCGCGCTCGTGCGCTTCCCGGGCCTGGGCGATGCCGCCGGCGATGCCATAGGCCACCAACTCCTCGTGCCGGTCCCGCCGGGTCTTGCCCGAGTAGGTCTGGCGGACGATCCGCCCGTCCTCGTCGTAGCTGTCGGCATTGACGGCAGAGAAAGTCCCGACGCCGCCCGCCGAAGCCCAAGCGCCGCAAGACGCGCCATTGGAAACGGCGACGCCCTTGCCGCCCTCAACCAGAGGTAGGATTTCAGAACCGCCCATGCGGATTGCGTTGATGGCCTTCACGCCGGCATTCCCGAATCCGGTGACATAGTCAGTAATGTGGCGTGACCGGGATTGGTTTCAGCCCCGGCCACGCATCTATTCCACCCTACTCGGCGGCGTCGGAACGCTCGCGGCGCTCGCGGCGGGGCTCGCCCCGGTCGCGGCGCGGCCCGCCGCCTTCGCCCTCGCCGCCCTCTTGGCGGGGCCGGCGGGCGCCGACCTGCTCCGTGATGTCGGCGCCGGTGGCCTGGTCCACGACGCGCATGGAGAGCTTGACCTTCCCGCGCTCGTCGAAGCCGATGACCTTCACCTTCACTTGGTCGCCCACGTTCACCACGTCGTTCGTGCGGTTCACGCGCTCCTGCGCCAGCTCGGAGATGTGGACCAGCCCGTCGCGGGCGCCGAGGAAATTGACGAAGGCGCCGAACTCGGCGGTTTTGACCACTTTGCCGTTGTAGATCGCGCCCATCTCCGGCTCGGCGACGATGCCGCGTATCCAGTCGATCGCCTTTTGCGCGGCTTCCGGCGAGGTGGCGGCGACCTTGATGGTGCCGTCGTCCTCGATGTCCACCTTGGTGCCGGTCTGCTCGGTGATCTCGCGGATCACCTTGCCGCCGGAGCCGATGACGTCGCGGATCTTCTCCTTGGGCACGTTGATGACGGTGATGCGCGGCGCGGTGGCCGCCACCTCGCCGCGCGCCCCGGTCAGGCCCTTGGCCATCTCGCCCAGGATGTGCAGCCGCCCTTCGCGCGCCTGCTCCAGCGCGATCTTCATGATCTCCGGCGTGATGGAGGTGATCTTGATGTCCATCTGGAGCGAAGTCACGCCCTGCTCCGTGCCGGCCACCTTGAAGTCCATGTCGCCGAGGTGGTCCTCGTCGCCGAGGATGTCGGACAGCACGGCGAAGCCGCGGTCCTCCTTGATCAGGCCCATGGCGATGCCGGCGCAGGGGCGCTTCAGCGGCGCGCCCGCGTCCATCAGCGCCAAGGAGGTGCCGCACACCGTCGCCATGGAGGACGAGCCGTTGGACTCGGTGATCTCCGAGACGACGCGCATCGTGTACGGGAACTTCTCCTTCTCCGGCAGCAGCGGCCGGAGGGCGCGCCACGCGAGCTTGCCGTGCCCGATCTCGCGGCGGCCGGGCGAGCCCATGCGGCCGGTCTCGCCGACGCTGTAGGGCGGGAAGTTGTAGTGCAGCATGAACGCCTCGCGGTACTCGCCCGCCAGCGCGTCGATGATCTGCTCGTCCTGCCCGGTGCCCAGCGTCGCCACGCAGAAGGCCTGGGTCTCGCCGCGGGTGAACAGCGCGGAGCCGTGCGCGCGGGGCAGCACGCCGACCTCGGCCACGATCGGCCGGACGGTCTTGGTGTCGCGCCCGTCGATGCGGGTGCCGGTGTCCAGGATGGCGTTGCGCACCACGTCGGCCTCGAGCTCCTTGAGGAGCGCCTTGGCGCCCTCCGTCTCGACGCCCTCGGCCGTGAGCTGCTCCACCACGGCCTTCTTGGCGGCGGCCACCTTCTCCTGCCGCAGCAGCTTCTGCGTCTCCTTGTACGCCTCGGCGAGCGGCCCGCGGCCCAGCTCGGCGATGCGCGCCTTCAGCGCCGACACGGCGTCGGACGGCTCGGGCAGGTTCCACGGCTCCTTGGCGGCGCGCTCGGCCAACTCGATGATGCCCTGGATGACCGGCTGGAAGCCTTGGTGGCCGAAGGTCACGGCGCCCAGCATGATGTCCTCCGGGAGCTCGTGCGCTTCGGATTCCACCATCAGCACGCCTTCCTGGGTGCCGGCCACCATGAGGTCGAGCGCGCTCTGCTTGCGCTGCGCGGCGGTCGGGTTCAGCACGTACTGGCCGTCGATGTACCCGACGCGCGCGCCGCCGACCGGGCCGAAGAACGGGATGCCGGAAAGGGTCAGCGCCGCGGAGCAGCCGACCATGGCGACCACGTCGGGGTCGTTCTCCAGGTCGTGGCTGAGCACGGTGGCGATGACCTGGACCTCGTTGCGGAAGCCCTCGGGGAAGAGCGGGCGGATCGGCCGGTCGATCAGGCGCGACACCAGCGTCTCGTTCTCGGACGGGCGCCCTTCGCGCTTGAAGAAGCCGCCGGGGATCTTGCCCGCGGCGAAGGCCTTCTCCTGGTAGTTCACGGTGAGCGGGAAGAAGTCTTGGCCCGGCTTCACCGAGCGGGAGCCGACCACCGTGCAAAGCACGATGGTGTCGCCCAGGCGCGCCATCACCGCGCCGTCGGCCTGGCGGGCGACCTTGCCCGTCTCCAAGGTCAGGAGCTGGCCGCCCCAGGAAATGTCCTTGCGGAAGTAGTTGTCGAACATGCGTCGTTCCTTTTCGGGACGCCGGCGGGCCTTCCTTGCCCGATCGCGCGGCGGTCCAGGCCGGGCCCGTTCGGCGGGGCCGGCGGTGTGCAGGGACCGGACGAAATCGTCCGGTTGCGACGCGGCGGAGTGCCAGACGCGAGCCCACCAACCCGATGGGGCAGGAGCTCGGCGTTTCGGGCGGCATGGATTGGGACTGGTCCCGCTGCAATGTCCGTGCTGGCGGGAGCCGCCACCCGGACAAAGAACCCATGTGGCCGGAAACGCCGTCGCAATGCCTGTCGGGACGCGGCGTTCTGCCGTCAAACCGCCACGAGCGCGGGGCGGGGGCGCGCCTCGGAACGCGCCCCGGCAGACATATGACCCATGCGGGGGCGGATTGCCAGAGCCAAGGCGGCGAAGTTCACCCGCCGGGTGAGGGCGCCTGGGTTCCGGCGGCGTCGGGGCGCGGCGGCCGCACCTCGAAGAGCCGCACGCCCGCGGGCGCGCCGGGCAGGTCCACCGGCGCCATCCACTCCGGCGCCTCGCCGCGACGCAGCCGCCAGAGGAGGGAAGCCGCCGCGGCTTCCTCGTTCGGCCACGGCGCGCAAAGCAGGACCAGCGAGGCCCGCCGCCGTTCCGCGATCGCGCGGGCCGCGGCGTCGTCCGTCGCGTCGAAGAACGCGAAGGTGTCCGTGATCGCGCCGCCGCCGCGGTGGTAGGGCGCGCCGACGAGCCTGAACGGGGTCCGCCAAGCCAGTTCCGGTCCCGTGTTGATGGTGTTCGCCAACAACACGGGGTCGGCGGATCCGGGAGCGACCGTCGATCGGTCGCGCCGGCCCGTCGCCGCCAAGGCCGTTGCCCCGCACTCTTCTCGGAACGCGACGCTTTGGGACGCATCCCTGGCCGGCGCCACCGCGGCCCCGAGCAGGGCGAGGAGCGGCGTCCCGAAGGCGACGGCCATGCCGAGAAGGGCCATGGCCGGGCGCAGCTCGGGCCGCCGCAGGCCGAGCGCCAGCACCGGCAGCCCCGCCGCGAGCAGGCACGCCGGCGCCGCCAGGTCCAAGGCAAAACGCCGGTGCAGCAGGGTGGCTGGCAGCGTCGCGGCGAGCGCGAGCCCGAGCGGCACCGCCGCGGCCAACCTCCCCTCCCGCCGCCACCCGGGCGCCGCGAGCGCGAGGACCAGCAGCGCCGCCGGCGTGGCGGCCAGCGCCACCGGCGCGTCGCCCAACAGGCCGCTGACCGGGGAAAGGTCGACCGGCCGCATCTCCGACACCATGGAAATGAAGCGGGCGGCGCCGTGGTCGACACTGGCCAGCGAAGCGTTCAGCGCGTGGGGCCGGAGGAGGAGCAGAACGCCCGCCGCGACGGCCGCCGCCGCCCCGCCCATCGCCGCTCGGCGGGCGGGGCCGCCGGCGACGCGCCTTGCGGCGCCGAACACCGCCGCGGCCAGCGCCCCGATCAGGACATGCTGGGCCGAAACCTTGTCGTACTCGCCGCCCAGCCAGCCGGACGGCGGGTGCTCGCACAAAACGCCCGCCGCCACGGCCAGCGTGAAGCCGAGCGAAGCGCGCAGGCCTTGCGCGGCGGCGCCACCGGGCGGCAGGCCCCGCGCCCCCTCCGCCACCCAGAGCACGCCGAAGCCGGCCAGCACCGGCGCGGCGACGAGCAGCGCTTCGGGGCTGACCCACACGCCCAAACCACCGAAGGCGCCGGCCCGCCACGCCGCCCCGCGCGCGTCCGCCGGCCACGCCGCCGCCCGCACGGCGGCGCCCAGCGCCAGCAGTTCGGCCAAGAGGATCAGCGTGTGGTGGTCGGCCCGGCCGAAGCCGCTGTAGCCGCCGACAACCGGGTTGCCGGCCACGAGCAGGCCCGCCAGCACCGGCCCCGTTCCGGTCCAGAGCGCGCGCGCCGCGTGGACGGCGGCGGCGACGCAGGCGCCGTGCAGCACGGGGCAGACCCAAGCGCCCGCGAGCAGCACGGCGTCCCGCGGCGCGAGCCCGAGCGCGCTCTCCAGCGCCAAGGCAGGCAGCAGGATCATGACGTCGAGGAGGCGCGTCCAGTGCAGGGACAGGCCCGATGGCGCGTCGAGGCGAAGGACGGTCTCGTCGAACCAGCCGGCGCCCTGCCGCAGGTCGAGCACGCGCTGGACGCGCGTCCAGGAGTCCGAGTCGACCAGCAGCCCCGTGGCGAAGAAGCCACCGGCGGCCAAAGCGTCCATGACGTGCCTGGCCACCACCAAGCCGACCAGCGCCACCACCAGCAAGGTGGCGGGGGCCGGGATTGGAGCCGCCCACGCGACCGAAGATTGAGCGGAACGTGCCATTCCGCTCAACATATTAGTTTTTACAAAGCGAGTATATCGCCTTCTAAGCGATCCGGCCGCGCCGCTTGGAGCCGATCTTCAGCGGCGCAGGCCCAGGCGGCCGATCAGGCCCTCGTACCGGGCTTGGTCCTTCTTCTTCAGGTAATCCAGCAGGCCGCGCCGCTGGCCCACCAGCACCAGCAAGCCGCGCCGGCTGTGGAAGTCCTTGGCGTGGGTCTTGAGGTGCTCGGTCAGGTTCGAGATGCGCTCGCTCAGGAGCGCGACCTGGACCTCGGGGCTGCCGGTGTCGCCGGGCTTGGTGGCGTACTCGCCGATGAGCGTCGTGCGACGCTCCGCTGTGATCGACATCGGGTTGTTCTCCTGTTGGCCGCGGCCCGGTCAGGGCGTCGGCGGCGGTTCGTCCACCGGCCCGCCGGGCGCCGCGGCCATCAGGCGTTCCGGCTTCAGCAAGCCGGACTCCAGGCGGCAGAGCCCCACGAACCGCTCCCCCGCCATCGCGCGCACCAATCCCCCGTCGGGGTCGGCGGCGTCAGGAACGCGGCCCATGAGCTCCACCAGGCTGATCGCCTGGCCGAAGCCGAGCCGCGCGGCCTCCGCTTCCGCCAGGGCCAGCGCCGGGATGTCGGCCAGCGCGGTCGTGACGGGGAGCAGGAGGTCCGGGGAAGAGCGCGGCGTATCGCCGGAAGCGGCGAGGTTGTCCAGGGGGATCGCGTGCTCCTCCCGGAACGGCCCCACCCGCATCCGCCGGAGCGCCGCGATGTGGCCGACCGTCCCGAGCGCCAGGGCTAGGTCGCGGGCGAGGGAGCGCATGTAAACGCCCTTGCCGCTCTCGACCAGGAACACCGCGTGGTCCGCGTCCGGCCGCCCCTCCAACTCGAAACGGTCCACGCGGGCGGGGCGGGGCTGCAACTCGACCGCGTGGCCCTCGCGCGCGAGATCATAGGCGCGCTCGCCGCCGAGCTTGATGGCGGAGTAGACCGGAGGCACCTGCATGATGTCGCCGGTGAAGGACGGCAGGGCAGCGCGGATCGCCTCGTCCGTGGGCCGGGCCTCGTTGGTGGCCGTCACCTGCCCGTCGGCGTCGTCCGTGTCCCGCGCTTCGCCGAAGCGGAGCGTGAAGCGGTACCATTTGGTGCCGTCCATCACGTAGGGCACGGTCTTGGTGGCGGCGCCCAGCGCCACCGGGAGCACGCCCGTCGCCAGCGGGTCGAGCGTGCCGCCGTGGCCCGCCTTCTGCGCGTCGAAGGCGCGCTTGACGCGCGCGACCACCTCGGTCGAACCGATGCCGGAGGGCTTGTCCACGATCAGCCAGCCGTCCAGTGGCCGGCCGCGCGGCTTGCGGTGCCGTTGCCGGTGGTGGCGCTGGCTCACGGCGAGTCCTCCGCGGGCGCCGCCGCGTCGTCGTCCCGCGGCCCGAGGTCGCGTGCCACCTCCGGCCGGCGCAGCGCCTCGTCGATCCGCATGGCGTAACCGAGCGAGGTGTCGACCTGGAAGTGGAGGTCCGGGGCCGCGCGGAGCCGCACCGCCTTGGCCACCTGCCCGCGCAGGAAGGGCGCCGCGCGCTTCAGCGCCTTGAGCTGCTCGGGCGTGAGGTCCTTGCCCAGCCCGCTGACGAAGGCGGTCATGTGCTTGAGGTCGGGGGAGGCGCGCACCTCCGTCACCGTCACGTGCAGGCCGGCGAGGTCCGGGTCGCGGAAGTCGGCGCGCGCGAAGACGGCGGACAGGGCGTGTCGCACCTCCTCCGCGACCCGCAATTGCCGTTGGGAGGGGCCGGCGGCGTCTCCGCCGGCGTGGTGCCTTGGCTTGGGCATGGGTGTGGAACCCCGCTGAAATGGAAGGGGCGCGGCGCCCGTCTCTCGGCGCCGCGCCCCGGAAACAACGCCCGGAGGCGGGGCGGGTTACGCCGCCGCCACCGTCTCGGTCTCGTAGCACTCGATCTGGTCGTCCACGCGGATGTCGTCGTAGTTGGCGAAGGACATGCCGCACTCGTAGCCGTTCTGGACCTCGCGCACGTCGTCCTTGAAGCGCCGCAGCGTCGACAGCTCGCCGGTGTGGATCACCACGCCGTCGCGGAGCAGCCGCACCCCGGCGCCGCGCTTCACCACGCCCTCCGTCACGCGGCAGCCGGCGATCTTGCCCAGCCGCTTGACCTCGAACACCTGCAGGATCTGCGCGTAGCCCAGGAACTTCTCGCGTTGCACCGGGGCGAGGCGACCCTTGTACAGCTTCTCGATGTCGTCCGAGACCTCGTAGATGATCGAGTAGTACCGGATGTCGACGCCCTCGCGCTGCGCCAAGTCCCGTGCCTGCGACGTGGCGCGGACGTTGAACGCGACCACCACCGCGTCCGACGCCTTGGCGAGCTGGACGTCGCTCTCGGTGATCTGGCCCACCGCGCTGTGCAGCACGCGGACCCGCACCTCCTCGTTGCCGAGCTTGCCCAGCGTGGCGTTGATCGCCTCCGCGCTGCCCTGCACGTCTGCCTTGACGAGCACGGCCACCTCCTTCTGCTCGCCCGCCTGGATGCGGGCCAGCATGTCGGACAGCGTCCCGCGCCCGGCCCCGGCGGCGGCCGAGGCCTTCTCCCGCGCGCGGCGCTGGCGGTACTCGGAGATCTCGCGCGCCCGGCCCTCGTCCTCCACGGCGACGAAGTTCTCGCCCGCGCCGGGCACGCCGGACAGGCCGAGGATCTCCACCGGCAGGCTCGGGTCGGCCTCCTTGAGCTGGCGGCCCTTGTCGTCGAGCATCGCGCGCACACGGCCCCATTCGGTGCCGGCCACCACGATGTCGCCCTGCCGCAGCGTGCCCTTCTGCACCAGCACGGTCGCCACCGGCCCGCGGCCGCGGTCGAGCTTGCTCTCGATCACCGTGCCCTCCGCGGCGCGCTCCGGGTTGGCCTTGAGGTCGAGCACCTCCGCCTGGAGGGTGATCGCCTCCAGCAGCCGGTCGAGGTTGGTCTTCTGCGTCGCAGAAACCTCGATCTCCTGCGTGTCGCCGCCGAGCGACTCCACCACGATGTCGTGCTGGAGCAGCTCCTGCTTCACGCGCTCGGGCCGGACGCCCGGCTTGTCGATCTTGTTCACCGCGACGATGATCGGCGCGTTCGCCGCCTTGGCGTGGCGGATCGCCTCGACGGTCTGCGGCATGACGCCGTCGTCGGCCGCCACCACCAGCACCACCATGTCGGTCACGCTGGCGCCGCGGGCGCGCATGGAGGTGAAGGCCTCGTGGCCCGGCGTGTCGATGAAGGTGATGCGATCGCCCGACGGCACCTTCACCTGGTAGGCGCCGATGTGCTGGGTGATGCCGCCGGCCTCGTGCGCGACCACGTCGGTCTGGCGCAACGCGTCCAGCAGCGAGGTCTTGCCGTGGTCGACGTGGCCCATGATCGTGACCACGGGCGGGCGCGGCTGCAGGTCGGTCTCGACGTCCGTCTCGCCTTCCAGGCCGAGCTCGACGTCGCTCTCGGACACGCGCCGGGAGCGGTGGCCGAACTCCTGCACCACCAGCTCCGCCGTGTCGGCGTCGATGGTCTGGGTCAGCGTCGCCATGACGCCCATGCGGAACAGCGCCTTCACCACCTCGCCGCCGCGGGCGGCCATGCGGTTGGCGAGCTCCTGCACGGTGATCGCCTCCGGGATCACCACGTCGCGGACGACCTTTTCGGTGCCGGACCGCAGGCGGGCCAGCTCCTGCTGGCGCCGTTCGCGTTCGCGGGCGCGGCGGAGGGACGCGATGGAGCGGCTGCGCTCGTCCTCGCCCTCGATGGCCGCCTGCACGTCGATTCGGCCGCCGTCGCGCCGGGCGGCGCCGGGCAGGCCCTTCTTGACCGGGGCCGCGGGCGTGCGCTTGGCCGCGGCCGGCAGGCTGCCCGGGCGGCGCGCCGGGCCGCGCCGGTCGTCCTCCTCGTCCGCGCGGGGGCGCAAGGTCAGCCGCGCGGCGGCGGCGAA
>NZ_BAAAFZ010000069.1:26486-29842 GCF_039523795.1 Craurococcus roseus | reverse complement strand
GCCCGCGCCCTGATGCCCCGCCCGGGCTTCTTCGCCCTCTGCGGCGAGCTGCTCAAGACCGCCGGCGGCCGGCTCTCCATCCCCCGCCACCTGGCGCCGCCGTGACCCGCTCCCGCCCGCTGATCGCGCAAGGTCCGGCCATAAAGACATGTTTATGTCTCGCCGCAAACGCTGGCCATCGCCCCCCACGGCATGGTATTGCGCGCCCGCATTCAGAACCCGAGGACGCCCACCCATGGCCGTTGCCGCCACCGCCGATTACGTCGTGAAGGACCTCTCCCTGGCCGATTGGGGCCGGAAGGAGATCGCCATGGCCGAGGACGAGATGCCCGGCCTCATGGCCGTCCGGCGCGAGTACGGCCCATCGCAGCCGCTCAAGGGCGCCCGCGTCGCCGGCTGCCTGCACATGACCATCCAGACCGCCGTGCTGATCGAGACGCTCAAGGCGCTGGGTGCCGACGTCCGCTGGTCCTCCTGCAACATCTTCTCGACGCAGGACCACGCCGCCGCCGCCATCGCTGCCGCCGGCACGCCGGTTTTCGCGGTGAAGGGCGAGACGCTCCCCGAGTACTGGTCCTACGTGAAGCGCACCCTGGAGTGGGCTGATGGCGGCGAGCCGAACGTCCTGCTGGACGACGGCGGCGACATGACGCTGCTGGTCCACCTCGGCCTCCGCGCCGAGCAGGGCGACGCCGCCTTCCTGGACGACCCCTCCAACGAGGAGGAAGAGGCGTTCTTCGCACTGATCAAAGACACGCTGAAGGGCAAGCCCGGCTGGTTCGCCAAGCTCGCCTCTTCCATCAAGGGCGTCTCCGAGGAGACGACGACGGGAGTCCACCGCCTGTACCAGATGGCCAAGGAAGGCCGCCTGCTCTTCCCGGCGATCAACGTCAACGACAGCGTCACCAAATCGAAGTTCGACAACCTCTACGGCTGCCGCGAGAGCCTGGTGGACGCCATCCGCCGCGGCACGGACGTGATGATGGCCGGCAAGGTCGCCATGGTCGCCGGCTTCGGCGACGTCGGCAAAGGCAGCGCGGCATCCCTCCGCAACGCCGGCTGCCGCGTCATGGTCAGCGAGGCCGACCCGATCTGCGCCCTCCAGGCGTCTATGGAGGGCTACGAGGTGGTGACGATGGAAGACGCCGCCCCGCGCGCCGACATCTTCGTCACCGCCACCGGCAACGTCGACGTCATCACGGTGGACCACATGCGCGCGATGAAGCACCGCGCCATCGTCTGCAACATCGGCCACTTCGACAGCGAGATCCAAGTCGCGGCGCTCAAGAACTTCAAGTGGGACAACGTGAAGCCACAGGTGGACGAGATCGAGTTCCCCGGCGGCAAGCGCATCATCCTTTTGTCCGAAGGCCGCCTGGTGAATCTCGGCAACGCCACCGGCCACCCGTCCTTCGTGATGTCCGCCAGCTTCACCAACCAGACGCTCGCCCAGATCGAGCTGTGGACCAACAACGCCCAGTACGAGCGCAAGGTCTACACGCTGCCGAAGCGCCTGGACGAGAAGGTCGCCGCCCTGCACCTGGAGAAGGTCGGCGCTAAGCTCACCAAGCTCTCCGCGCGCCAGGCTTCCTACATCGGCGTGGACCAGCAGGGCCCGTTCAAGAGCGAGCAGTACCGCTACTAGGGCGCAGCGGCGGCGGCGAACCCCATGAGTTCGCCGCCGGGCCCGTGGAAGCACAGCCGCAAGCCCGGCGGGAGCGCCGCCCCGCGCTCCCCCGCCTCGGCGCCGGAGACGGCGGCCAGCCCGCGCGGCCGCTCCGGCTGCGGCACGCCGTCGAACACCCCCACGGCCAGCGCCGCGGCGTGCAGGACGGCGAGCCCGGCCACGACCGCCCGCACGGGCAGCCCGCCGTCGCCATCCTCCGGGGCATCGCCGTACCGCACCGCCAGCGCCCTCCGAACACCGCTTCGGAGGTTGCGGGATGCGCCCGGCCGCGGCGGTGAGCGCGCGCACGGTCCGGGGAAGGGCCGGGCCCGGCGCTACCGGGCGGGCGGCGGCGCGGCGCCGGTCACGGCGGGCCGGCCGGCGCGGCCACGCCCGCCAACACCCTCGGCAGCGGCAACGCCGCCTCGCAGACCAGGCCCGGCCCTTCCCAGTTCCGCGCCACCGCGCCGCCGAGTTGCACGCGGAGCGTCGCTTCCAGCACGCGCGAGCCGAAGCCCCGGCGCTTGGGGGGCGCGGCCAGCGGCGGCCCGCCGGCCTCCTCCCAGCGCAGCCGCAACAGCCCCGCCGCGCCGTCCACCGACCAGGACAGCGAAACGCGGCCGCCCGGGGCGGAGAGCGCGCCGTGCTTGACGGCGTTGGTGGCCAGCTCGTGCAGCGCCATGGAGAGCGCCTGCGCGGCGCCCGGCGCGAGCGACACGGGCGGCCCGCGCAGCTCCGCGCGCGGCCCGTCCGCGAGGAAGGGGGCCAACTCGCCCGCGGCCAGCGCCCCCAGTTCCGCCCCGTCCCAGCGCCCTTCCGACAGGAGGGTGTGCGCGCGGGCGAGCGCCGAAACGCGCCCCTCGACGGCGCGGGCGAAGGCTTCAGTGTCGTCGCGCGGCGTCAGTCGCAGGGCCGCCTGCACCACGGCGAGCGCGTTCTTCGCCCGGTGGTCCAGCTCGCGCGCGAGCAGCGTTTGCCGCTCCTCGACGCGCCGGCGCTCCTTGACCTCGGCCTGGAGCGCCTCCGCCTCGGCCTCGGCGATGCGGGCCCGGGTCGCGGTCTCCTCCGCCGCCTTCCTGTCGCTGACGTCGCGCTGGACCGACACCCAGTGCGTGAACCAGCCGGTCTCGTCGGCCACCGGCACGATGCTGAGTTCGACCCAGAAGGTCGAGCCGTCCTTCTTGTAATTCAGCAGCTCGGCCACGACCGGCTCCCAGCGCGCCAGCGCGGCGTTCAGCCGCGCGAGCGCCGCGCGGTCGGTGCCCGGCCCTTGGAGGAGCCTCGGGGTGCGGCCGAGGATTTCGGATTCGGCGTAGCCGGTGGTCCGCGTGAAGGCCGCGTTGCAGTAGAGGATGCGCGGGCCGGGGAGGTCGATCGGCTCCGCTTCGGTGATGAGGATCGCGTCGTTGGCGTGGACCGCGACCGATTCGAGCAGGCGCAGGCGCTCCGCGCCCGCCCAGGCGGCCGAAGCCACACGGCGCAGTTCCTGCAACTCCAGCAGCGCGGCCAGTTGCGTCGCGTGGGCGCGGAGCACGTAGAACTGGGCCGCGCTGAGGCCGGCCGCCGCCCGCGCGGGGCGGTGGTCGGCCACGACGAGCACGCCGCGCACGGCGCCGCCGTCGCCCACGACGCGCGCTGCCGCGACGAAGGGAGGCGCGGTCGGGCCGTCCTCGCCGGCGAGCGCCGCGGC
>NZ_BAAAFZ010000069.1:14137-26437 GCF_039523795.1 Craurococcus roseus | reverse complement strand
GGCCCGCGGCGGCGAGGGCGTCCGCGTCCTCGTCGGCGGCCCCGGACGCCGCCCCGCGGAGGCGGAGGGCGCCGGGCGCGTCGGGCGCGCCAAAGCCGGCCACGGCTTTGAACACCGGACCGGCGCCCTTGTAGAAGACGGCCGCTCCGCAGTCCGCGGCGTGCGCGGCGGCGCGCACGAGTTGGCGGACCCGGGGGTCCGGGGCGTCGGGCGCGACGACCCTCGCGCCGCCCTCGGTACGCTCCGCCGCGTCATCGGCGAACGCCATGCCTGCTGATGCCATAGGTCGCGGCCACCCCAACCAACCGGCCCGACCGCCGCCGCGGCCGCTGGCGCCCCGCCACGGCCCGGCGGCGCCGAGCGCCCAAATTTCGATCTTCTTTGATAACTATTACAATTTAGCGATGAAATGGGAAGCGCTTCTTCGCGCCCCGCCCCAAGCCGCGGCGGAGCCTTGGCAGCCCCCGGCGGCGGGGCCATCTGCGCCGCCGCATGATCCTCTCCGCCGTCGCGCTCCTCGCCGCCGCCCTGCTGCTCGGCGGCATGGCCTTCTTCGCCGCCGTCCTCGCGCCGCTGGTCTTCACCGCGCTGCCGGCCGGCGCCGCCGGGCGCTTCGTGCGCCGCCTCTTCCCGGCCTACTACCTTTGGGTCATCGCTTCCGCCGCGACGGGCGCGCTGGCCCTGCTGCCGCTCCGCCTGCCGGACGCGCTGGGCCTGGGCCTGGTCGCCGCCAGCACCGTTTGGTTGCGCCAAGGCTTGATGCCGCGCATCAACGCCATGTCCGACGCCGCCCAGAACGGCGATGCGGGGGCGAAAGCGGGCTTCGCGCGGGCGCACCGCCTTTCCGTGCTCGTCAACGTGGCGCAGATGCTAGTGGCGCTGGTGGTGGTGCTGCGCTTCGCTTGAGGCCGGCCGGCCTGGGGGGGGCGGACGCCAGCGGGCCCGCGCGCGGTCAGGTGACGGCGGCGAACGCCTCCACGGTTTTCGTGGGCCCGCACACGATGAGCAGGTCGCCCTGCTGGACCGCGGTTTCGGGCCTGGCGTAGGCGAAGTCGGTCTTCGGCCGCTTCACCCCGACGATGGTGACGCCGTACTTGGAGCGGAGGGCGCAATCGGCCAGCGTCCTGCCCTCCGCCTCGCGCGGGGCGCGCGTCTTGACGATGGCGAAGCCGTCGTCGAACTCGATGAAGTCCATCATCTTGCCGGTCACCAGGTGGGCGACGCGCTGGCCCATTGCGACCTCCGGGAAGACCACGTGATGGGCGCCGGTGCGCTCCAGGATGCGCCCGTGCTTTTCGCTGAGCGCCTTCGCCCAGATGTCGTTCACGCCTAGTTCGCTGAGCGCCAGCACGGTGAGCACGCTCGCTTCGATGTCGGAGCCGATGCCCACCACGGCCCGGTCGAAATCCCGCACGCCGAGGCGCCGCAGCGTGTCGCTGCTCGTCGTGTCCGCCTGGACGACGTGGGTGAGCCGGTCAGCCCAGGACTGCACCACCTCGGCGTCCTCGTCGATGCCGAGCACGTCGTGCCCGAGGCGGACGAGCGTCTCGGCGACGGCGCCGCCGAACCGGCCGAGGCCGATCACGGCGACGTTGTTGCTGATGAGGGACGGGGCTTTAGCCAACGATGGGGCGCTCCTCCGGATAGCGGTACGGCCTCCGCCTGGATCGCAGCGCTAGGCCGGTCGCGACGGTGATTGTCCCGACCCGGCCGAGGAACATCAAGGCCACGACGATGCCTTGGCCGGCCGGCCCCAGCTCGGCGGTGACGCCGGTGGAGAGCCCCACGGTGGCGAAGGCGGAAACGGTCTCGAACAGCGCGTCGTCCAGCGGCAGGTCGGTGACTGTCAGCAGGGCGAGGGTGGCCAAGCCGACGAAGGCGATGGCCAGCAGGGCGATCGTCAGCGCCTCCCGCTGGACCTCCTTGGGGATGCTCCGCCCGAAGGCGCTGACGTCCGGCTCGCCGCGGATCTCCGCCCAGACCACCAGCCCGAGCACGAGGAAGGTCGTCACCTTCACGCCCCCGGCGGTGCTGGCGCTGCCGCCGCCGACCATCATCAGGACGTAGGTGACGGCGAGGCTGCCCGGTTCCATCCGCCCCGTGTCCACGGCGTTGAACCCCGTGGACCGCGTCATGGCGGAGTGGAAGGCGGCGCCGAGCAGCTTGTCCGCCGGGCCGAGCGGCCCGAGGGTCGCCGGGTTGCCCCACTCGTAGGCCAGCACCGCGGCCGCCCCGCCGAACAAGAGCAGCCCCGTGCCGAACAGGGTCATCTTGCTGTGCAGCGACCACCGGACCGGCCGGAGCGGGTTCCGGCGCACGTCGTGGAGGACCGGGAAGCCGATCCCGCCTAGGACCGCCGCCGCCATGATCGGGACGAGGACGAGCGGGTCGCGCGCGAAGCCCATCAGGCTGTCGGAGTAGGTGGAGAAGCCGGCGTTGCTGAAACCGGAGGCCGCGAGGAACAGCCCGTTCCAGGCCGCTTCGGCCCAGGGCTCCCCGTAGGCGAAGCGCAGGCGGAGCGTCAGGGCCGCGGCCGTCGCCAACTCGACGGCGACCGTGACCAGCACCACCAGCTTCAGCACTTCAGCCACGTCGCCCAACGCCAGGGAGCGGGTTTCCGCGTGCGCCACCAAGCGGGTGCTGAGCCGCAGGCGCCGGGCGACCAGGAGGCCGAGCAGCGTGGCCCCGCTCATGATGCCTATGGCGCCCACCTGGAACAGTGCCAGGATGACCCCCAGGCCGAAGCCCGACCAATAGTTGGGCGTGTCCACGACGATCAGCCCGGTGACGCACACCGCCGAGGTCGCGGTGAAGAGCGCGGTCAGGAAGGGGGCCGCGCCATCGCCGGCGCGGGCGGCCGGCAGCATCAACAGGCAGGTGCCCAGCGCCATGGCGAGGAGGAAGGTCAGCGGCACCAACCGGGCCGGATGCTGAAGCGTGCGTGGCAACGCGGCCCCTTTCACCTCCCCGAGGGCGGATAGAGGGCGGATCTATTTCGCCATCCCGACAGGCACCCGAGCGCCACGGGCCGCGCTCCCCTCCGGCTCCCGGCGCGGCGTCCGCGGCGCGGCGATGGCCCGGCGGGGCCGCTGGCGCGGGCCTCCACCGTCCACCGGCAGGCCCGCCCGCCTCACCTCGGCGGCGCCGAAGCCGCCGCCAGGAAGTTCGTCGCCGAATCCTCGGCCACCCGGAACCACTGGCCCTGCTCCACGCGGAACTTGTCCCAGTGCTCGTGGATGCGCTTGAAGCGCGCGTTCTGCTCGCCGAGTTCGGCGTAGAGTTCCTGGGCGGCCTTGTAGAGCGCCGCCATCACCTCGCGCGGGTAGGGGCGGAGTTGCGTGCCCGCCGCGATGAGCCGCCGCAGCGCCGGCGGGTTCAGCACGTCGTACTTCGCCGCGGTGGCGTGCCAAGCTTCCACGCCGGCGCATTCCAGCATGCCCTTGTAGGTCGCCGGCAGCGCGTCCCAGGCGCGCGCGTTCACCAGGAAATCCGTGGAGGGCGCGACCTCCTGGAAGCCTGGGTAGTAGTAGAACCGCGCGATCCGGGCGAAGCCGAGCTTCTCGTCGTCGTAGGGGCCGATGTACTCGGCGCCGTCGATGACGCCGCGCTCCAACGCGGGGTAGATGTCGCTCGGCGCGATCTGCTGCGGCACGGCGCCGAGCTTCTGCATCACCGCCCCGCCCAGGCCGGCGATGCGGAACTTGAGCCCCTTCATGTCGTCGGGCGTGCGGATCTCCCGCTTCAGCCAGCCGCCCATCTGCGCGCCGGTGCAGGCGGCGGGGATGCAATGGACGCCCTGGTCGCGGAACACGTCGCGCAGTTGCTCGCGCCCGCCGCCGTAGTGCAGCCATGCGAACATGGTCCGGCTGGGCATGCCCATGGGCAGGGTGGTGGAAAGGGCGAGGCTTGGGTCCTTGCCGAAGTAGAAGAGCGAGGAGGTGAAGCCGCACTCCACCGAGCCTTGCGAAACGGCGTCCAGGATCTGCAAGCCGGGGACGATCTCGCCGGGGCCGGACACCTGGATCTGGAAGGCGCCGTCCGACATCTCCGCCACGCGGCGCGACACGATTTCGGCGGCGCCGTAGAGCGTGTCCAGCGTCTTGGGGAAGCTGTTGGGGCAGCGCCAGCGGATGCGCGGCGCCCCTTGCGCGTTGGCGAGGTTGGGCCTCGCCAACAGGGCGCCGCCACCGGCGGCGGCGGCCGCCCCGCCCACGACGAGATTGCGACGATCCATGCCTGTTCCTCCGCGCGCTCGGACGGCGCTTGCGCCGACAGCCTTGCGGGCAAACCGGCCGCCGGGCAACAGCGGGAGGCGCCCCGTCCCGGCGCGGGAGGCGTCACGGCGGCGGGGTCGAGACCAGCCGCGCCGTGGCGCAGAGCACGAGAACGGCGACCGCCGCTTCGGCCGCGATGGAACGGGACAAGCGGCGGCCCGCCCCGGGCGCGCCCGCGGCGAGCGCCGGCGTGGAGCGGAAGCGGTGCCACGCGGCCAAGCCGAGCAGCGCCGACACCGGCGCGAGCTTCGCGGCCAGGGCCGCGCCGTAGCGGGAGCAGAGGAGGCCCTCCGGCCCTCCCCCGACCAGCGCGGCGAGCAGCAGCCCCGCCGCGATCAGCGCCGGCACGGCGAAAGCGGCCGAGCGCGCCCAGTCCCGCACCAGCCGCGCCGCCGCGGCCCCCTCGCGCAGCGCGGCCCAGGCGAGCGGCGGCAGGCTGCCGATCCAGAAGGCGACCGCCAGGAGGTGGAGCAGCACCAAGCCCGCCCCCAAGGGCCACGGCTCGACTTCGGTGGCGTGGCCGGCCAGGGCGTAGCTCGCGCAAGCCAGGACGCCGCCCGCCGCGGCGACGGCCGGATGCGCCCGGGCCGCCGCGGCGAGCGCGAGGAGCAGCAGGCCGGCGGCGCAGACGGCGTGGGACGCGCCTGCCCGCGACAGGAGCACCACGCCCCAGACCTCCGCATCCGCCAGCGTTTCCCCGGCCGTCAGCGCCCAGACCTGCGCCGCGAGGTGGCCGGCGCCGGCGAGGAGGCCGAACAGGGCGGCGCCCACCGTCCATCGGCGCAGCCGGGCGGAGTCGCCGGCCGCTTCCGGCCGCGCGCCGAACAGCAGCGCGAAGAAGGCCAGCCCGGCCCCTCCCAGGCTGCCGGCGTAGTGGGCGGCCCGCAGCAGGACGGCGATCGCCGACGCGGCGCCGCCACCCGGGTCGCCCGCCAGCAGGGCGGCCGGCGTCAACGGGCGCCGCCGCCGTTCCCCACGCGGAAGCGCACGGCCCCGCCGCCCACGTGACCGTCGGCGGACAGGCCGCGGTACTCGATGCGGTAGGCGCCGGGCGGCAGGGGGCCGGGCAGGCTGGCGCGCGTTTCGGCGGCCGCGCCCGTGCGCGGGCCTTCGCGGCGCAGCGGCCGCTCTTGCCCGGCCTCGTCGAGCAGGCGGAGCGAGGTGACGCGCATCGGCTCGGTGAACAGGAGCGCGATACGGTCCGGCGAGGCGGGCAGCGCCGCGCCTTCGGCCGGTTCGGACGCGCGCAGGTCCGCGTGGGCGAGCGCGGAACGGACGGTGGCGCCGCACGCCGCGAGGGCGATGGCGGCGGCGGCGGTCGCGCGCCGCCTCCCGCACGAGTCGAGTCCGATCATGGTTCCTCGGTTCTCCGACGGCCGCCCCGGCCGCAGGGGCCGAGGCGATCGCCGTGGCTTCAATGGTGGTGTCCGTGGTGGCCGCCGTGCTGGTGACCGCCACGCCCGGCGGCGGTCCCGCCGTCTGTCCGCTGCGCCGCCGCCGGCCGGGGACGCTGCGCCGGGCGGGGTTGCGGCCTCGCCGCGGCGGCCTCCGGGGCGGCGGCCCGGGCGGCTCCGGCGCTGTGGTGTCCGCCGTGCCCGCCATGGGCGGCGTTGCCGCCGTGGTGCGCGCGGTGGTGTTCACCGTGCCGGCCGTGGGCGGCGTAATCGCCGCCGCCGTGGCGGTGGGCGTGCCCGCCGTCCGCCGCCGCGCGCGCGGGCGCTGCCGGGGGGGCGGCGGCCGTCGCCGCGTGGCCGCCGTGCTTCATGCCTTCCATGCCGTGGACCATGGACGGGTCCACCCGCACCAGGTTCGCGTCGCCCGGGTAGGCGGCGACCACCCGGCGCATCAGCGCGATCTCCTGCGTCTGGTCGGTGACGATGTCCACGTTCATCAGGCCTAGGTAGCCGTTCCGCGCGTCGGCGTTCGCGTGGTACCCGCGCGCCATCTCCACCGCGCCTTCGTGGTGCATGATCATGGATTTGGCGAAGAGCACGTCGCGCTCGCTCACCGGCCCGGCGGCGTAGGTGGCCTCGGACGGGATCGGCTCCTTGAAGAAGCGCTGCGCCCCGGTCAGGCCTTCCGTCGCCACCGGCTGCAGCCTGATGCCGAAGGGCAGCCGGAGCGGCGGCCGGTCGAGGTTGCGCCCGACCTCGTCGAGCATGCCGATCTCGAAGGTCTGGTTGGCGACGATGGCGCGCGACAGCGCCTGGAGCAGCGGGCTGCTCCGGCCGGGGTCGGCCAGGTACTCGCGGCTCATGGACAGCGCGCCCGCGTGGTGGGGGCGCATCCCGGCCACGTAGTCGCGGTCGGCGCGCTGCGCCGCGTCCGAGACCGGGGCGAACCAGGTGGAGGTGACCGGCGGCTCGCCGGCCGCGTAGTTCTCCTCGATGGACGCCAGCGCCGGGGTGGCGGCGAGCGCCAACCCGGCGGCGGCAGCGGTGGCGGCCAGGAAGCGACGCGGCGGGGCGCGCCGCGCGGCGTTGTTGTTGCGTGTGGTGGTCATCGTCGTTCGTCCTTGTCGATGCCGCCCCGACCCGGTGGCGCGTGCGTGGCCTCGGGCGGGCGGGGCGGGCGTGCGGTGTCGCTCCATGCCGGAACGCGCCGCTGGCGCTCCCGGCGTCAGGCGGTCGAGGCGGCGCGCGGCGGCGGCAGGGCGGGCGGGCCGTCCAAGCCCTGGAGGCGCGGCCCGGTGGCGAAAGCGGCGCCGCGACCGCCCGCGAGCGGCGAGGCCCGTGCCGGCGTCGGCGGCAAGGCCCCGAGCGGCACCGGGCATTGGGACGCGGGGCAGCACGCGGCGGCGGTCGCGGGCGCGTGGTGCCCGTCGCCGTCCCGGTGCCCTCCCCGATGGGACGCGGGCGTCGCGGCGGCAGGGCCGGCCGCGTCGCAGTCGGACGCCACCGCGTGGTGATGGTCGCGGCCGCCGGCGCCGGCCATCGCCGGAGGGGAGGCGACCGGCAAGGCGAGCACGGCGAGGGCGATGACAAGGCGCGCTGCGATCCGCAGGAACCATGGCGCGCGGCCCGGCGGTTCAGCGCGCCCCCGTACCTGACCGGCCCGCCCCTTCTCCACGCCGGACCTCCTGACCCGTTGCGCCGCCACCGCAGGCGCCGGTTCCCTACATACGGCTTCCCATCGTGGGAAGGTCAAGGCCGCCGCCGCCCTTTCCGCTTTTCCCGCGCCGCCTTACACACGGCGCCGCCGAAAGGGAGACACCAGTGATGCAACGCCGCCGCGCCCTCTTGGGCGCCGCAGCGGCCGGCACCGCCGCCGCCGCGCCGCTCGTCCTCGCCGCCCCCGCCGTCGCCCAATCCAGCCCCGAGGTGCGCTGGCGTTTGTCTTCGGCGTTCCCGCGAAACCTGGACGTGCTGTTCGGGACCGGCGAGCGCCTCGCGCAGCGCGTGGCGGCGCTGACGGAGAACCGCTTCCAGATCCGCTTCTTCCCGGCGGGCGAGGTGGTGCCGGGGTTGCAGGTGCTGGACGCGGTGCAGGCGGGCACCATCGAGGCAGGGCACACGCCGGTCTACTACTACATCGGCAAGGACCCGGCCTTCGCCTTTTTCACCGCGCTGCCCTTCGGCCTGAACGCGCGGCAGAACCTCGCCTGGCTGAAGCACGGCGGCGGCGACCAGCTCGCGGCGGAGCTGTTCCGCGACTACAACCTCGTCGGCTTCCCGGCAGGCGACACCGGCGCGCAGATGGGCGGCTGGTTCCGCAACGAGATCAAGACGATCGAGGAGCTGCGCGGCCTCAAGTTCCGCATCGCCGGTCTCGCCGGGCAGGTGTTCCAGCGGCTGGGCGCGGTGCCGACGCAGGTTGCCGCGGCCGACATCTACCCGTCCTTGGAGCGCGGCACGCTGGACGCGGTGGAGTTCGTCGGGCCCCACGACGACGAGAAGCTCGGCTTCGTCCGCGTCGCCCGCAACTACTACGCGCCGGGCTTCTGGGAGGCCGGGGCGCACCTGCACCTGATCATCAACCAGCGCGCCTTCGAGGCGCTGCCGGCGCCCTACAAGGCGGCGCTGGAGGTGGCCTGCGCCGAGGCGGACTCCGACATGCTGGCCCGCTACGACCACCTGAACCCGCAGGCGCTCCGCCGGCTGGTCGCGGCCGGCGCGCAGCTCCGCTTCTGGCCGCGCGAGGTCCTCCAGGCCGCCTGGCGCGAGGCCCACGGGCTCTACGAGGAGATGGGAAGCCGCAACGAGCGCTTCCGCCGCATCTGGACCGCCTACCGCGCCTACCGCGACGAGCAGTACCAGTGGTTCCGCGTCGCCGAGAACTCCTTCGACAACTTCGCCTTCCCGGCGGCGGCGCAGCGGCAGTGAGGCCACACCCGCGCGCCGGGTCGGCCCCGGGCGCGCGGACGGGTGGCCGGGGAGCGGCGGCGCCGGTATAGGACGGCCCCGGACGGGTCGGCCCATCCGGCCCGGTCCGTCGCCCCCGCGCGCCGCCGGCCGGCCGCGCGGCCCGACAGAACCCGGAGCCCTTCCCCGCCATGGACCCCGTCGCGTTGTTTTCCGCCCTGCTGATGGGCGTGGTGGAGGGGCTGACCGAATTCCTGCCCATCTCCTCCACCGGGCACCTGATCCTGATCGGCGACCTGATCGGCTTCCGCGGCCCGCCGGGCAAGGCGTTCGAGATCTCCATCCAGCTCGGCGCCATCCTCGCGGTGGTGTGGATCTACCGGAAGATGCTGTGGAGCCTCGCGCGCGGGATGCGCCGGCCGGGGCGGGCGCGCGACTACGTGTCCAACATCCTGCTGGCCTTCCTGCCCGCGATGGTCATCGGCGCCACCCTGCACGGCACGATCACCGAAAGGCTGTTCAACCCGTTCGTGGTCTCGGTCGCGCTGATCGTGGGCGGCGTGGTCATCATCCTGATCGAATGGCTACGGCCCAAGCCGACCATCGAGTCCGTGCCGGAGATCGGGCCTTTGGCGGCGCTCTTGATCGGCTTCGGGCAGGTGCTGGCGATGGTGCCCGGCACCTCGCGGTCGGGGGCCACCATCATCGCCGCGCTGCTGATCGGAGTGGACCGGCGCACGGCGGCGGAGTTCTCCTTCATCCTGGCCATCCCGACCATGCTGGCCGCGACCGCGTTCAGCCTGTTCAAGTCGTGGGACGAGATCACGCCGGAAGGCTTCGACCTGATCGCGGTGGGTTTCCTGACCGCCTTCCTGGTGGCGCTGGTCACGGTGCGGACGGTGCTGGCGGTGATCAGCCGCACGGGCTTCGCGCCCTTCGGGTGGTACCGGATCGCGTTGGGGTCGTTGATGCTGGCGGTGCTGTACTCGCGGTAAGGCGATTGGCGGCCTTTCTGCCGCATGGCCGGCGGCTGGCGTACGTGACGGAAATGCCGTAACATTGGTTACGAATAGGTGCCGGAGGTGCCGCCCGACATCGTCACCGACGTGGCCGCGCTGCCGGCGCTGGCCACCGGCATCGGCGGCCTCACACGCCGGCTGGTGTTCGACCACCGGATCATCGGCGAGAACCGGCGGCTCGCGCTGCTCCACCTGCTGCCGGGCTCTGCCATCCCCGCGCACGCCCTTTCCGCGCCCGTGGAGTGGTTCGTGCTCGGCGGCGAGGTGCGGGTGGGCGACCTCCGGGCGCTCGGCGGCAGCTTCGTGGTCCTGGAGCCCGGGGCGGAGGCGACGGTGTCGAGCGAGTTCGGCGTCCGCTTCCTCGCCTGGGCGGACGGGCCGGTGTCGTGGCTCGACGGCGGCGTCCGCCGCGCCGACCCGTACGGCTTCTAGCCGGTGGCGTCGGGGTCCGGCAGCGCGCGGGCGCGGCGGACCAGCCGGTCCAGCAGCGCGTCCAGCGCCGTCCGCTCGGCTTCGGTGAGTTCGGCCAGCAGCGCCGCTTCCCGGGCGCGGCCTTGGGGTTCGATGGCGTCCACCAGCGCGCGCCCGGCATCGCTCGCCACCAGGGTCATGCGCCGGGCGTCGCGCGGGTCCGGGCGGCGCACCAGCCGGCCGGCGGCTTCCAACGCCCGCACGGCGCGGCTGACGGCCATCTTGTCCATGCCGAGTTCCTCGCCAAGTTCGCCGGCTGTGGCGCCGCGCGGGCGGGCGGCGAGGGCGCGCAGCACGCGCCACTCCGCCAGGCGCAGGCCGTACGCGCGCTCGTGCACGCGCGCGAACGGGCGGGCGACGAGGTTCACCAGCAGCACGAACTTGAAAAAGGTGGAACCGGGCTCGGGCGTCACGGCCGCATTTTGCGGCGGGGACACGCGCCGCGCCAGCGCCGTGCCGTGACGCGGGACGGCGGCGGGGCGCGGCCGGAAGCGGCCGGGGGCGCGCCGCACGGGGAGGACGACGGCATGGGCGAGCAGGCGGCAGCGGCGGCGACTGGGCGCCGCGGGGTGGACCGCGCGGCGCTGCGGGTGGTGTTCCTTTCGTCGCTCGGCGGCGCGCTGGAGTTCTACGACTTCGTGGTGTTCGGCGTGTTCGGCGCCTACATCGGCGCGGCGTTCTTCCCTGCCGGCGATCCGCTGGTGTCGCAATTGCAGACCTTGGCGGTGTTCGCGGTGGGCTACCTGGCGCGGCCGATCGGCGGGTTGCTGTTCGGGCGGCAGGGGGACCGGGTGGGCCGGCGCCACTCCTTCTTGCTCTCGCTGCTGGCGATGTCGGGCGCGACGCTCCTGATGGGGCTGATGCCGACCTACGAGCAGGCCGGCGTCGCGGCCACCGCGGCCTTCGTGCTGCTGCGCGTGGCGCAGGGCCTTTGCCTCGGCGGCGAGTTGCCGGGGGCCTTGACCTACGCGGTCGAATCGGTGCCGCGGCACCGGGCGACGCTGGCCTGCGGGCTGGTGTTCGGCTGCGTGTCCTCCGGCGTGCTGCTGGCCACCGGCGTCAGCCAGGCGCTGCACGCGACGCTGGACGGCGGGCAGATGGCGGCCTGGGGCTGGCGCGTGGCCTTCGTCCTCGGCGGCGTGCTCGGCTTGGCGAGCTGGTGGCTGCGGCGCTCGCTGGCCGAGAGCCCGGACTTCCTGCGGATGCGCGAGCGGGTCGAGGGTCTGCGGGCCTCCGGCAACGACCCCGGCGACCCGCTGGCCGACCTGTTCCGCAACCACCGCGCCCGCATCCTGACGGGCATCGGCGCCACCGGCGTCGTGGCGGCCTTCAACGGCCTCTTGTTCGCCCACACCGGCGCCTACCTCGCTCGCTCGCTCGGCTACCCGCCGCCGCAGGTCGCCACCGCGATCAACGTGGCGGTGGCCGTCACCTCCGTTTCGCTGGTGGTGGCCACCTGGGTCGCGGACATCGTGCCGCGGCGGCTCGTGTTCCGGGTCGGCTGCGTGGTGCTGGCGGCGGGCGCGATGCCGGCCTACGCGGCCATGGTGGACCGCTCGCTGCCGCTGCCGTGGCTGTTCGCGCTGATCGGCCTGTCGGCCTGCTTCACGCACGGCACCTTCGCCGCGATCCTGGCCGACCTGTTCCCGACGCGGGTGCGCTTCAGCGGCGTGGCGTTCTCGATGAACCTCGGCGCCGTCATCTTCAGCGCGCTCGGGCCGCTGGCGGCGACGTGGCTGGTGCGGGCCACGGGGCGGGCGGACGCGCCGGGGCTGCTGGTCCTCGGCGCCGCGGTGCTGGCCTTCGCCTGCACCTTCCCGCTGCGGCGCTTGGAGGGCCAACTCGGCGCGCCGGAAGCGGGGCCGGCCGTTGGCGACGCTCCGCCGCCCCGGTTGGCGCCCGCCGACGCGCGATGAAGAGCGGGGGCGGTGCCCCGCCCTACCCCGCGACGCTGCCCGGGTCGCAGTTGCCGCCGCACACCAGGACGCCGACGCGCGCCCCGGCCGGCGCTTTCCACGCCCCGCAGAGCAGCGCGGCGAGCGCCGTCGCGCCGCCCGGCTCCGCCACCACGCGCGCCGCGTCCCACAGCGCGCGTTGCGCGGCGCGGATCGCGGCGTCCGGCACCAGCACCGACGCCGCCACGCGCTCCCGCGCCACGGCGAAGGCCAAGGCGCCGATCTGGCGGGCGCCGAGCGAGTCCGCGGCCGCGCCGCCGACCGGCGCCGGCACCGGGCG
>NZ_BAAAFZ010000069.1:0-14094 GCF_039523795.1 Craurococcus roseus | reverse complement strand
CGGGGGCACGGGGCGCCCGGCCCGCAGCGCTTCGGACAGCGCGGGGCAGCCTTCCGGCTCCACGGCGACCACCTCGGCGCCGCCGCGCCCGCCGGCGTGCCACGCGGCGATGCCGCCGATCAGCCCGCCGCCGCCCACGGCCACCAGGAGGTGCGTCAGCTCCGGCGCGTCCTCCTCGAACTCCGCCGCCACCGTGCCCTGCCCGGCCAACACCTCCGGCTGGTCGTAGGCGTGGACCAGCAGCGCGCCGGTTTCGGCCGCGCGCCGCTCGCTCGCCAGCCGCGCCTCGTCGTAGGCCGCGCCGCCCACCACCAGCTTGGCGCCGTAGCCGGCGATCAGCGCGCGCTTCGCCGCGGCGGAGATTTCAGGGACGAAGACCTCGGCTCGGACGCCGAGCGCCCGCGCGGCGCAGGCGACCGCCGCGCCGTGGTTGCCGCCGGAGGCCGCCACCACGCCGGCCGCGGGCAGGGCGCCGGCGGAGAGCATCCGGTTGAAGGCGCCGCGGGGTTTGAAGCTGCCCGCCACCTGCAACTGCTCGAGCTTCAGCGCGACGGGGTGTGGCAGGCCGAGGTCCGGCCCGGCCAGCCGCAGCACCGGCGTCCGGCGCACGCGCCCGGCGATGCGGGCGGCCGCGGCGGCCACGTCGGCGCGGGTCACGGGCAAGTCGCGGGAAGCGGCGGGGTTCGTCATGGCGCGCGGGGAGTTGCACGTCCAAAAAATCGGCGCAACCGCGGCGTGCTTGGATCGGCCGGCGGTTTCTGCCATGGTCCGCTGTACCGTTTCGGTGGCGCAGGAATGCTGCTCCATGCCAGTTGCGTCGCCCGTGGGGCGGAGGCCGTGCTGCTCCTGGGTCCGCCCGGGTCCGGCAAGTCCGACCTCGCGTTGCGCTTGATCCAGGGCGGTTGGAATTTGATCGCCGACGACCAGTGCCTGTTGCGGAGCGAGGGGCCGGCCTTGCGCGTTGAGGCCCCGGCGGCGCTGCGGGGCATGCTGGAGGTGCGCGGGTTGGGCATTTTCGAAGGCTTGCCGATGGCGGTGCCCGGCGACGCGGTGCTGCGGCTGGCGGTGCGGCTGGTCTCGGCCGAAGCGGTGCCGCGCCTGCCCTCCCCCGCCCTGTGGCGCGGCCCCGACGGAGTGGCCCTGCCCGAGGTGGCGCTGGACGCAGGCCCTTCCGCCCCGGCGAAGGTGGCCTTGGCGTTGGACGCCGCCGTCGGCCGCGTCCGTCAACGGGCGGGGGCCTTCGCGTGACTTCCCCCTCCCGACGACCCGCCCGGCCCCGTCCGGTCGTGCTGGTGACCGGGCTGTCGGGCGCGGGCAAGGCCTCCATCCTCCGAGTGCTGGAGGATCTCGGTTTCGAGACGGTGGACAACCCGCCGCTGCACACCCTGGAGGAGTTGGTGGGCGACGGTGACCGGCCGCTCGCGGCCGGCGTGGACACCCGCACCCGCGGCTTCTCGCCGGGGACGGTGCTGCTCGCCGTGGAGCGGCTGCGGCTGCGGCCGGACCTCACCGTGAGCCTGGTCTACGCCACGGCCGAGGACGCCACCCTGCTGCGCCGCTACACGGAAACCCGCCGGCGGCACCCGCTGGCGCCGAACGGGCGCGTGCAGGACGGCATCGCCCACGAGCGCGCGTTGATGGAGCCGCTGCGGAACGCCGCGGACCTGGTGATGGACACGACGGACCTGCCCTCGCCGGAGCTGCGCCGGTTGGTGGAGCGGCGGTTCCGTCCCGACGGCGCCCCCGGCCTGTCCATCCTGGTGCAGAGCTTCGCCTTCCCGCGCGGGCTGCCGCGCGACGCCGATCTGGTGTTCGACCTGCGCTTCCTGCGCAACCCGCACTACGACCCGGCGCTGCGCCCGCTCACCGGCCGGGACGCGGCGGTGGCCGCCCACGTGGAGGCGGACCCGGATTTCCCGGCCTTTTGGGCGCGACTGACCGGCTTCCTCGACCCGCTCTTGCCCCGCTACGTGGCGGAGGGCAAGAAGTACCTCACGGTGGCGCTCGGCTGCACCGGGGGCAGGCACAGGTCGGTCCTTGCGGCGGAGCGCTTGACCGCCCATCTCCGTCGCTCCGGCTGGCAAGCCGACGCGAACCACCGCGAATTGTCACCCGGAACAGGGGACGTGGCACCTTCCGGCCGTAGCGCCGGGCCGCGCGATGCGCCGGCCCCAGAAGGTTCGCCCGCCGCCCAGCAAGAGGGTCGGGAGGCCCTGTCACGCATCCCATGATCGGACTAGTCCTGGTCACCCACGGCCGCTTGGCCGAGGAGCTCCGCCTTGCGATGGAGCACGTGGTCGGCCCGCAGCGCGCGGTCGCCACCGTCTGCATCGGCCCCGACGACGACGTCGAGGATTGCCGGCAAGTGATCCGCGACAGGATCGCATCCGTCGAGCAGGGCGACGGCGTCGTTGTGCTCACCGACATCCTCGGCGGCACCCCCTGCAATCTCGCCGCATCGCTCGCCGACAAGGAGCACGTGGACGTCATCGCCGGCGTCAACCTGCCGCTCCTGGTGAAGCTGGCGAAGATCCGCGGCTCCGAGCGGCTGGCCGACGCGGTGGACCACGCCGCCGCCGCCGGCCGCAAGTACATCTCCACCACGGGCTGCAAGGCGGACGGCGCCAACGGCGCCGCGCCGGCTTGCTCCGTCAACGGCGCGGCGACCAACGGCGCCGTCCCGAACGGCAAGGGCGGCGGCGGGACCGGCGGGACGTGAGCGGCGGGCCCGAAGCAGCCGGCGCCGGCCCGGCCACCGATGCCTCCCCCATGGCGCTCCGCCGTTCGGTGCGGATCACCAATTCGCGCGGCCTCCACGCCCGCGCCGCCGCCAAGCTGGTGTCGGTGGCGGAGCGGTTCTCATCCAGCGTGAACGTCACGCGGGATGGCGAAACGGTGCCGGCCAACTCCATCATGGGCCTCATGATGCTGGGCGCTGGCGTCGGCAGCGAGATCACGATTGAGGCGGACGGGTGGGACGCCAAGGAAGCGTTGGAAGCGGTGGCCGGGCTGGTCGAGGCCGGCTTCCATGAGGACTGAGCGGCTGGAGGCCAAATCGTCCGAACACGCGCGCCGCGACGGCGGCAAGCGCGACGCCTCGGCAGGGCCGCCGCGCAAGGGGCGCGAGACCGCCTTCCAGGGCATCCCCATCGCGCCTGGCGTCGCCATCGGGCCGCTTTACGACACCGCCGAGATGCCGGCGGAGACGCCCCGCCGCACCATCCCGGCCTACGCGGTGGAAGCCGAGCGCGCCCGGCTGGCGGAGGCCGTCGCGCTGTCCCGCAAGCAGCTCGGCAAGCTGAAGAGCAAGCTCGCGCTGCTGCCCGACGAGGCGCAGCACGAGCTGGCGCCGCTGCTCGAAGCCTACGTGATGATGCTCGGCAACTCCCGGCTGCTGCGCAACGCCCGCAAGCGGATCGAGAGCGAGCGCTTGGCCGCGGAAACCGCGGTGCTGGACGAGTCCGAAAGCATCGCCGCCGCCATCCTGGCCGCCAAGGACGACGACAAGGGCGGACTGTACCGTCGCGCCGCCGAGGTGCGGGAGATCGCGCGCCGCCTGATGCGCAACCTCACCGCCACGCCCTTCCGCTCCCTGAAGGACGTGCCGGAGGGCTCCATCCTGGTGGCCGAGGCGCTGACGCCGGCCGACGCCGCGCTGCTCGACCCATCGCGGATCGCCGGCGTCGCCACCGAGGAGGGCGGCGCCGACGGCCACACCGCCATCATGCTCCGCGCTCTCGGCATACCCTCCGTGCTGGGCTGCGCCGGCCTCACCCACGACGCGGCGCGCGGCGTGCCGGCGGTGCTGGACGGCACGACCGGGACGGTGGTGCTCTGGCCGGGCGAGGCGGCGCTGGAGCGCGGGCGCGAGTCGCTGGCGGCCTTCGCACGGGAGCGCGCCAAGCTAGCCAAGCTCCGCCGCCTGCCGGCCGTGACCACGGACGGCGAGACGGTGGAGCTGCAGGCCAACCTAGAGATCCCGGCCGAACTGCCGCTGATCGCCCAGGCGGGCGCGCAGGGCATCGGGCTGCTCCGCACCGAGTTCCTGTTCATGAACCGCGAGGACCTCCCTGGCGAGGAGGCGCAGCTTGCCGCCTACACCCAGATCGTGGAGGCGATGGGCGACGATCCCGTCACCATCCGCGTGCTCGACTGGGGCGGCGAGAAGGACATGGAGGCGCAGAACTCCGGCATCGCGCCGACCCACGGCGGGCCGAACCCCGCGCTAGGGCTGCGCGGCCTGCGGCTGCTGCTGAAGCGGCCCGAACTGCTTGAGGCGCAGTTCGCCGCCATCCTGCGCGTGGCCGACCGCGGCAACGTCCGCGTGCTGCTGCCGCTGGTGACGAACCCGGCCGAGGTGAAGCAGGCGCGCGAGATCCTGGAGCGCGTGGCGCGCCGCCTGCGCCGCCGCGGCGAGCGGCTGCCGGAGCGGCTGCCCGAGGTGGGTGTGATGATCGAGACGCCCGGCGCCGCGCTCGCCGCCGACGCCATCGCGCTGGAAGCGGACTTCTTCGCCATCGGCACCAACGACCTCGCCATGTACACCCTCGCGGTGGACCGGGCGGAGGCGGAGGTGAGCCACCTCTACGACCCGCTGCACCCCGCCGTGCTGCGCCTGATGCAGTTCGCCACGGAAGCGGCGCTGCGCCTGCGGATGCCGGTTTCCGTTTGCGGCGAGATGGCGGGAAACCCGAAGCTGGTCCCGCTGCTGCTGGGCCTCGGCATCCGTTCGTTCTCGATGAACGCGGGGTCCATCCCGCGCGTGAAGCAGGCGGTGCGGGCGCTCGAGATCGGCGACTGCGCCCGCTTCGCGCGGCGGGTGATGGAGCAGTCCGACCCGGCGCGCATCCGCGAGTTGGTGACGGAGTTCGCGGAAGGAGTGGCGGCGAAGGTTTGATGCGCCGGCGGCCCGCAGCGCCGATCAGCCTCACCGCGGGGCTGCTGGGGGCGTCGCTGGCCGGCGCCCCCGCTGCGTCGCAGACGCGCAACGTCGGCCCGGGTGTGCCGGACCGGCCGGAGCGCATATGGCCGCGTCCCAGCGGCGAGGATTACGTTCTCGGCGGGTTGCAGCAGGGCAAGCTGCAATTGGACGTCGTCGGCCCGCGCGACGGCCGCGCGCGCTACGGCGTCGGCGGCACCGAGCAGTTGCTCGCCGGCTGGCTGCTCGTGCCCTACGGCTTCGCGCTGCGGGGCGCCACGCGCCTCGAATCGGCGCCGCGCTTCACACCGGACCCGCCGGCGCGCGACCACACGGCGTGGCTGGAGGAGCTGTACCTTTCCTGGACCGGCGGCCCCCTCGAACTCTTCGGCGGCAAGTTCCACCCGCGCTTCGGCTTCGCGTGGGACCGCGGGCCCGGCCTCTACGGCACCGATTTCGCCCGCGAGTACGAGTTGACCGAGAAGTTGGGCTTCGGCGCCAGGCTCTACCTGTCGGACTTCATCGGCCCGGCGGAGCGGATCGGCAGGCACACCCTGCAATTCGAAGCCTTCCACGCCGACAGATCGGTGCTCTCAGGCGGCCTGTTCGCCCGGCGCTGGTTCGAAGGCGAAGCGGCGGACGAGCGGCGCGCCGATCCAAGCCTCGTCGGCCGCATACCGGAGCGGGTCCCGCGCCTGTTCTGGCGCAACAGCCGCGGGCTCGGCAGCCCCGACAACGCCTCCGGCCTCGCCGGCCGGGTGCTCTCGCTCGGCGGCTTCGGCGTCCCCACGCCGATCGGGCCGATCGGCTACACCCTCGCGTGGTCCGAACGCGAGCCGGGCGAGGACGCAACGGCCGTGGGGCGCGGCGCGAACGAACAAGGTTATGTGGCCGGCGCCTTCGGCAGCTTCGCGCTGCCCGGCGACGTCGTCGTCGCGCCGATGGCGGAGTGGGTCCGGCTGGATCGGGAGGGCGGCTTCCGCGGCCGCAGCGCCGAGTGGTTGACCGCCGGCGTCCAGGCGCGGCGCGACGCTTGGTCTTGGTCGTACGCCTGGATGGGCAACCGCGAGGCCGACGCGCCGCGCGGCGAGCGCGGCCTGCGCTCCCAACACACCGCCAGCGCCACCTACGCGTTGGGGTCGTTGACCGACGCGCCCGTGCTGCGGGGGCTGTCGCTGACCTTCGCATGGCGCCAGCTCCGGCAGAAGCTGGAAGGGCGGAGCAACGACTTCGGCTTCGCGGTGAGCTGGGAGCGGCAGTTCTGACGCCCGCCGCGCCGCGGGTCGGAGAGTTCGCGGTTGGACGGCGGCAGCGCGCGTTTGGTGCGCCGCCGGAGTCGCCGTAAGGATGGCCCGGTGCCCCGCCTTCTGCAGCCCGCCTTCGCCGCTTTCCTGTTGACGCCGCCGCTGCTCCTGTCCGCCGCCCCGCGCGCGGCGGCCCAGGAAGAGCCGATCACGCTGGCCGACGACCCCTTCGAGATCACCGACCCCATCGCCGCCCCGCCCGGCGAGGCCGAGTTGGCCGTCGTCGGGTCCTACGCGCGTTCGCGCCGCGGGCGCGTCCGCAACACGGCGGGGATCGATACGGAGTTGGAGGTCGGCGTGGCGCGGAGGCTCTCGCTCCGCTTCGGCCAGATCGGCGATTACGGCAACCTCGACGTGCGCCGCAGGCTCGGCTTCGCCACCGATAGGACCGGCGCGGCCGACGACGGCAGCCAAGGGCCGAACTGGGGCGGCGCGACGGTGCTCGGCGCGCTGTACCAGCTCGCCGAAGAGCACGGCGCCGTGCCGGCCGCCGCCTTCCAAGGGCGGGCGCGGATGATCTACGGGCCCGGCAGGCCGGCCTATGAGGCCGACCTCGCCGCGCTGTTCGGCAAGACCTTCGCGCGCGACGGGGGGCTGCAGCTCGGCGTCAACCTGAACCTGGGTTGGGTGGCGCGCATCGATCCGCTGCCGAGCGAGCGGCCGAACCGCGTCTTCGTCAACGCTTCTATCGGGCAGGCGGTCAGGCACGACACGGCGCTGGTAGCCACCTACGCGAGGGAGCAGCAGGAGCGCGGGCAGCGGGATTTCAGCTTGGTCCAGGTAGGCATCCGCCACCGCTTGCCCAACGGGCGAACGGTGCTCGGTCTGGCCGGGGGCGTCGGGACCAACCGGGACTCGCCGCGCTTCGAACTCGCCTTCGCCCTGCAATGGGCGTTCGGAGTGGGCGGGCGCTGATGGGGTGCGGTTGGGCCGGACGTCGGCCCTAATTCAACGCCCCGCTCTCCAGCGCTTCGCGCAAGCGCGCTTCCATCGCGCGCGCCAGCTTGCGCGCGGCGATCCAGTCCACCAGCAGCCCGTCCAGCGGGATGTCCACCCCGTGGTGGTCGAGCAGGCGGCGCAGCAGCAGCCCGAAGCGCTCTTCCAGCGGCTCGGACAGGTTCGCGGGGTCGACCGCCGCGCGCGGCCAAGGCGGCAGCAGCCGCGGCACGCGCAGGTGCTCCGCGACCGGCACGATCGGCAGCCAGTCGCCGTGGCCGGGGCAAGGGCGGTATTCCTCCGCCACGCCGGGGTGGCGCGCGGCGAAGCCGCGGAACACCGGGTTGTCCTCGTGCAGCACGAAGTCGTGCATCAGGAAGTAGCGGCAGTTCTCGCGGCCCATCAGGTAGTCGTGGACGCGCAGCTCGCGGCCGAAGAAGCCCAGGAAGGCGCCCATGCCGCCGGTCGCCAACGCCGCGCCGCCGTGGCGCTGCTTCCCGTCGCGTTCCCGCCGGGCGGTGAGGAGGAAGCGGCTGGACACATCGGGGTCCAACGCCAGCAGGAGGTCGGAGGTGGCGAAGCGCCCCTGGTCCATCCAGGCGGCGGCGAGCCCGCCCAGCACGCCCAGCATGTCGCGCTCCACGGGCGGCGGCGGGTCGCAGCGCGGCACCGCGGCGCAGGGATCGAGCAGCAGCACGGCGGCGTCAGCCTCCTTCGGGTCGCGCGGGTTGGAACCGCCGAGCCCGGACAACGCCGTCCGCACCAGTTCCACAGGCTGGTTGTTCAGCGCGCCTCCGTCCACACAATCGAAGCCGTAGGGAAGGTCGCGCCGCACCGGCGGATCGAGCGCGTCCCAGGCCGGCCGGCGCAGCGCGATGCGCGGCGGCTGCCCCTTTTCGCCCGGCAGCACGACGCCGCGCCAATCGTAGTCGGCGACGGGGCGGCGGAGGCGCCGGGCCGGGAAACAGCCAGGGAAGGCGGACGTGGCCTTGGTGAATTCCGAGAAGCGCTCCCAGTCCGCGGGGCCGAGGACCGGGCACTCGTCGCCGCGCAGGCCGGGGGCGCCGTCCGCGCCGCCGCCTTCGCCGGTGGGGAAGGCGAAGAGGGCGTGGTCGGCGTGGTCCACGTAGTGGCTTGACCGGGAGCGCCCGGCGCCGTCTGGGCCGAAGTCGATGCGGTACGGGACGCCGCGCAGGTTGGTCAGGGTGAGGGCGACGCGGAGCGGGTCGGCCAGCCAGGCGCGGCGGCGCGGCCGCATGTCCCCGTTCGGCCACCCGAGGACAACACCGGCCGCGGCCTCCACCGCGGCGCCCGACAACAGCGACGCCGGCACCGACCCGGGGGCGGACAGGTCGGACGGGTCCAGCATCCGCGCCATGTCGAGTTCTTCCACCCACGCGCGCCAGAAGGGGTTGGACCGGTTGGACTTGGCGCCGGCATCAGTCGCGTGGGGGAAGTCCCAGCCGGCCGCGCGCGCGAGCAGCGCCGCGCAAACGCCGCCGCCCGACGCCCCGCCGACCACGCCGAGGCGCATTTCGTGGTCGGGCACGGTCGGGCGCCCGTCGCCGCGCTCGCGGTCCTCGCGCTTCTTGTCTTCCCAGAGGTCCAGCGCCTCGACAAGGAAGTCGAGCGCGCCCGCCGTCCAGGCGCCCGCCGAGACGGTGCCGTTGAGCACCAAGCCCAACCGGAAAACGCCGTCTTCGCGCGGGACCAAGGGCAGGCGCAGCCGCGCCTCTGTCGCAGCCGCGTCGAATCCCGTGTCGGCCTCGGGCATCCTGCCCCCTTCCCTCCCGCGCCGGCCGGTTCGGCCAGGAACGTTTCAGCACCGGGACACGCTATCCTGGCGGCGGGCGCCCGGACTGTGCGATCGGTCACTGCGGAGTTGGACGCCAGGCTCCGGGGGGCCTTTCAGCCGCGCATGTAGTGGCGCTCCGGCCGGTAGTGCCGCTCTTCCGCCCACCAGCGGCGGAGCGCGCCCGCCGCGGCGCGGAAGCGGCAGGACAGGCCCCTGGGGGCGGCCGGCGCGGCGCGGCGGTGGCGGGCGCTGTTTTCATGGCGCAGGGGGGTGCGGAGGGGCATGGCGGTCTCCCGGAGAGGATCGGGACGCCCCCGGACGAGGCCCGGTTCGCGTCGATGCCGGGAGGATGCCGTCCGCCGCGGCACCAAGCTGTGCCCCGGCTCACGCGTTGAATTTCAAGCTCCGGCTACGGAATATTGTCTCATTGTTGTCATCACAAAGGCGAGATTGAGGCATGGAGTGACGCAGCGCACATGCTTTCGCGCCTTGCAAGTGGTGGAATGCATTCGGAATCCGAGGACCCGCCCATGTCGAGCACCACCCTCCAGGCACGCGGCGACCGGCCCGGGACGCAGCAGCATCGACCGGTCGGCCAAACGGCGCCGCCGCCGCCAGCGGCGGCTCCGCCGACGGGCATCGCCAGCCTTTCCTCGCTGCGCCAACTGCCCTTCTTCGCCGGCGTGCCGGACGAGGCGTTGGCCGCGCTCGCCGCGCGGGCCCGGTGGCAAGTCTACGCGCCGGGCGAGGTGGTGGTGGACTCCGGCGATCCTACGGACGAGGTGTTCTTCGTGGCCGAGGGCGCCGTGCGCGTCGTGGTGCGCACGGCGCTCGGCTACGAGGCGATCCTGAACGACCTCGGCGCGGGCAGCTTCTTCGGCGAGTTGGCGGCGATCGACGGCGTCCCGCGCTCCGCCAACGTCACCGCGCTCCAGCGCACGCGCGTCTGCGCGGTGCCGGGGCCGGCCTTCATGGACGCCGCGCTGGCCTCGCCGGTCGCCGCGCGGCGGCTGCTGCGCCTGCTGGCGTCGCGCCTGCGGGCCAAGGACGAAAGGCTGCTCGAATTCATGGCCCTGCCGGTGCGCCAGCGGCTGATGGCCGAACTGCTCCGCTTGTCGCGCGACCGCGGCGGCGGCGAACGCGCGTTGAGCCCGCCGCCGCAGCAGCACGTGCTCGCCGCCCGCATCGGCACGCGCCGCGAGACGGTGTCGCGGGAGATGGCGGAGATGGCCCGCTCCGGCCTGTTGACGGTCGGCCGGCGCGCCATCGTCCTGCACCGCCCGGACGCGCTGCAGACCGAGATCGAAACGCGCCTGCGCGGACCGGGCTGAACGGGACGGGGCCGCTGCTCACCGGCGAACGGAGCGTGGACAGGCCGGCGACCCGGCGCCATCATGGCGCCGGGCGCGCACGCGTCGTCGGGGCCACGCATTCCATGGTCGAGCGCCGGTACGCCACGATCCTGTTCTGCGACCTCGCCGGCTACACGGCGCTCTCGGAGCGGCTGGACGTCGAGGACCTCCGGGACATCCAGGCGCGCTACCAACGGCTCGCGGCGGACGTCATCGAGCGCTGGGGCGGCTTCTTGGCCTCTTTCCAGGGCGACGGCGTGCTCGCCTTCTTCGGCTACCCGGCTGCCCACGAAACGGACGCCGAGCGCGGCATACGGGCGGCGTTGGAACTGGTCGAGCGCGTGCCGGCCCTGGGCGGCCATGCGGCGCAACGCGGTCCCGCCCGCCCGCCTATGTGCGCCCGGGTCGGCCTGCACACCGGCTTGGTGGTGATCGGGCCGGACCCCGCCGAAGCCGCCACCGGCGGGCACGGCGCGGTCGGCGAGGCCATCAACCTCGCGGCCCGCCTGCAGGCCGGGGCGCCGAACGGCTCCGTGGTGGTGAGCCGCGAGACGCTTGAACTGGTGGAGGGCGTGTTCGAAACCGAGCCGCTCGGCCCGTGGACAGTACGCGGCCTTTCCCGCGTCGTGTTCGTGCATCGCGTCCTGCGGGCGCGGCCGGGCGCCGACCGGGGCTGGAACCGTTCCCGGCGCGGCGCCACCCGCTTGGTGGGCCGCGACGCGCCGCTGCGCGAGCTGCTCGGCCAATGGCGCGAGCTCGCCGAGCGCCGCGCCGGGTGCAAGGTCGTGCACATCCTAGGCGAGGCCGGCGTGGGCAAGACGCGGCTGGTGGCGGAACTCTGCGAGCGGGCGGAGGCCGAAGACGCGTGGACGTTGCAGGCGAACTGCCTGGAGATCTTCGCCAACACGCCGCTCTACCCCGCCGCCAGCCTGCTCTGGTCGCGGACCGGCTTGACCGCGGACGAGGCCAAGGCGCACGGCCGCGCCAAGATCGCCAAGTTCCTGCACGCCTTCGGCCGCGCGGCGGCGGAGGAGGAGGTGGACATCGCGGCCGGGCTGCTCGGCCTCCCCGGCGCCGGGCCGGACGCCGCCGACGCCGCGCCGTCGCCCCTCATCAAGCAGAAGCAGTTCGCCCTGCTCGCCTCGCTCTTCGAACGCGGTATGGGCGACCAGCCGACGCTGCTCTGGGTCGAGGACGCCCACTGGATCGACCGCTCCTCGGCCGAGCTGCTCGCCCACGTCGCCGAGCGCTTCGCGGAGAAGCCGCTGCTCATCGTGCTGACCCTGCGGTCGCCGTCCGAGAACGCCGGCCTGCTCCGGGCGGACGCAACGATCCGCCTGGAGCCCTTGCCGCTGACCGACTGCCTCGAACTGGCGCGCGCGGTGCCCGGCGCCCGGGCGCTGCCGGACGGGACGCTGCTGCGCGCCGCCGAGGCCGCGGACGGCATCCCGCTCTTCGCGGAGCAGCTCACCCTGTCGCTCATCGACCAGAGCGCCGGGAAGGGCGGGGCGGGGACCGCGGCGGGCCCCGGGGAAGCGGCCGCGCTGCCGCTCACCCTGGCCGAGATGCTGTCCGAGCGCCTCGACCGGCTGGGCGATACGCGGGGCATCGTGCAGGCCGCGGCCTGCGCCGGCAGGGCCTTCGCGCCGGGCCCGCTCGCCAACCTCCTCGGCCTGCCGCGGCCCGCCGTCCTGCAAGCGCTGGACGCGCTGGTGGAGGCGGAGATCCTGCGGCGCCGGTGCGACGGGGCGGAGGACGTGTACGAGTTCCGCCACGCCCTGCTCCAGCGCGTGGCTTACGAGTCCATGCTCGGGAGCGAACGGCGCGCGATGCACGCCCGCATCGCCGACGCGCTGCGCCGCGGCGAGAGCGTGGGCCCGGTGCTCCCCGGCATCCTCGCGCACCACCTCACCGCCGCGGGCGACCACACGGCCGCGGCCCGGGCGTGGCTGGAGGCGGGCGTCGCGGCGGCGCGCCGCTCGGCGCACACCGAAGCCGTCGGGCACATCCGCGAAGGGCTGCGGCTCCTAGACCACGTGGCGGAGCCGGAGCTGCGCCGGCAGCTGGAGGTCGAGCTGCAGGCGTCGCTCATCGGCCCCCTCGCCGCGCTGCACGGCACGTCGTCCGCGGAGCTCGCCACGTGCTGCCGCCGCGGGCTGCAGCTCTGCATGGACGGCGAGCCCACGGAGCAGGTCTTCCCCTTCCTGTTCGGCCTGTTCACCATCTCCCTGGCGCGGCACCGCATCCGCGAGGCGGTCTCGCTGGCCGAGCTGTTCGTCTCCGTCGCGGAGCGCAAGGGGTACGAGCCGGGCCGCGTCGTGGGCCACCGCATCCTCGGCATGGCCCTGATCACCTCGGGCGAGCCGCGGCGCGCGCGGGAGTCGCTGGAGTTCTCGCTCGGCCTCCACCCGCCGGACCAGGAGTTCGTGGACATCTCGACCTTCGGACAGGACGCCCGGGTCCACGGCGCCGCGCTGCTGGGCATCGCCCTGTTCTGCCTCGGCGAGGTGGACGAAGCGGTCCGGGCCATGCTGGGCGCGATGCGGTCCGCCGAAGCGCTGCGCCACCCGTATTCCCTCGGCCTGGTGCTCGGCCACGCCTGCTGGCTGTTCGGCCACCTCGGCGCCTCCGAGGCCCAGATGCGCGAAGCGCGCCGCCTGATCGCGCTGTCGGAGCAGCACCGCCTCGGCTTTCTCCGCACCCACGGCGAGGCGCATTTCGGCTGGGCGCTGTGCCGCCAGGGCGACCTGGCGCAGGGGAGCGCCGTCATGGAGCAGGCCATCGCGGCCTTCGACGCAGCCAACAACAACGTCGGGCTCGTCCGCTACATCGCCAGCCTGGCTGACGCGCGGCGCCGCACCGGCCGCCTTTCCGAAGCCGAAGCGCTCCACGCGCGCGCCCTGCGGATGGTCCGCGAAGGCGGCGAGCTGTGGTTCGAGGCGGAAGCGATGCGGATCGGCGCGTTGATCGCGCGCGACGCCGGCGGGCGGCGGGCGGAGGAGGCCGAGACCCTGCTCCGCGACGCCGCCGCCCGCGCGCGGAAACGCGGCATGCCGGCCTTCGAGCTCTGGTGCCTGCTCGACCTGTCGCGCCTGCTCGGCCCGTCGCGGCCCGACCCCGCCGTCGCGGCGCGCGTCGCGGAGCTGTCGCACCTGCAAGACCTGGAACGCCGCGCCGCCGAGGCGTTCAGGCTGCACGGGTACGGCGGCGGGCGGCGGGCGGAGTTCGGCGCGCGCCGGCCCGAGCACGCGCCGCGGGGCGAACCGGACGGGACGCGCCGCCGGGCGCCGGACGCCTGAACGGCGGCGCGGGAGCCGGCGTCCCCGCGGCCGCTCACTCCGCGTGCCCCGCGCGCAGCAAGCCCAGGCGCTCGACCTGACGCGCCAGCTCGGCTTGGCCGCGGACGCCGGCCTTGCTGAACACCCGCTGCGCATGTGTGCGGGCGGTGGCCACGGAGAGCCCGAGCGACTGCGCGACCTCCGGCAGCCCCACGCCCCACGCGGCGCGGGCGGCGACCGCCGCCTCCGCTTCGGTCAGGCGGTAGACCCCGCGGAGGCGGTGCCGCAGCGCCGCGTCCGGGGCGGCGCGCTCGGGGTCGCTCAACAGCAGCAGCACGCCAGGGCGGGGCGCCTCCTCCCGGCCGGCGCGCCCCGAGAGCGGCACCGCGTGCAAGGCCAGCGCGGCGCGCCCGGACGGGCGCGGCACCGGCAAGGCGCCCTCCACGCCGCCGGCGGCGGCGTCGTAGATCGCGGCGAGCAGGGTCGGCGGCGGATCGGCGGCGGATCGGCG
>NZ_BAAAFZ010000068.1:0-57590 GCF_039523795.1 Craurococcus roseus | reverse complement strand
CAGGTCCCCATGACCTTACCTGAGCGCTCTCCACTTCTCCTGGGGAAGTCCAGCCGGCGCCATCCCGCTGTTCGGCGGCGCGCCCGCCGACCCGGTGTACGTGCCCGACGCCGAGCGGCGCGCGTTGCAGCGCCTCACGCGCCGACGTGAGCGCCTGGAGGACGAGGTCGCCGCCATCAAGCGCCGCCTGCTCCATTTGGTGCGCTGGGCGTGCCCCGCCGTGGAGGCCGTGCTGCCGGATTTCCGGACCAGCCTGCCGCTCGCCGTGCTGCATGACCTGCTCGGCCCCGCGCGCATCGCCGGGATGCGGCAGGCGGCGCTGCTGCGGTTCGTCGCCGCGCGCGCCAGCGGCAACCATCCCCACGGCGGCCCCTTCGCCGAGAACTTGGTGGGCGGCCTCAAGGCGGCCGCGGCGGAAACACAACGTCTGCACGGGGCGGCCGTCGACCTCCCGCGGCTGCAACCCGAGGTCGCGCCCGAGGTCGACCGTGTCAACGCCGCCCTGATCCTCCCCAGAAGTGCCGAGGTGAATTTCCTCGGTCGGCCGGGTATGGTCAGCTGGCGATCTGCTCGGCGGGCCTGGCCTTGGGTGGCCGGCCTCGCCGGCGGGGCGGCATCGGCGTGACCGCCGCGGGTGGGCTGCGCAGGGTATCCGGCACGAGGCCGACGTGCTGGCGCGGCCGGTAGCTCGAGCCCTCGATCCGCACCACCACGGCGTGGTGCAGCAGCCGGTCCAGCAGCGCGGTGGCGACCACGGCGTCGCCGAACACCTCGCCCCACTCGGCGAAGCCCCGGTTCGAGGTCAGGATCATGGCGCCGCGCTCGTAGCGGGCGTTGACCAGCTGGAAGAACAGGTTGCCGTTGCCCGGGGTGATCGGCAGGTAGCCGATCTCGTCGACGATCAGCAGCGACGCCCGGCACAGGAACCGGATGCGCTCGCGCAGGCTCCCCTCCCGCTCGGCCCGGGCGAGCGAGGCGACGATGTCGGCGAGGCTGGCGAAGTAGACGCTGTGCCCGGCGCGCACCGCCTCGACGCCGAGAGCGATGGCGAGGTGGCTTTTGCCGGTGCCGGGCGGCCCGAGCAGGTGCACCACCTCGTGCCGGCCGACGAAGTCCAGCTGGGCGAGCGCCAGGATCCGGCTGCGGTCGAGCGAGGGCTGGAACGAGAAGTCGAAGCTGGACAGCGTCTTGACCGCGCCCAGGCGCGCCATCTGCAGCGCCGCCTTGATCCGCCGCCCCTCGCGCAGGGTCAGCTCCTCGGCGAGCAGGGCGTCGATCGCCTCCAGCGTGCCGATCTCGCCGCGCTCGAGCTGGCGCACGACATGGTCGAGCACCTCGAGCGCGCGCGGCATGCGCAGCCCGACCAGGTGGCGCCGCACCCGGTCCAGGGTGGCGGGTGCCGGAGCGTCGCCCCTCATGGCCCGGTGCCCTCCTCGGCCAGGCGCCGGGCGACCGCGGCGTAGAACGCGAGCGGCCGGCGCGCGACCGTCTCGCCCGGGCGGGCGGGGAGGACGGCGTCATCGCGGGGCGCCGCGCTGCCCGCGGCCGGCCGTGGGAGGCGGTGGCCGCCGGCGACCCGGCGCTGGCCGCTGCCCTCGAGCACGGGGTGGCTCGCGACCAGCCGGTTCTCCTCGAAGACGCGCAGCTCGTCGGCGAGCAGGTGCACCTCGACGGCGCGGCGGCGCGTGCTGTCCGGCACGCTGTAGAGATGCCGTCCACCGAGACCATGCCGTCGCGGGTGATCCGCCGCTCCAGGCGCAGCGTGGCCAGGAACGGGCCGGCCGGCAGCGGCTTGAGGCTGGGCCGCTCCTCGGCGAAGTGCCCGGCGACGACGCGGCGGGTGGTCGCGTGCAACCGAGTGTTGGCCACCTCGTCCAGCCACTGCCGGAGCTGGGCATTGAGGTCGTCGAGGTCGCGGAAGCTGCGGGCGAGGAAGAAGTCCTCGCGCACGTAGCGGAACGGCCGCTCCACCTTGCCCTTGCTTTGCGGCCGGTAGGCCCGGCACGCCTTGGGCAGGAAGCCGTAGTGGCGGGCGCACTCGAGCAGGGTCCGGTTGTAGGCGATCCCCCGCGTGTCCTCGCCGGTGACCGCGGTGCGCATGCGGTCGTACAGGATCTCGGCGGGCACGCCGCCGAGCGCCTCGAACGCCGCCGCGTGGCAGCGGAGCACCGTCGGCAGGTCCTGGTGCAAGACGAAGCGCGCCCACAGCATCCGGCTGTGCCCGAGCACGAGCGAGAACAGCCAGACGATGCGGACCACGCCGGGCTCGTCGGTGAACTCGGTGCGGAACTGGGCGAAGTCGACCTGCGCCTGCTGCCCGGGCGCGGTCTCGAAGCGCCGCTCGAAGCCGGACGCCGCGGCGGGCCGGATGTCGCGCAGGAAGTCGGTCACCCGGGTGTAGCCGCCCGTGTAGCCGAGGTCGCGCAGCTCGCGGTGCAGCCGCCGCCCGGTCAGCTCGGGGAAGGCCGCGACGCGCTCGCGCAGGTAGCGGCTGAACGGGTCCAGCAGCGTCGCCCGGGGCTGGCGCGGACCGTATACCGGCGGCTCCAAGCCGCGCTCGACGTATTTGCGCACGGTCTTGCGGTCGAGCCCCGTCCGCCGGGCGATGGCGGACACCGGCAGGCCCTGCCGGTGCAGGTCAAGGATCATGACGATCTCCCCAAGTCGGACCACCGACGCCGCTCCCGTGCAGGACGGCGGCAGCATCGGCGACCCATGGCCGGCCGACCGGGTCGATCCCGCCAGGTCAGCCCGTCAGCTCACCTGGGGAAATTTCCGTCGGCACCTTTGGGGAGTGTCGTCTCGGCGCCTGCAGACCGAGGGCCAGCTCTCCCGGCTCGGCCGCGAGATCGAGGCGCTCTACGGCAAGCTCCACCCGTCCGACGCCTTGCGCACGATCCCCGGTATCGGCGACGCCCTCGCCCCGCTCGTGCTCGGTGTGCTGCACGAAGCGCGCCGGTTCGCGGGCCTGCACCAACTCCGGGGCTTCTGCGGGTTGTTCCCGCGGACCGGCTCGTCCGGCGGGGCCGGCCGGCCAGGGCAGGCGATCACCCGGTCCGGCAACAACCGCATCAAGCGAGCGCTCCACCTCGCCGCCGACGCCGCGCGGCGGACCGATCCGGAACTCGCCGCGGTCTACTGGCGCCTGATGGTCCGGAAGGGCCGCCACCACAAGCGGGCCCTGTGCGCCGTGGCCACCCGGCTGGTGGACCGGATCGGCGAGGCGCCGCGCACCGGCGGAGCCCACGAGCTGCGCGACACGGATGGCGCGCCGGTCAGCGTCGCCGACGGCGAGGCCATCGCCGCCGCGCGGTATACCGTCCCCCCGGAGATCCGAAGCGCCCGGCGCCGATGCCATGCGGAAGTCGCCGCCTGACCCGAAAACGGGCTTGGCGGTCGGTAGGGGATCATCCGGCGACCGGCCTCGGCTACCTCGCCGCCCAGCGCGGCTGGAAGGTGCGGTCCACCGCCGCCGCCGACCTGGTGCCGCTGCTGGAGGCGGCGCAGCGCCAGGGGCGGCTGAAGGAGGTGCTGCACCGGGCGGTCAACACCTACCGCCTGCTGATCGTGGACGAGTTCGGCTACCTGCCCTTCGAACCCACGGCGGCGCACCTGCTGTTCCAGCTCGTCAGCCGCCGCTACGAGCGCGGCAGCGTGCTGGTGACGAGCAACCGGACCGTGGGCGACCGGGGCGTGGTGCTCGGCGATCCCGTGGTCGCCACCGCCATCCTCGACCGGCTGCTGCACCACAGCCACGTGCCGGCCATCCGGGGCGACAGCTACCGCCTGCGCGAAAAGCGCCGGTCCGGGCCGCTCAAGGCGACGCAGATCGCTCCAGACGCCACCGTGGCGGAGTAGAGGAGGTGGCCGGGTTTTCGATGTCGTTTGACACGCCTTACGGGTAGATCAGCTTTCAGCCGAGCGGCGGCGCCGTCCCGTGCTCCGCGCCCCCATCGACAACTCGATGCTCATCAGGTCGCCCGGCCGGCCCCCCTCCCAGACGGCGCGCGCATTTCAGGGCGCCCGCTCGCCGTCGGCCCGCACAGCGGTCATCGCCCGCACAATCCGGTCGGCCACCGCAGCGGGGGTCAGGGCGGCGACTCGCACCCGGGAAGTCGCGCCCATGGCAGCGATGCTGTCCGGCGCGGTGCGGAGCGCGCGCTCGAGCGCTGCGTCCTCGGAGGCCGCCGACAACGGGTCGAAGATCCAGCCCGTCTCTCCGTCGGTGACCAACTCCTCGACGGCCTGACTGTAGACGCTGCCGAGGACGGGCAGCCCCGCCGCCATGGCCTCGTTCACAACGAGCCCCCATTCGTCGGCGAGCGTTGGAAAGACCAGGATGTCGCATTGCGCGTAGACGGGCGGCAAATCGCTGTAGGGCAGGCTGCCGAGGAAGCGCTGCGTGAGATTCGGCGGCAGGTCCAGCGCTTCTAGTGTCCGCTGCAGGTCGCCTCTGCCCGCCCACCACATTTCCAGGACACGGTCGGGATGCTGTCTGGCCCGGTCTGCCAGAACCTTCATAAAGCCCAACACCCCCTTCAGGGCAACGATCTTGCCGACGTGGAGTAGCCGCAAAGGAGCGTCGGGCGGACGGTTTCGCGGCGCTCGCGCGAACATGTCGACGGGCACCGTCTGACTGACCCGGAAGATGCGCCGGTCGGGGACGCCGAAGCGGCCGAAGTAGCGCGCGCCGCTCTCGCCATTCGTGAGTACGCCATCAGCGACGCGCAGAAGGGCACGTCGCAACCCGCGTCGCACCGGCCCCCTGTTGCGCTCGGTCCAATCCGACACCGTTCCCCAGATGAGTAGCTTGGTCGACGGTCGGCCGAGCCGGTACATAGCCGCCTGCAGGCTGTGCGCGCCGAGCTGGCCGGAGAGCACAACGTCTGGACCGTACCGCCAGAGCTGGGGGAGCGTGTCATAAGGCAGATGTATCGTTTCTTCGCCGTGTCGGAGGCGAGAAATGGGTTTGTCGAGATCGCGATGGCGTCGATGGAAGGACAGGTTCCGCTGCACCACCACGTCCAGACTCCCCCATTCGATCGCCCAGTCCCGGTCCTTCTCCATCGGTGTCGAGATGAAGATCCGGAGTTCGGCGACGCGGTCGCGCAGCGCTTCCAAGAGTGGCACGCGGTAGGGAGGTATGAAGTTTGTCAGGAGCGCGACGCGCATGGGTAGACTCCGAACTTTCCGAGAAGCGCTGGTGAGGGGGCGGGATGCGCTAAGCCCTGCTGGCTTTAGCCGACCGATGGCACCCTCGGCCCCCGTCGTACCTGGTTGCGGCACTCTTCGGATGTCCCTCCTTTTTTCCCTGGCACGCGGCCTCGGCCGCCCGCGCGCCGAACCCCGACTGACGGATCGTCCGTGCAGTTCGCGCTCAGCCCCCAGCTCTCGGGTATCGCTGCCGGCGGGCGTCCCTCGGCGGAAGTTCCCGATCGACTCGCGGCGCACTGTGTCAGCCGGGCGAGCATCACCTCAGTGCCAAGAGCAACAAACCGGCCGTGACAGCGACATTGATGGACAGCAACGCGGCCGCGACGCCCCAGCTCATCACCCGCGCCCTGCGCAGCAGCCAGAGTTTAGCGGCGAGTAGCGGCAGGGCGCTGGCGACCAACCCGTATGCCGCACCGGTCGGGCCCGCCCGGTGGTAGCCGTTCGTGGCGGTGACGACGAGGATGGCCACCGCGGCCGGGTAGACGACAAGCCCCTCAAGCCAGGGCTGCGCCACCGAGGTCGAGAGCAACAGCGGCATCAGCCAACTCGCCACCGCCAGGGCCGGTATGGCGGCGATCAAGGTCTGCATCGCCGGCACCGCATCGGCGTAGCGATGCAAGAAGAAACCGATGAAGGGGCCACACAAGAGGATGCCCACCGCGCTGACGAAGCCGGCGCCCAGGGCGAGCCGCCCGAGGTCATACGCCAGCGTGCGGGAAATCGAGAAGGCGCCTCCGGCGGCGAAGCGGGTCGCGGCCCTCGGGTAGTAGAACTGGGACAACGAGCCGATGGTACCGACCAGCAGGTAGACGACATTCGCGCCGAAGGCGAACTGCCCGAACTCCTCCGGCGGCGCGAGACGCGATACCGTCCACCGGATGGCCGTCATGTAGAAGGCCCAAACGAGGCCGACGAGAAAGAGTGGCAGCCCCTGCCCGAGGAGGCTTGCCGCGCGTCGTAGGGTCGGGCGGTGCCGCGGGTCGGGCAGCATCCGCGATTGCAGCAGAGCCGCGAGCAACCCGTACCCGAGCGCCAAGGCCGCGAAGCAGCCGAGCACCCCGGCGGCAAGTAGGCCGACGGTCCGCATCACGAACAGCACAGCGCCCAACGCACAATTGCCGAGATTAAAGGTGCGGTGGTGGAGTTTGGCGCGATGCACGGAAAGGGGTCCGAGCGCCACCATGTAGGCCAGTCCGGCGGCGAGCGACAGGACGCCGGAGGCCAAGCCGAAGGGGAGCATTCCCCCGATCGACAGGCCAGTGAGCACCAGGCTGCCGCCCACCAGCGCGGTGCTGGCGATGCAAAGACGGAGCCAGAGGAGCGCCGAGACGAGGCGCGCGAGTTCAAGCTGCCGGCCCGCCCCGACCAGGGCCGGCACGCGGCGATCGATGAGTTGCGCCAAGCCGAAGTCGAGGATGATCCCGTATGCGTATAGCGTGACCACGAGGGCGTAGACGCCGAACTCCGCCGGCCCCAATAGCAGCGGGATGAGCAGGCCGAGGAGCGCGTTTGCGATCCTCAGCACGGGATCGAGGGCGTAGGGCGCCATCCGGCCCGAGCGATGGAAGGCTTTCCACAACGGCGAGCGGGGCTGGGTGGCGTTGGGTACCGTGGCCTGCGCGCCCTCTCCACTCATCCGCCCTCTCCTCGCTCGTGCTGCATCCCGATCATCGCCTTCATCGCCCTTTCCGACGCCCATTCACCCCCACCCCTCATCCCGCCGATCACTTCAGCGGCAGCAGCATGGCGGCGTCTTGACCGGTTTTCGCGCGTGGTGGGAGGTTATGCAGGGGAGGTGCAAAAGCGTAAATAAGTGGCGAGTCTACAAGCCCGCCGAAAGTGGGTGCAGCCAAGCGCCACCCCATTCACATTCGCCTCCAATATATGAGCTTGTGGAATAACACCCCGATGCGCGTGGTTGTGGCCCACAACTACTATAAACAAGCTGGTGGCGAGGACCAAGTTGTCGCTGCGGAAGTTGCAATGTTGCGGCAGCATGGCCATGACGTGACTCGATACTGCTTGCACAATGACGCAATCGACCAGATGCCGCGCACCGAGCTTGTCGCCCGGACGATCTGGAACCGGTCCTCTTATCTCGAGCTACGCGCTCTGGTCCGAGAAAGTCGGGCACACATTGTGCACTTCCACAATACATTCCCGTTGATGTCGCCCTCGGCCTATTACGCAGCTCGCGCGGAAGGCGCGGCGGTCGTCCAGACATTGCACAATTTCCGTCTCACCTGTGCGGGCGCCCTTCTGCTCCGCGATGGAAAGGTTTGCGAAGATTGTCTCGGCAGCTTCGCTCCATGGCAGGGCGTCTGGCGGAAATGCTACCGTGGCAATCTCGCGGCGAGCGCCACCGTCACGGCGATGCTTGCCGCCCATCGAGTTGCGGGAACTTGGCGCAACGCCGTCGATGTCTATGTGGCCCTGACCGAGTTCGGGCGGCGGAAGTTCGAGGCGGCGGGACTTCCCGCTGACCGTGTCGTCGTGAAGTCCAACTTTGTATTCCCGGATCCGGGACCAGGGACCGGCGGCGGCGGATACGCCATGTTCGTGGGACGCCTCTCCGCCGAAAAGGGGTTGGGAACGCTGCTGGAGGCGTGGCGGCAACTCGGAGGCCAAGTGCCGCTGCGCATCGTCGGCGACGGCCCGATGGCTCCGCAGGTGAAGGAAGCGGCAGCGCGGGATCCAGCGATCCAGTGGATGGGCAGCGTTCCCCTGGACTCGGTGTACCGGCTGATGGGCGGGGCCGCCTTTGCCGTCGTGCCCTCGGTGTGGTTCGAAGGTTTCCCACGCGTCATGGCCGAAGCCTTCGCGAAAGGAACACCCCTGATCGCGTCGAGGATGGGGGCGATGGCGGAGTTGATCCAAGAGGGCCGCACCGGACTGCTCTTCACGCCCGGGGACGCGCTGGAGCTCGCCCAGGTGGCCCAGCGACTGTTCCACGATACGCCGAGGCTGACGCAGATGCGCCGCTCGGCGCGCCTGGAGTTCGAGGAGCATTATACGGCCGAGCGGAATCATGAAGGGATCATGGCGATCTACGCGCGAGCCCTTTCCGTACGATCTCGCAAGGAACCTTGCTGCTGACCGCCTAAGCGAAAAGCTCAAACAGTCCCGCAGCCCGCCAATGGGGCTCCAGCAGGGCAGGGAACGCGAGCCGCGCCGCAACTCAGGGATGCGCACTTCAATGGCGCCGACTCGGGTCCGCCAGAAACCATCGGAGTTGCCCGATCACCGGCTACCGCCGCCTGACCCGGCAGAGCCCCCCCCACGCCTGGGGACACGATCCTTGCGCCGCAAGCACCGGCGCATACCCCTTCATCAAAGGACTTCCTCCGGGTTGAGCCAAGGGCTTGTCGCCCGCAGCCGCCCCGCAAAACCCTTGAGCGCATCGCATGTGGCGAGCGCAAACACATATTAGCAACCGTCAAAACTCGGATCAAGCATACTCGATTAAATGGTCTTCGTTTCATTAAGTGCGGGATCAATCCAAGATGGACAAAGCATCGGATGAAACACAGCGACGAACCATAGCGTAGCCGGAGGACCAAATAATCGGACGAAAGGTATTCACAACCGCGGTTTTGTTCTCTCCCGGCGCAACTTCAACACGCTGGGTTGCCAGTCGGGTCGTTGCGCAATAGAGGATTACGCATCCGTGCGCTTGCTACAAAGCTTGTCGAACTTCTTGGCTCGTGTTCCGGATCGGGAGTTCCAGATGGCGGCCCCTGAGCGGGCCGCGACGGACCCGCATCCGGCTTCCGCTCGGCACTCGGGCCACATCCGCGCGCGGCAGCGCCTAGCCGAAATCTTCACGCCGACCCAACCGCTTTCAAGGAAGAACTTCTACCCGCAGGAAGGTCGCTGCGGTGAAGCCTTTGTCGGACGCAACGCTGAGCGTGACCGCATCATCCGGGCCCTGGTTGAGGAGCGTGCCCACGTCGTCATTTACGGCGAGCGGGGGCGCGGCAAGACATCGCTCGCAAATCTCGCTTTGGCGCACGCTGACACCGCCGTTTTCGACGTCGCGCGCTACATCTGCTCGGCCGACAGCGACTTCGACGCGATCACGCGCGGCCTCCTCCAAGACCTGCCGCGGTGGTCCAGCGGCTCACGATGGTTCGGCACTCCGCCCCCGGCCGGCCCCGATCCCCATGACGACGCGACGACCCCGCCGCCGTCCCGCGCAGTGCAGCTGGGCGACATCCTTGCGCAGGTCGAGTTCCGTCGCGGATCCCGGCTCTTGTTCGTCGTCGACGAGTTCGACCGCGTGGTGGACGAGAACACCCGCACAGCGATGGCCGACATGATCAAGCAATGCTCCGACCGTGGCATGCCGCTCTCGTTCATGATCATCGGTGTTTCCGACAGCGTTGAGCAATTGCTCGGACGCCATCCGTCGATCCAGCGCTGCGTCGCCCGCATCGCGCTCCCACTGCTCAGCCACGCAGAAGTCGAGCTGATCGTCGCGCGCGGCGAGGAAGCAGGACTCGATTTGCCGAAACCAGCGCGGTCTTGCATCGCGCAACTCGCGCGTGGCGTCCCGTACATGGCGCAGCTGCTGGCTCTGCGCGCGGGGCAAGCGGCGCTCGACGATGGCCGCACCAGGATCCGCGGCGACGACCTGATTGCAGCCGTTAGGGCCGCAGCGGCCGAGGCGGACCCGCGGATCCGAACCCTGTACAACACGGCCACAGGATTGGAGCGCGATGCGGCGGCGCTTGGCGTCTTGCGCGCGGCAGCGTTGGGTCCGCAGGACGAGTTCGGGCGCTTCCGAGTTGACATCTGCGGTTCTTTTCTGCGGGTCGCGGGGGCGCAGGTCGATCCCGCGGCTTGGCGACGCGTGATCGCCTCTGGCGCGATCCGGGCGGTCCGCGGCGGCGAACCCGATCTGTACACCTTTGGTGAAGCGATGATGCCGCATTTCGTGTTGCAGCGCGCAGTGCTGTCGCGGCAAACGGCGGGAACGACACCGTCTCGCGGCGACGCTCCGATGTGACCGGCACGCGCCTGACGGAGATGCGAATGCGGCGCTTGGCTGGGGGGGGGTGCCGGTCAGTGCGCCACGGCGCCGTCAGTCGCCGATGCCGCGCATTAAAGGTGCCGAGCCGTCGCGCTCACGGCCATCCAGGCGCCACCTTCCGCAATGGCGTTGTGATCACCGGCCCGGCAGCACACGACACCGCCTGGTCGCGGAGTCACCCGAACTCCCGCGCACCTCGGCCTCTGAACGGCCGGGGCTTTTCGGAAGGGCCGAGCCCTTGGCCGTATGGTTTGTGGTTCCGCGCAGCATCATGGTTCCGACCGGGCCTATGTCTAAGCCTGCGGCCTGGGCCAAGCTGATGGCTTGGTCGAGCTCGGCGGGCGTGCAGCCATACGGCGAGGGCCGGTCATGCACATCGTGGGTCGAAAGGATCAACCAGCCCTTCCTCTCGGCAGCGTCCGCTATGAGCGAAGAAATGTCACGCTTCCGCCGTTGACCAGCCCAAAGGCCGACGCTCATCAGAAGTGAGGGATCGACCGTCCGGCGGTTCAGCGCCCGATCGGCGCACGTGGCAACGCCGCGGCAGCTAAGGTAAAGTCGCGACGCGCATCGACGATGCGCGAGCGGGGCGTGACCGTAGGGGTAGGCAAAACTCTGCATGGTCAGCCCCGGAAGGCGATCCTCAAGAAAGCGCTTATTCGCCTTGATTGAAGCGGCGTACTCTGCGGCCGAATGCCGGTAAGCGCTGAGATGTCCGTAGGTGTGGCAGCCGATTTCGTGCTCCGCCTCGTAAACGGCTTGCAGATCGTCAAGATCGAACTGACGTAGTCCCATTGCGTGGCGGCCGCAGAGGCCGCCGCTGGTGTAGTAGGTCGCCTTGACGCCACGCTGCGCCAGCACGGCGCCGCCCATCTGCCAGGCGCTCTTCGGAAAGTCGTCGAATGAAACGCTCAGAGCGCCGTTCGGCAGATCGAAGCTGCGCCACCACAAGGGGACTCTGCGCGACAGTTGCCCGCCGATCCGCTCCATCAATGAAAGCGTCACGTTACGTGCCGGGGGCATATCGTCCTGAGGCACGCACTTCGAATGAGACACGTCGCTCACGATCGCCTCAACCCACTCGGGGTGCCCTCGGTTGACGCGGGTCAATGCCACAGCACGGGTTCGCCACGCTTCCGACGGTCACCTGTTTGTTGTCATGCGACAGTTGCTTTGCAGTATATGCCGGCAACCATTCGGTTTCACTCAGAAAGCATCCCCTTCCATGGCTCATGAACCACAGTACGAACCAAAAATAGTCTACGTCAAGACGCTCCGAACTTCCTGCTCTCTTCATCCTTCTTGAAATCAGATCCGAGAACCTGCTCCGGGACAGTGCGCCTTGCGACGGCGCTCCCTCAACATGCGCTCGGGTGATTGCCGCTGCCTTGCCGCACCGGTCGCAACCCGCGCTGAAGTGCCGGACCGTGCTGAGTGGGCGCCATGGCCCTGCGCGGCCGGGCAATGGGGGGTCCAGTTCGACTCATGGCCTGGATCGTGGGTTCGGGGTTGGCCGGAGGTGACGGTGGGAGGTGGTGACCGCGTCACCTGTTTGCGCGCCGCCTTTTCGGAGCGCGTGATGGCGCGGCGGACGTGCTTGAGCCTGTCGACCAGCCGCTCGACGACTCTCCTCAAACGGCGGGCGCCCGCCGAGTGGACGCTTTCCTGCACGCCATCGATCAGAAGCCCGAGCTGAGGTTGTGGTCGACATGCCCCGCACGGGCCGAGCACCGCAAGGCGGCCGAAGACATTGATAACGCGCGCAGCTTGGCGGAAAGGCCGCCACACGTCCGCCCGTCTCCTTCCGCCTCATCCACGCCCCGCGGGCTGCAACCGATCTTGGTCCGGGGGGCCTAGCGGAAGGCCAAGTAAGCGCCTGCAGCGTCGCGGAGCCGTTGGATGCGGCCGTAGAGCCATAGCGGCCCGCTCTGCACCACGTTCTTGCTCAGACCGCGCTTGAAGTCGTAGACGCCGCGATTGCCAGCCGGATCGATGCCGCCCCAATCAAAAGTCTTGCACCCTTCCGAGATCGCGCGCTCGATGAGGCGCCAGACGGCTATCGAGGGCGCTTTGCTGACGCGGGCCTGCTCAGTCGAGGCGGCGAAGAAGTCGGTGCAGCGCTCCGACGAGAGATGGGCTATCCGCACATGGACGAGCGTGTCGTTGTCCCGGACTTCGAGAATGAGATGATGCGGGTCGGCGGCCACCAAGTCGCGGTAGGCCTTGGCGTTGAAGTTGTTATCGAAACCTTTGCGCTTTCTGAGATCGTCGTACAGCGCGCTGAAAGCGTCGAAGCAAGCGAGCCGCTCGTCGAGATCCGCGAGGAAACGGGTCGACAACGCAGCGGCCCGCTCCGCGCGCCGCAGGTTTTCGCGCCAATCCCGCTTCATTCCTTGAAGGATCGCTTCGGCCCCAGCTGTCAGGTCGATCTCAAGCGTATGGTCGCGGCTCGAAACGACCGGCACGAAGCCATGCGCCAAGAAAGCGAGAACGCCAGCCGGGCTCCCGAAATGCTTGAAATCTGCGGCTAGGAGGTCGAGCCGCCCGAGCGCGAGATGATCGAGTAGAAGCCCCACCGCCGCCTCGGCTTGCTTCTCCCCTTTTCCCGTCAGGAGCGGCCCGCCCTGGACATGCACGAACCGAGCGAACCCCTTCACCTTTTCCTGGTATTGGATGAAAGCGAGCGCGTCGCCGGCCCCGTCGGAGATCACAATGCGTCTCACGTTCCAGCCGAGCCGGGCCTTGTATTCGCCCCACATCCAAGAACAGAAGATGTTGCCTCGGGGGTGGCCCCAGACGGCCGCGTCCCACCCTGACCGGTCGAGGATGTCGCGCACGCGCGGATCAGCCATCATGGCCCTCTACCAAGCTTTTCGGCTTCGCGGCGCCGACAGCGAGCTGCTTGTTGTGCTGCGACTGCCGGCGTGCAGGCCGCGCCTTGGAGCCGGGACGGGCTCGCCCGTCCCGGAGCAGCCCGCGCGAGGCGCAAGGCCCACGGCCGACCGACATGCCGGGACAATCCGTGGATCTCAATCCGATCGGAGGGTGGCGAAGGCGCCGCAAGCCGTCCGCAGCATGATGTGGAGGTCGAGCATGAGCGACCAGTTGTTGAGGTACCAGAGGTCGAGCGCCACCCGGCGGCGCGCCTTCTCAATCGTGTCCACCTCGCCGCGCGACCCGTTCACCTGCGCCCAGCCGGTGATGCCGGGTTTGACGAGGTGGCGTGCGCGGTAGGTCTCGACCGCTTCGAAATAGTAGGCGTCGTCGACCCGCATGTGCAGCGGGTGCGGCCGCGGGCCGACAAGGGACATGTCGCCGCGCAGCACGTTGATGAGCTGCGGCAGTTCGTCGATGCTCGTGCGCCTGAGAACACGGCCGACACGCGTCACCCGCATGTCGCGGGCCGTGGTCCGGCGCTCGCCGGTAGCGTCGCAGCTTTCGGCCCGCATGGTGCGGAACTTGTATATCAGGATGGGGCGGCTGCCGAGGCCGAAGCGCCATTGCTGGAACAGCACCGGGCCAGGCGACTCCAAACGGATTGCCAGCGCCGCCAAGACCAGCGCGGGCAGGAGCGCGAGCAGCGCGGCAGCGCTGACAACGAGGTCCATCGCCCGTTTCGCGGTGCCGCTGAGGCCGCCCTGCGGATCGGTGATGAGGTCGAGGAGCGCGAAGCGGCCGATCGAAGCCGAAGAACGCGGCACGCAGACCAGCGACGCGGTGTCGAAAGCCAAGCAGACGCTTGCCCGCTGGTCGGAGAGCCGCTTGCAAATCGCGGCGATGCGCGCGGTGGCGTCGCGCCCCATCACGGCCAGGGCGACGATGTCGGCGCCGCCATCGACCACCATCGCCCGCAGCCGGTCGAGGCCGCCCGTCTCCCGGTCGTCCATGCAGCCCTCGAAGCGCCAGCAGGCGCGCGGCGCTTCGGCGATGGCGCGCACAAGCTGCTCGGTTTCGTCCGGGGCGCCGACGACGACGACACGGCGGCTGCCGGCCACCGCATGGCCGAAGCGGTGCGCGGCGTGGCGCAGCGCCACGGCCGCCGCGGCAGAAGCGAGGAACCAGGAGCCGAGCCACAACAGGAAGTCCCCCGGTGGTTCGCCGTCCTGCGACAGCACAAGCCAGCACGCCAAGCCCATCGTCGCCAGCGCGGCCGCGGTCGCCCCCGCGGCGCGCAGCGCGGCCGCGCCGGCGGGCTCGGGCATGCGCGCGGTGTGCAATGCGCAGCGCACGGCGGCCGCCACGGCGGCCGCCATCACGGCGACGCCGCCGGTCGTGGTGGCGGACAGCGCCGCCGCCGTCTCGGGGAAGAACGAGCGCGCCACGAATGCGAGCGCAACGAGCAGGACCGCATCCGTCGCGGCGACGAAGAGGCGGAAGGTCTGCGAGCCCATTCGCCGAACCGGAAGCGCAGCCGCCAAGGCCGGATCCGCCAGCAAGCTGCGTAGGTCGGCGGCGATCTTGAGGGTCGCCTGTTCGCTCATGTCGTCACCCCGAACCAAGCATCGGCGACGTCATCTCAGTCGCCGCGAGAAGCGCGGCGGGAGCGCCCCTCGACGGCGCCCTCGGCACACCCGGCCTCCGTCTACGGCGACAGCGCCCCCTCGACCCCGCGCGAGGGCCGTTGCGGGGAGGCCCTGCCTGCGGAGCGCGACGGCGCAGGGACCAGCGTGCGGGCGGGGCCAAGACCGAGCGCGATGCGGAAGTATGCGATGGTGCGGGCCAGCCCTTCCTCTAGAGGGGTGACCGGCACCCAACCGTCGAGCAGCCCGGTGGCTCGCCTGATGTCTGGGCAACGCTGTCGCGGGTCGTCGGACGGCAGCGGCCGGAACTCCAGGCGCGAGCGCGAGTCCGTCAAGCGGAGCACGAGTTCGGCCAGTTCACGGATGGTGAACTCGGCCGGGTTGCCGAGGTTGAGGGGGCCGCACTCGCCCACTGGCGTTTCCATGAAACGCAAAAGCGCCTCAACGAGATCGTCAACGTAGCAGAAGGAGCGCGTCTGGCTGCCCTCGCCGTAGATGGTGATCGGCTCGCCGCGGAGCGCCTGGACGACGAAGTTCGAGACGACGCGACCGTCGCTCGGGTGCATGCGCGGTCCATAAGTATTGAAGATGCGCGCAACCTTGATGTCGAGCCCGTGCTGGCGATGGTAGTCGAAGAACAGCGTTTCGGCGCAGCGCTTACCCTCGTCGTAGCAGGCGCGCAGGCCTATCGGATTGACGTTGCCCCAGTACATCTCGCGCTGCGGATGCTCCACGGGGTCGCCGTATACCTCCGAGGTCGAAGCTTGCAGGATTCTCGCTTTGGTGCGCTTAGCTAGGCCCAGCGCATTGATGGCTCCATGTACCGAGGTCTTGGTGGTTTGCACCGGGTCGTGTTGGTAGTGAACTGGGGAAGCGGGGCAGGCTAGATTGAAGATGCGATCGACCTCCACGTAGAGTGGAAAAGTGATGTCGTGCCGCAGCACTTCAAAGCCGGGGTCGCCGAGCAGGGCAGCGATGTTTGCGCGTGAGCCGGTGAAGTAGTTATCGACGCAGAGCACGTCTTCGCCGCGCTCCACCAGTCTTTCGCATAGATGGGAACCTATGAAGCCAGCACCGCCGGTGACCAGGACCCGCTTGTTCACTCCTGACATTGTCTCGTAACCCTTATGATGCTTTACTGCAACTCTTCAGATCAAGCCGCATCGCCGCTCATCTACAAGCGCGCCTGCTTTATTGTTTGCGCCACAATAAATGCACAGGCACGTATCTAAAAGTTCTGCGACACCAGAGCGCTTTTTTTTACAGGGTCCAGGATACTTTATCGTGGCCGAAAATGAATAAGCGTGCGGCAACAGGTTCCGTCACAACGACGTGAAATCAACCGCCGTGCTTGCGTGTGATCGGAATATCTTCTTTGTGGTTCAAATTGAGGGCGGCAGGTGGCGTTCTGCAAATGCGGTGACGGTTCACGCCGGCCCTGCTGCGCGGCAGACGACGCCGCAGCCGCCCGTGGCGGTCCCGTCGAACCACAGGCAAGCACAGCCAAGCCGACCCGACCGCCATTTGCGACGCCCATGGATCGCTCGCCTTGGCGATGCCGTGTCGCGTTTGAGCCCTGCCCGTTTGCCAAGGCAGTGAGCCCAGGACGAGGTAACCACCGATTCGCGTCGTCCGCGGAAGCGGCGAAGGAACACCGGCCGATGCCGCGCGACGGCGTGTGGCGGGCGGCCGTGCCGCGCTCCGCCTCGCCGCGGCGACGGTCTCCACCGCTCGGCGCAGTCGGGGATTCCCGCGCGGCAGGCTTGCCCCTGGCGGGATACCCGATCGGCGGACGTCGTCCGCGGAGCAGCGGCGGTGACGACCGCAGAGACGATCGGCGCCGCCGGCTCTGGCCGGGGTGGACGGGATGTCACGCCGGCGGCGATGCCGATTCGGCGGAACGCTTCCTTGGCGGCCGGCAGAGCGAGCTCGGCCGGCCGCCCGCATCTCGTCACAACAGGACGGCGGACCCGTTGTCTTCCCAAGGCGACACGGCGCGCAGCTGGTCGAAGCTGTGCATGCCGCCGTTGTAGGCGAACACCCGCGCCGACGGGTCAGGCAAGTGGTAGTCGTTGCCGTCAAATCGGTTGTTGCCGTTCCAGAGCACCGAGGCGTTGTAGTTCGCCACGGCGCCGTTCTCGGCGGGGCCGTAGACGTGGTTGTCGTGGATGTTGTTGTTGATGGTGTTGTAGGGGCGCGGCGCGTTGAACGCTGCTTGGTCGGACGTGCGATCCTGGTAGATCAGGCTGATGCCGGCGCCGCCACCCCGGTTGTCGACGGTGTTGCCATAGGCTTCGACGCCTTGGCTGTTCTCGATCTGGATGCCCGCGCCCAGGAGCCAGGTGTCCCGCTGCGCCCCGTTCCCCACGATCGTGTTGTTGCGGATCACCGCCTCATAGCTGAGTTCGTGGTGGATGCCGCCCATGGCGTTGTTTTCGATGCGGTTGCCTTCATAGAGCGTGTTGACGTTGTTGATGTCCGTCCACATGCCGTTGCCGTAGTTGTCGTGGCTGTAGCTGTTGCGGACGATCAGGCCGTCGGTGAAGGCGAATTTGAAGCCGCCGCCCTCCCAGCGCGGGTCGATGCCCGACCACTCGGAGTTGCGCGCGAATTCGGTGCGGTCCACCACAATCCCGGTGCCGCTGCCGCCGGCGCCCATCTGGCCGTTCTGCACCACCCGGCTGTTGAGCAGGTCGGAGCCATCGCCGAGCTTCACGCCCAAGCCGTAGTTCAAGCGGAAATCGACGTCGTCGATGGTCCAATTCCTCACCCCGCCGCGGCCGCCCACCGCGCCGTGCTGCACCGGGGAGGCATACTTCTCGACCACGAGGTTCTCGAGGGTGACGTTCTGCGCCGCGCCGCCGAAGGCGAGTTGCGTCACCGCCGCCTCAACCTTGTGGCCGGCGGGGTTGTCGCCGATGTAGATGCGGTCGGCGGCGTAGTCGAAATAGAACTTGCCCGGCACGACCTCGGCCCGCGTGTCCACCGGCTGAAGCGGCTTGCCGTCCAGGAACACGGCATCCGGGTAGCCGGCGCGATCCCGTCCAGAGAGGGCCGGCGCGCCGCTGCGCGGCCCTTCCTGCGTTTGGCCGCCGATCATCCAGTCGTCGCCGTCCTGGGTGAAACCGGTCAGCAACCGCGAGCCATTGAGCACCGCGCCGTCGGCGCCGAGGAAGGTTTGGCCGCTTTTCGGCGTGACCGATTGCATCCGGTACTCGCCCGCCTCCAGCCAGAAGGTGGCGCCGTCCGGGGCGGCGTTCACCGCCGATTGGATGCTGGCGCCGGGCTTCAGGATGATGGCGCCAGCCGGCGCCGTCCCGCCACCGCTCGGCGGGGGCGGCTCAGGGGACGGGGGTTGCGTCGTCGCGGTGTCGGTGATCGCGAAGTTCTTGGAGCCGCCGGTCCAAAACTCGGCCGCGGCGCCCGATACGCTCGTCCCGTTGTAGGTGGCTCCTTCCACGAACAAGTTGCGGTCGCCCTGTCCCGAAACGGCGTAATCATTGGTGAAGGTCACTGTAACCGCGTGAGTGCCGGCGGCCCAGTTGCCTTTGAGGGTCAGGGTGTCGCTCTGGCCGGAAGAGTGGAGCGCGGAAGCGGTGAAGATTCCGCCGATCTGCACCCCGTCGACCTTGACAGTGTATTGGGCGCTGCCCTGGAAGGCGTCCTGGCTGACCTTGAGCACCAGGATGTCCGACCCGCTGCCGGCGGAGAGGGACACCGGGACCGGGGTCGCGGGGGCGGCTTCGGTGTAGGAAAAGACGGCCGCGCCGGCGCTCCACAAGCTGGCGGTGGCGTTTGGCACGACTTGGCCGTTGTAGGTCGCGCCATCCAGGTAAAGATTGCGGTCGGTTGCCGCCGTGCCGCCCCAGGCGTCGTTGAGGAACTTAACGGAAACCTTGTGGCTGCCGGCGGCCCAGTTGCCCTTGAGTGTCAGGGTGTCGCTCTGGCCGGAGGAACGGAGCGCGGATGCGGTGAAAGTGCCGCCGATCTGCACGCCGTCGACAGAGACCGTGTACTGGGCATCGGCCGCGTAATAATCTTGGCTGATCCGCAGTACCAAGCTGTCTGAGCCGGAGCCGGCAACCTTGCTCACGGGCGTTCTCACCGGGATCGTGGGTGCGACAGAAGTCGCCATGGGATGTTCCTCGGGCCACTGCGATTGAGCGATCGGGCAAGCCGATATTCACGGACTCGCGATCGAAGGGCACGATCTGCTATTGCGAGAGCAAAAGCAACCGAAAGTTAATATGGTATATGGGAGGATGTTCAATCCAGGGTTTCTGGGACGCGCGCAGCGCGTCCCTGCTACGGGCAACGCGCAGTGGCTTTTGAACAGGGCATGCAAGGCGGAACTGAGCCGGTCGTGGTTCAGTGCCCAGCGCAGATCCTCCAGCGCTCAGGCGAGGCCGCGCTCAACCGAACGTACCTGTTCGCCCCGCCTGGGTCCGCCTGCGCGGCATGTCGATCAGCCAAACCCGCGTTCGCAGGCCGCAACCGGCGATGGACGCCGCCGGAGGACGAGGAGTACTGCCGCAATTTCGGGAACCGCGTCGTGCTCGGATCGCGCGCTCGCGGACAAGGCAGTGGGCTGGAGCGCAGCGCGCACGGCGGCGGCCGATCTTTCCGCAATCGATCCGGACGCCCGGCCCGAGTTTTCCACCCTGGTACCGCAATCTGCGGAACCCCGCCTTCCACCCCCTAGGCTGGTGGCCCATGAGCGGCGGAGCTCGCACCGCTCGGCGGCGACGGATCAAGGTGGTCCGACCGCGATGCAAACACGGCTGGCCCGTCGTTACGCGTGGCTTGGAACTCGATGGACCGGGGATCGCTTCCTGGATCTGCGATGCCTTCACGGGCTGGCGCAGCAGCCTGTTCGTGGCGGGACCGGGCACGCCGGCCTTGGCGCGGCTTGCGACCGAAGGCGACAGGGTGATCTACGAGAAGCCGCTCCTGACGAGCATGGTCCGGGTGCGCCGCGTGCTCCGCGACCCGGACGGGCGGTCCCACTTCCTCACTGGCGAGGCTGAAGGGCGCGTCCTGCGGCTGGATTCGGGCCAAAGCGAACCGTGGAAGTTCTGGGTACCGCGCCCGTTTCCCGTGCCGGGAGCGGTTCGGCATGCCCGGACGCCGATCACGCCGGCCGACCAGGCTCATTGCAAACTCGTGCCGAACCTGGGTCGGTGGGCGCCGTCACGCCGCTGGCGTTGGCGGCGCCAAGCGTTCAACGGACCTCGGGGCGGCGCCGGACGGCGCCCACCGCTCGGGCCAGGATGGTGAGGTCGGCGCGCAGCGAGGGGCGCTGAGCGTAGGCCGTGTCGAGCGCGACGCGGTCGCGGGCACTGAGAACGCTGCGGCCGCAGACTTGGCAGGGACCGATGAGGCCGGGGCGGACCGACTGGTAGGCTGCGGCACCGCCGAACAGGGCGTAGGATCGTTCCAGCGCTTCGCGCGTGACTGGCCGCGGGCCGACCAAGCTCATGTCGCCGCGCATCACGTTCAGCAGCCGCGGCAACTCTTCCAGCGCCGTCCAGCGCAGCGCTTGACCGAAGCGGGTCAGGCGCTGCCCGTCCGCTTCTCCCGGGGCGCGGAAGGCCAAGAGCCCGAACTCGCGCCCGCCGCGGCCGACCACTCGGCGCCGGACGACGAAGGCGGAGCCGCCGTCGGCACGCACGAGCAGGAGCACCAAAACGAAAGCGGGCGCCACAAACAGCAGCAGCAGCGCGGCCCCCCCGAAGTCCATGGCGCGCTTCAGCGCTGGGCGGAGCGCAGACCTATACAGACGAGGGAAGGGTGGTCGGGCGGAGCGGGGACTGCCATCGACAAGGTCCATCGCGGCGCGCTCCTCGGTTCGAGTGCCCTGGTACGATGTGCATGCACTGAAAGTTACATTGCCTTCGTCAAAGGCTCATGAGTAGTTCTCATATTGTGGATTATGTGTAATCCATGCCATTCTGCCATCGGCGTACTGCGCGCTACACAACTTTTGGTTCAAAATGGCACTTCGGATACAACCGAAGGTGTCTGCGGGCGAACCGAAAACATCGCACCGCGTATGCATCCAGCGAATCCTTGGGATGGGTGGCCGCATGGTTCCTCCTCCGCGACGGGTTGATTCGGCGGACGCGCGCCCCGCTGAATGGGAAGCGGATCTTGGGCGCGAGCGGACTCTCGCGCCCGATGCGCGGCGCCTGAGGCAAGGAATGGCTTGGGCGGCCCTGATTTCCGCGCCCTTCTGGCTGGCGGCCATCCTCATCGCCTGCACCTGCCTTTGAGCGCCGACACCGGCCGCGCAAACCTTGGAACGGGTTGCGGGATCATCCGCGTGACCAAAGCCCTGGGCGGGCCGGATTTGATACTTTCGAGCACCGAGCCGAGCGCCTGGCGCCGCGCCCCCGGCCGCGCGAGCGCCGACGCGGCGCGGCCATGACCCAAACGGGTGCGGCGGGTTCAGGTGCGGCGCGAGGCAGCGAGCAGAGCAACGCGACCGAGGAGGCGGTGCATCTCCGGCGTTCTGTAGGCGCCAAGGTTGGACAGCACATGCACCTCCGCCTTGGTGCGGCGCAACTCGAATGGCGGCCCCCGCTCGACGGGGGCGACAAACGCCTCAACGCTGGTCGTGGCCGCTATGGCCTTGGCGGCGGCCAAGCCGCTGACACCGAGCGCAACGCCATGCGAGCGCCACGCCGCAAACCCGCGCGCCGCGGGGCTGCGGCATGACCGTGTTGGTCGCAGCCCCGCATCCATCGAAGAACACCTGTCGCTCGGGGCCGATCCCGCCAACTCCGGCAACTCCCGTCCGCCATGCCGCGCCCGGTCGCGCGGGGCGCCGCTTCGTTCGATCAGGCAAAACCCTCGTAGCGGACGTCCTTCCTCCCCCCACTTTCGGCGACACGCCTCAGCCCGCTCGCCTGCAACAACAGCATTGATACGAACAGGGGATTGAGGATCAGGTAACGCCGCCACAGTCGCCGCGGCTCGCTCGACAAGCGGAACAGCCATTCCAGGCCGTTGCGCTGCATCCAGTTCGGCGCCTGGGGCAGCCGTTTGGCGTGGAAATCGAGCGCTGCGCCGACCGCGAGCAATGGCATCGCAAGCAGGTGTCGGTGCTCATAAAGCCAAACCTCCTGCCGCGGGCAGCCAAGCCCGACGAAGACGATCTCGGCGCCGCTCGCTGTTAACTGCGCGGCGATCGCCGCTTGCTCCGCCGGCTCCACCCGCCCGAAGCGCGACGGGATCATGGCGGCGATCCGGAGGCGCGGGAACTGCCGGAGCAGGTTGGCCCGGAGTTCATCGAGCACCTCCTGCCGGTTGCCGTAGAAGGCGACGGCGAACCCTTCGGACTCCGCCATGGCGCAGACCATGAGCGTGAGGTTCGGCCCGTAGACGCGATCCCGCAGCCCCGCCCCGAAGAGCAGGTTGAGCGCCCAGCGCACCGGCTGCCCGTCGGGCACGATCAAGTCCAGTGTGTTCAGCCTGCGGCGATGCTCGGGGTCCAGCGCGCCGGTCATGACACCGTGGACCGCGAGAGCCGTGACGGTCAGGGGCCGGCGCTCGCGCGCCGCCCGCCTCACCGCCGCACAGGTTCGCGCGTAATCAGAGGCGGCGACTCGCACGCCCAGGATGCCATGTTGTTGGATCGCAACGCCCGAGTCATCGCTCGCCGGCTGGCAAGCGCCGTCGCCCTGTTCAAGTTGTGCGGGAATGGGCACGGCAGGCCTCCTCCATGTGATCGGTCTTACAGTGGCCGAAGCGGCTGATTTCCACCTGCGGGAGCAGGCCGACATAGGGGCTTGGCCACTTCAGCTCCCTTGGGGCGAAGCGCCCCTTCGAGGAGGATGGGCTGAGATCGGCATGGGAGACCAACATCAGCGCCCCAGGACGTTCAGCATCGGTGTTTCGTTGACGGCGTCGCAAGCGCTCCGCATCGCCCCTTGCGTGTTGTGTCAAGGTCCGCCCCTGGATGGGCAACAGCGGGGCCCCAATCGGCCCCCAGGAGCCAAAAGGAGTTGCATCCGCCCCAGCGATGCTGCTGCTGCGGCCTTGAGGGACGTCTTCGGCGCCATCAATTCTGCATGGCTCGGCGCAGCGCCTGACGATGTCCGCCAAGGGCAAGTTGTCGCAAGCATTTCCACCAGCACGCGCATATCCCTGACGCACAGCCGGAAATCCAGGCCACAGGATTAAAGCACTAGGGCATTACCCTCTATTTTAGATACAAGCATCGTTATCACGCCATCGTCAGTTCATTTCCGGCAGCCGCCGTAAATAACTCTCGGTCATGTCAAGGGCGCCGCTGGCCAAGCCGCTCGCCTCCCGCGTCTTGAAGCGGGCGATCCTCGCGTTCACCAAGCTGTGGCCCGCGTACCGGCGGCCGCGTGTGGCGGGAGCGGTGCCGCATCGGCGGGGCTCGGCCCGAACCCGCCCAACTGTCCGCCGATCTGGCCGCCGCATGGCGCGGCACACCTACGGGAGATCACGTCGTGAGCGTTGCTATCATAACCGGATCGGGCGGCCTGGTCGGGGCCGAAGCGACGAAGTTGTTCGGTGGTCGTGGCCTGCACGTTGTCGGCGTGGACAACGACATGCGCAGCTACTTTTTCGGCGAGGCTTCCAGCACGCGCTGGCAAACCGAGCAGTTGCAATCGGCCGGCATTCGCTACACCCACATCAATGCCGACATCCGCGACCAGGGCGCAATGGCAGAGATGTTTCGGCGCTATGGCTCCGACGTCTCCATCGTTGTCCATTGCGCCGCCCAGCCCTCGCATGATTGGGCGGCGCGCGAGCCGATCACCGACTTCACGGTCAACGCGAACGGCACGCTGAACCTCCTGGAAGCCTGCCGCAGCTTCTCCCCCCACGCGAGCTTCATCTTCGTCAGCACCAACAAGGTGTACGGCGACCGCCCCAACGATCTACCCCTCGTGGAGGGCGCGACGCGCTTCGATCTCGACGCCAGCCATCCCTGGGCCGAGCACGGCATCCCGGAAGAGATGTCGATCGATGGTACGCTCCACAGCCTGTTCGGCGCCTCAAAGGTCGCGGCCGACGTGTTGGTGCAGGAGTACGGCCGTTACTTCGGCATGAATACCGCCTGCTTCCGTGGAGGCTGCCTCACCGGCCCCGGCCATTCCGGGGCGCAGCTACACGGCTTCCTGGCCTATCTCGTGAAGTGCGCCCTCACGGGCACGCCCTACACGGTGTTCGGCTACAAGGGGAAGCAGGTGAGGGACAACATCCACTCCAGCGACCTCGCCCAGGCCATTTGGTGCTATTTCGAGCAGCCCCGGCCCGGTGAGGTGTTCAACATCGGCGGCGGAACCCACTCCAACTGCTCAATGCTGGAAGCCATCGCAATGGCAGAGGAAATCGTCGGCCGCCCGATGGTCTGGAGCTACAGCGACGAGAGCCGCCGCGGCGACCACATTTGGTGGGTCAGCGACGTGCGCAAATTCCAAAGGCTGTATCCAGCATGGCGGTATCGTTACGGCATCCGCGACATAATGGCAGACATCGCCGCCGGCTTGAAGGAACGCTTGAAGCAAAGCGCGGGTTAGGGCATTCGGGGGCCACTGGCCGTCCTTCTCGCCTCCGCCGCTTGGCCGCTGGCCCTACGCCGACCGCCCCCGCCCATGGTGCGGACCTTGGCGCCCAAACCGATGCTGGCCTAGCATTCGCCGCGGACCGCTCGATCGGGTCCGGTCGAGAGGATGTTGCCCAATGAGAGGACCGCTTCTCGCCGTCCTTCTTTTGCTGTTCACCAACGCGGCTCGAGCACTCGTCACACTGCCGGATTCATCCGCGTCGATCGGCACGAGCAAGAGTGTCGTTGCCACAAGCGATTGCGAAGCCGTCGTGGGCGATCTTTGCTTCGGTTGGAGCGTCAACGCGTGGGGCGGGGCCACCCATCAGGCAGGCACATCGTCTTCCGCCATTCATGGGACAAACAAAGCATCCCAATGGTTTTCGGTGACCTCGAAGGGGTCGGGCGACGCGCACCTTTATCACCCGTTCACTTTCGCATACGGCGTGACCTACCAAGCAACGTTGTGGATGAGGGCGGAAGCCCCGGCGACGGTTCAGGTCACGATCCGGCGCGACGGCGGCCTGTATGACGATGTTGCAGCCAAGACAGTAACGCTCTCGGGCGAATGGCAGCCGGTATCCGTTAAAGGCATTTACCCCCTCCGAGACGGCGAGGGTTCCGTCAGGGTCAATACGAGTACGCTGGGCGTGAAAATCCACATCGGAAAGTTCGAGTTAGAAACGCTCTCCGGAAATCCGCTGCAAGCGCACCTGCCTGGGCGTGCAGTAAACGCCAACTTCAGCGGTATGCTCGTCAACAAGCTCGGTGTGCATTCGAACTGGCCTCCGATTGCGACGAAGGTCCTGCGGCTTTGGGACACCGTTACGGACTGGAGGTCGATCGAGACTGCGAGAGACGTGTGGGACTTCCATCGCCTCGATTATTATTTGAGTTATGCCGAAGCGAACGGCGCGAAAGTGCTGCTGACATTAGGGCAAACGCCGTCGTGGGCAGCGGCCGATCCAGACGCGTCCTGCGTGTATGACGCGGGATGCTCACCACCGGCGAGCAATCAAGACTGGAGGAACTATGTTCGCAAAGTTGCCCAACGCTATGGTCGGCGCATTGCTTTCTACGAGATTTGGAACGAACCCGATTACAAGAAGTTTTGGCGAGGCACGCCGGAGCATATGGTTGAGCTTACCCGCATAGCGAAGGAAGAAATAATCGCAGCGAACCCTCAAGCAATCATCGTTTCACCGTCCGTTACACCGACCGCTGGGGTCAGTTTCCTCGACCGCTTTCTCTTCTTGGGCGGCGGCCAATATATAGACGCGCTCGGATACCATAACTACTACAGTATAACGCCTGAGACGCAACTGAGTTTCGTTCAACGGCTTCGTTTCATGACTGAAAACTACCCAGGCAAATCTTATCAATTCTGGAATACGGAAGGAGCCCCGGACTGCGACCACAGGTCCCAAGATTGCAAAGCGTTCGAACCGACGGATGACGACAAGCTGTCATCAGTAACCCGCGCCCTTCTCATCATGGCGGCGCAAGGCGTCGATCACTACAGTTTTTACGCTTGGGACATCAACGACCTCACCTTCGCCCCGCTTTCGGACGCGAGTTACCGAAGCCTCACCACTACAGGAGAAGCTTACAACAGGGTTCTTGGCTGGCTGTCGAACGCTGTCGTACGAGACGCCTTCGGATATCAGGGCGTCTATGTTGTCCGGTTTTCAACCGGTACAGCTGTTTGGTCTGACAAGGACGACGTCTTGGCGCAAATACCGGCGGCTTGGAGGCACTCGAACTACAAGGACGTGACCGGGGCATTGCGGGCAATCCCGGCGAACAAACGGATCAGACTAACCAGAAAACCCGTTTGGCTGAGATGACTGGCGATCTCCGATGGCTTCCACCGTTCTCGCCTTCTGATGCTCGGGCCGCGTGGGGGTGGATGTGACCGGCGTGCGCGCCGCCGGTCCGAGGCGCCAAGCGCAACAGGTCGACGCGCGGTGACACGCGGCGCCTTTGTCGGAGTGCTTGCATGAGCCGCCGACGCGCCTCGCGGAGCAAGGGTGGCCGACGGTGGTTGCGACGGGCTTCGCCTTCCCACTCCGATCCGTGGCCGCCGCAGGGAGGCGTGGGCGACCTGGTGCCGGAACATACGGCCGAGTTTGCTTCCGCGAATTTCCGCCGCCGTATGGAGAAATCGTCGGCTCAGCGCGGGCGCCGAGGCTGACCCTCCGCTACAGAAGGCCGAGGTCGCGCAGTTCCCGCCGCAGGCCCGCCGGCAGCGCGTCCAATCCGCGCGCTTCGACGGCGCCGGCGCGGAGGTCGGGCGGCGCCGCTTCGGGGGCAAGGTAGCGCCATCCTTGGAAGGGTTTCAGCGGCCTCGCCTCCACCGCGACCAATTCCGGGTCCAGCACCAGGCCGGCGCGGGTGATGCCGTCGGCGCCCTTCTCCTCGCGGATGTCGAGGATGCGCTGGCGCACCCGCACGAAGCCCGCCACCACCCAGTAGATCGAGCCGCCGGCCGCGAGGATCTCCGCGGCGCGCTTGGGGAACATCCGCGTCCGGTGGCGGAGCGGCGGGTCGGACTCGATCCGGCTGGCCTGGATGGCGCGCAACTGTTCCACGTCGCGCGGGCCGACGGAGAGCTTGATGAGGTGCGGCACGGGGGCTGATCTGGCGCCTCGGCGGCGGCCGGGCAAGCGGCCCCACGCGAGGCTTCCCCCGCGCCCGGCAGGGGCTTATTCCAAAGCGCATGAACGACACCAGCCCGGCGGCCGCCGCCGACGCCGCCGCCGCCGTTGCCCGCTACGACGCCCGAACCGCCGAGCCCCGCTGGCAGGCCGCGTGGGAAGAGCGCGGCGCGTTTTCCGTGCCGGACGTGCCGCCTCCCGGTGCGCGCAAATGTTATGTTCTTGAGATGTTCCCCTATCCCTCCGGCAAGATCCACATGGGCCACGTCCGCAACTACACGCTCGGCGACGTGGTGGCCCGCTACAAGCGGGCGCGGGGCCACACGGTGTTGCACCCAATGGGCTGGGACGCCTTCGGCCTGCCGGCGGAGAACGCGGCGCGCGAGCGGGGCGTCCATCCCGCGAAGTGGACCTACGAGAACATCGCCAACATGCGCGCCGAGCTGAAGCGCATGGGCCTTTCCCTCGACTGGTCGCGCGAATTCGCCACCTGCGACCCCGAATACTACGGGCAGCAGCAGCGCCTGTTCCTCGACTTCTGGCGCGCGGGCCTGGTCGAGCGGAAGGAGAGCTGGGTCAACTGGGACCCGGTGGACGGCACCGTGCTGGCGAACGAGCAGGTGATCGACGGCCGCGGCTGGCGCTCCGGCGCGCCGGTGGAGAAGCGCAGGCTCAGCCAGTGGTTCCTGTCCATCACCAAGTACGCGCAGGAACTGCTGGACGCGCTGGGCGGTCTCGATCGTTGGCCGGAGCGCGTGAAGCTGATGCAGGCCAACTGGATCGGCCGCAGCGTGGGCGCGCGCGTGCGGTTCCGGCTCACCGAGCCGGTGGAAGACCTGCGCGAGGTGGAGGTGTTCACCACACGGCCGGACACGCTGTTCGGCATGAGCTTCCTCGCGGTCGCGCCGGAGCACCCGCTGGCCACCGCCGCGGCGAAGCGCGACCCGGGCGCGGCGGATTTCATCGCCGAGTGCCGCCGGATGGGCACCAGCGAGGCGGCGATAGAACAGGCGGAGAAGAAGGGCCACGACACCGGATTGCGCGTCGCGCACCCCTTCATCGAGGGCGCGAACTTCCCGGTTTGGATCGCCAACTTCGTGCTGATGGAATACGGCACGGGCGCCATCTTCGGCTGCCCGAGCGAGGACCAGCGCGACCTGGATTTCGCGCGCAAGTGCGGGCTCCAGGTGTTGCCCGTGGTGCTGCCGCCGGGCGTCGAAGCGGACGCGCACGCGATCGGCGACACCGCGTACACGGGCGACGGCACGATGATCAACTCGGGCTTCCTCGACGGCATGGCGACGCCTGAGGCGAAGCGCGCCGCCATCAAGGCGCTGGAGGAGCGCGGCGCGGGCGAGGGCGTGGTGAACTGGCGCCTGCGCGACTGGGGCGTGTCGCGCCAGCGCTACTGGGGATGCCCGATCCCGGTGATACACTGCGACGCCTGCGGCGCGCAGCCGGTGCCTGTGGATCAGTTGCCGGTGGAACTGCCGGACGACGTGGACTTCTCGCGGCCCGGCAACCCGCTCGACCACCACCCGACATGGAAGCACGTCGAATGCCCGAATTGCGGCAAGCCGGCGCGGCGCGAGACGGACACCTGCGACACCTTCGTGGACAGTTCCTGGTACTTCGCGCGCTTCTGCTCGCCGCGCGCGCCGGAGCCGGTGACGCGGGAGGCGGTGGACGCCTGGCTGCCGGTGGACCAGTACATCGGCGGCATCGAGCACGCGATCCTGCACCTGCTCTACAGCCGCTTCTTCACTCGCGCCATGACGGCCACCGGGCACGCCTCGGTGGCCGAGCCCTTCGCCGGGCTGTTCACCCAGGGCATGGTGACGCACGAGAGCTACCGCGGCGCCGACGGGCGCTGGCTCTACCCGGATGAGGTGGAGCGGGGTGCGGACGGCGCGGCGCTGCACCGCGAAACGCGCGAGCCGGTGACGGTCGGCCGCGTCGAGGCCATGTCTAAATCGAAACGGAACACGGTGGACCCGGGCGGCATCATCGACCGCTATGGCGCGGACACGGCGCGGTGGTTCATACTTTCCGACAATCCGCCCGAGCGGGACATGGAATGGACGGAAAGCGGCGTCGCCGGCGCGCACCGCTTCGTGCAAAGGCTGTATCGCCTGGTGGCCGTCGGCGGGCAAAACCTGCCGCCTCCCGGCACGAGCGCCGCGGAGGCGGCCGGCGTCGCGCGTGGGCTGCGGCAAACGACGCACCGCGCCATCGCCGCGGTGACGGAGGCATTGGAGACCTTCGCCTTCAACTCCGCCGTCGCCCGCATCCACGAACTCGCCAACGGGATCGGCATGGTCGAGGGCACGAACGAGCCGGACATGAACGCCGCGCGACGCGAAGCGCTTGAAGCGGCGGTCCGGCTCTCGGCGCCGATGATGCCGCACCTTGCAGAAGAGCTATGGGAACGGCTTCGCGGGAAGGGTGCCCCGCTCGTCGCTGAACTGCCCTGGCCGGAGGCGGATCCGGCGCTGCTGGCGGCGGAGACGGTGACGCTGGCGGTGCAGGTGCTCGGCAAGCTGCGCGCCACCATCGAGGTGCCGGTGGGCACGAACGAGGCCGAGGTGTTCGCGCGAGCCGAAGCCGAGGAGAATGTTCGGCGCGCGATCGGCGACCGTCCGGTCCGCAAGCGCATCCACGTCCCCGGCCGCGTGGTGAACTTCGTTGTCTAGACCGGGGCGGCGGTGGGCGCTGCTGGCGCTGGGCGGCGGCGGGCTGCTCGGCCTGCCGGGCTGCGGCTTCCGGCCGCTCTACGCGCCGGTGACGGCGGAGGACGGCGGCTCGGCGGACATACGCGACGCCCTCGCGGCGGTCCGCGTGGCCAACATCCCGGAGCGGTCCGGCCAACTGCTGCGCCGGGATCTGCAGCGCCGCTTCGAAGGCGTGCGCCTCGGCGTGCCGGCGCGCTACTCGCTGCAGGTGGCGGTGACCTACGCGGTCGAGCCGCTCGGCTACCGGCGGGACGGCACCATCACCCGGCTGCGCTACATCGCCACGGGGAACTGGACCCTCGCCACCCTGGCGGTGCCGCCGCGGCAGATCGCGGCCTCGGCCATCCCGGCGCGGGCGCTCGACTCCTTCAACATCCCGGACTTGCAGTTCTTCGCCGCGGACTCGGCGCGGGACGCAATGGAGGCGCGGCTGGTGGACCAGTTGGCCGAGGACATCTTCCGCCGCGTCGCGCTGGAACTGCGTCGCGAGCGGCAGCAACGGTCGGCAGCGGCCGGGTAAGCGCGAAACGGGACGGACGCGCCGTGGCGAAGCTGGACGCGCGCCGGGTCGAAGCTTTCCTCGCCGACCCGGGGCGGGACTGCCGCGTGGTGCTGTTGCACGGCGACGACCCGGGGCTGATCCGGGAGCGGGCGGAGAAGCTCGCCCGGGCCGTGGCCGGCGGCGACCCCATGCGGCTGGTGGAGGTGCCACGGGACGGCTGGCGCGACCCCGGCGCCCTCGCCGCGGAAGCCGCCAGCGTGCCGCTGACCGGCGGGCGGCCCCTGGTGCGGGTGCGCGACGCTGGAGACGGCTTCGCCGCGGCGGCCAAGGCGGCGCTGGCGGGTCCGGGACCGGGCTTGGTGGTCTTGGAAGCGCCAGAGGCGCAGGCGCGGTCGAAGCTGCGGACATTGCTGGAGCCGGTGCCCGGCGCGGCGGTGATCGCCTGCTACCGGGAGCGGGGCGCCGACCTGGCGCGGTCGGCGGGCGCGATCCTCGGGGAGCTGGGTGTGTCGGCGGAGCCGGCGGCGCTGGACTGGCTGGCGCAGCGGCTCGGCGAGGACCGGATGCTGCTGCGGCGGGAGTTGGAGAAGCTCGCGCTCTACGTGGGCGAGGGCGGCCGGGTCGGCGTGGAAGACGCCGTGGCGTGCGTGGCCGAGGGCTCCGCGCTCGGGCTGGAAGAGGCGCTAGTGGCGGCCTTGTCGGGCGATGTGGCGACCGCCGACCGGGCCCTGGAGACCGCCATGGCCGAGGGCGCCAACGCGGTGCAGGTGGTGCGGACGGCGCTGCGCCACGTCCAGCGGCTGCACCTGGCATCCCTGGCCGTGGCGGGCGGCGCGCCGCCGGGCGCGGCGCTGGACGGGCTGCGGCCGCCGGTGTTCTTCCGGCACAAGCCCGCCTTCGAGCGGGCGCTCCGCCAATGGCGCCCGGAAACGCTGGAAGCGGCCGGGGACGCCTTGCTGGATGCGGAGCGCCGGACCAAGACCACGGGCCTGCCCAGCGCCTTGGTGGCGCGGGAGGCCGTGCTGCTGCTGGCGCGGCGGGCGGCGGCAGCGCGGCGCTGACCCGGTGGGACGGCCCGGGCCGTCAGGCTTGCAGGAGCCGGATCACCCCGTCGAGCTGGTCGAGGTCGTGGTAGTGGATGGTCAACTGGCCGCCGCGCCCGGACTGACGGATGGCGATCTTTAGCCCGAGGCGGCCGGACAGCTCCCGCTCCAGCGCCGCGACCTCCGGGCTGGCGCCGGCCGCCGACGTCGGACGCTCCGCGGCGGCGGCGGGGTCGCGCGGCTTGGCGGCGGCGAGCGCCTCCGTCTGCCGGACGTTGAGGCCGCGGTCCACCACCTGCAGAGCCAGCACTTCGGGGTCCGGCGCCGTCAGCAGCGCCCGGGCGTGGCCGGCGCTCAACGCGCCGTCGCGCAGCAGCTCCCGCACCCGGTCGGGCAGGGCGAGCAGGCGCATGGTGTTGGCGACGTGGCTGCGGCTCTTGCCCACGGCTTGGCCCAGGGCGTCCTGGGTCAGCTCGAACTCCTCGACCAAGCGCCGGTAGCCTTCGGCCTCCTCCAAGGCGTTGAGGTCCTGGCGCTGGAGGTTCTCCACCAGCGCGGCGGCCATCGCCTCCCGGTCGCCGAGGTCGCGCACCACGACCGGCACCTCGTGCAATTGCGCGAGCTGGGCAGCGCGCCAGCGGCGCTCGCCGCCGACGATCTCGTACCGGGCCTCGGCGCCCGGCTTGGGGCGCACCAGAATGGGCTGGAGGACGCCGTGCTCGCGGATGGAGCCCGCCAGCTCTTGGAGCGGCGCGGCTTCCATGGGCCCGCGGGGCTGGAAAGGGCCGGGTTCCAGAGCTTCGATCGGCAACGCGCGGACCGCGCCGGCGTCCCGTGGCGAACCGCCGGCAGGCCCGGCCGCGTTGGGCGCGATGGCGGTGGGGGAGGGCGCCTCGCCGAGCAGGGCCGAAAGGCCGCGGCCGAGCCTCGGGGGCTTCCGGGCAGCCGTCACGCCGCCGGGCTCCGCACTGCGGCGGCGCGCTTGGAGCGTTCGCGCCGGAGCAGTTCGACCGCCAGCTTGACGTAGGCCTGCGCACCGGGGGAACGGAAGTCGTACAGGGTGACGGGCAGGCCGTGGGACGGTGCCTCGCTGACCCGGATGTTCCTGGGGATCACGGTTTCGAACACCTTGTCGCCGAAGTAACCGCGCACGTCCGCCGCCACAGCTTCCGAAAGGTTGTTGCGTCTGTCGAACATGGTCAGCACGATGCCTTCCATGGCGAGGGAGGGGTTGAGGGCGTGCCGGACCCGCTCGATCGTCTGCACGATCTGGCTGACGCCTTCCAAGGCGTAGAACTCGCATTGGAGCGGCACCAGCACGCTCCCGGCCGCGACGAGCGCGTTCACGGTGAGCAGGCCCAGCGAGGGCGGGCAGTCCAAGAAGATGTAGTCGTATCCCCGCAAGGCATCTTCGGCGGACGTCAAGCAGTCGCGCAAGCTCCGTTCCCGGTTCGGGCGGCCGACCAGCTCCACCTCGGCCCCGGCGAGGTCCGGATCGGCGGGGATGAGGGACAGGTTCGGCACCCGCGTTTCTTGCGCAACGTAATCCAACGGGGCGCCGTCTATCAGCATGGCGTAGCTGCCGACGCTGCGGTCCAGCCTTTGCACCCCGAGGCCGGTCGAAGCGTTGCCTTGGGGGTCCAGGTCGATCAGCAGGACGCGGCGTTCGCTGGCGAGGGCGGTCGCCAAATTGACAGCCGTCGTCGTCTTGCCGACGCCGCCCTTCTGATTGGCGAGGGCGATCACGCGCGGCGGCGGCGGCGCGGCGGCGCGGTCAGGCTTCGGAACCGACAGGGCGGATCTCGCTGATTCTGAGTATGGTGGAAGCGGGGTCGGTGCGGCTCTGGAAGCGCTCCACGCGCATAATCCAGTCGCGGGAGGCCGCCGTCAATTCCTCCTCGGCGGTTCGGCCCTTCGGGAACAGGGCCGTGCCGCCCGGAGCGAGGAGGGCCCGGGCGTGATGCAGCAGCACCGGCAGCGGGGCGAGGGCGCGGGCGGTGAGGAGTTCGGTTCTCGGGAGCTTCGTGTCCTCGATGCGCTTGGCATGGACTCTGACCCCACGCAGGTCGAGCCGTGCGGCGGTTTCGACCAGAAACGCGGCTTTGCGCTTGTCGGCCTCGACAAGGTCGACCCCTCGACCGGTGGCCACAGCGAGCACCATTCCCGGGAAGCCGGCGCCGGAGCCGATATCCACCAGCGCGTTAGAGGCGGTCTCCGGCAGGAGGGGCAGCAATTGTAGGGAGTCTACAATGTGCCGTTGCCAAACCTCCTCTGCCGATCGTGTGCTGACGAGGTTCACGCGTCTGTTCCAACGCAAGAGCAGATCGACGAAGCTCCGGAGCTTCTCCGTTGTTTCACGTGAAACAGGAAAGCCGAGTTCGCCCTCGTCCGGTTTCACGTGAAACACGTCAACGCCACGCTCACCTGAGATGCACGGCCAGGGCAGCGAGCGCCGCCGGCGTCACGCCGGGCACCCGCGATGCCGCGCCCAGGTTGGACGGTTTCGCCGCATCCAACCGCTGGCGCATTTCCAGAGACAGCCCAGGCACGGCCGAGAAATCCAGGCCCTCCGGCACGACCAACTTCTCCTCCGCTTGCAACGCGCGGAGGCTCTCGGCCTGCCGGGCCAAGTAGGGTTCGTACAGCGCTTCCGCCGAAAGCTCGTCCAGCACCTTCGGTCCGAACTCCGCCAACCAAGGAAACAAGCGCGGCAGCGCGTTCGTGGGCGTCGAAGCCAAACCCATTGTCTCGAAAGCGCTGCGCCAGCGGCCGTCTTGGTTGATCGCTATGCCCTGTGCCGAGTACCGCGCCGGCGAAGCCCCGTCGCGCCGGGCCAACCGACGAGCGGCAGCCAACCCGTCCAGGTGGGCCTTCTGCGCGCTCGCCCGTGCCGCGCCCACGCACCCCCAGACGACTCCTCGATCGCCGAGCCGCGAGACGGCGTTGTCGGCCCGCAGGGCGAGGCGGAACTCGGATCGGGCGGTCAACATGCGGTAGGGCTCGGTCACGCCCTGCAGCACCAAGTCGTCCACCAGCACCCCGATGTAGGCTTCGGCGCGACCGAGCACCCGGTCAGGGGTGTCGGCGCCGGCGCGCCGCGCCGCGTTCAGCCCGGCCATCAAGCCTTGCGCCGCGGCTTCCTCGTACCCCGTGGTGCCGTTGATCTGCCCGGCGAGGAACAGGCCTTTGGCGGCGCGCACCTCCAGCGTCGGGTCCAGGCAACGCGGGTCCACGTGGTCGTACTCAATGGCGTAGCCCGGCCGCAGGATCCGCGCGTCCTCCAAACCGGGGATGGAAGCGACGACGCGCGCTTGCACCTCCTCGGGCAAGCTCGTGGAAATGCCGTTCGGGTACACCGTGTGGTCGTCGAGGCCCTCGGGTTCCAGGAAGATCCGGTGCCGCTCACGTTCGGCGAAGCGCACCACCTTGTCTTCGACCGAGGGGCAGTAGCGCGGCCCGCGCCCTTCGATGCCGCCGCCGTAGGCCGCGCTCCGGTGCAGGTTGTCCCGGATGATGGCGTGCGTGGCCGGCGTGGTGGCGGTGATGGCGCAGGCCACCTGCCGGTTTCCGATCCGCTCCGTCAGGAACGAGAACGGCTCGGGCGGGTCGTCGCCCGGTTGGGATTCGAGCGAGGACCACGCCACCGTCCGCCCGTCCAGCCGGGGCGGGGTTCCGGTCTTCATGCGGCCGAGCGGCAGGCCCAGGCGCCGGAGGGCGTCGGCGAGCCCCAGCGCCGGCGCTTCGCCCGCCCTCCCGGCGGGCACACGCTTGTCGCCGATGTGGATCTCGCCGCGCAGGAAGGTGCCCGTGGTGATCACCACCGCGCCGGCGGCGACGCGGCGGCCGGATGCCGTCCCGACGCCGACCACCGTATTGCCCGGCCCGAGGAGCAGAGTCTCGGCGGCGTCCGCCCGCACGGCGAGGTCCGGCGTCTCCCGGAGCAGGGATTGCACCGCAGCGCGGTAGAGCCTGCGGTCCGCTTGGGCGCGGGGGCCGCGGACCGCCGGTCCTTTGCTGCGGTTCAGCAACTTGAAGTGGATGCCCGCGGCGTCGGCGGCGCGGCCCATGATGCCGTCGAGCGCGTCGATCTCGCGGACGAGGTGCCCCTTGCCGACGCCGCCGATGGCGGGGTTGCAGGACATCTCCCCCACGGTGTCCAGCCGGTGGGTGAGCAACAACGTCCGCGCGCCGCACCGGGCGGCCGCCGCCGCCGCCTCGCAGCCGGCGTGCCCGCCGCCGACCACCACCACGTCCCACGTCTCGTCGTGCATAGGCGCCAATTAGGGGATGCGGGGGTGCGTGCGCCAGCCGGTCGCCGGACGGGAAGACGTGCGGCGCCGGCGCGGCGGCCTCACTTGCCTATGCAGAACTCCCGGAACACGGCGTCCAGCACCGCTTCCACTCCTACTCTCCCGGTGATCCGCCCGAGGGCCGCCGAAGCGGCGCGGAGGCACTCGGCCCGGAGTTCGGGCAGTCCCGCGCCGTCGAGTTCGGCCAAGCGCGCGGCGGCGTCCCGCACCGCCGCCCGGTGCCGGCCCCGGGTGATCGGGGCCGTGGCTTCCGGCCTCGCCAGATCCCGCGCCACCGCGGCGAGGGCCTCCTGCAAGGCCGCGAGGCCGGCGCCGGTCCGGACGGAGACGGAGATGGGCGCGACGCCGCCGATCGCGGCCGGCGCTGGGGTGAGGTCGGTCTTGTTGGCGACCACCAGGGCGCCCGGGGCCACCAGGGCCAGCGTTTCGGCGTCCGGCGGCGAGTCGGCGGCGAAGACGAGCAGGCGCAAGTCCGCGGACTCGGCGCGGAGCAGGGCGCGGCGCACGCCCTCGGCCTCGATCTCGTCCGAGGCTTCGCGCAACCCGGCCGTGTCGGCCAAGGTGACCGGCACGCCGCCCAGGTCGAGCCGCGCTTCCACCACGTCGCGCGTCGTGCCGGCCCGCGCCGAGACGATGGCGGCGTCCCGGCCGACCAAGGCGTTCAGGAGCGACGACTTGCCGGCGTTCGGCGCCCCCAGGATCGCCGCCACCAAGCCTTCGCGCAGCCGCTCGCCGCGCCCGCCGTCCGCGAGGTGCGCTTCCATCTCCGCCCGGAGCGCCGCCGCGGCACGGCCCACCGCCGCGTCCAGATCGGACGGCAGGTCTTCCGTCTCGAACTCGATGAAGGCTTCCTGCCGCGCGAGCAGGCCGGTCAGCCGCCTCGTCCATCCTTCGTAAAGCGAGGCCAAGGCGCCTTCGGCTTGGTGCAGGGCCTGGCGGCGCTGGGCGGCGGTTTCCGCCGCGATCAGGTCGGCGATGCCCTCCGCGGCGGTGAGGTCCATCTTGCCGTGGACGAAGGCGCGCCGGGTGAACTCCCCGGGTTCGGCCGGGCGCGTGCCGGCCGCGACCAGGGCGTCCGCCACCCCGGCGATCACGGCGGGGCCGCCGTGCAGGTGCAGTTCGGCGCAGTCCTCGCCGGTGTAGCTGCTCGGGGCGGGGAACCAGAGCACCAGGGCGCGGTCTAGCGTTTCGCCGCTGTCCGGATGGCGCAGGCGCTTCAACGAGGCCGTGCGGGGCGCCGGCAGCGATCCGGCCAAGCGGCGCACGGCTTCTCCGGTGCCGGAGCCGGACAGGCGCACCACCGCCACCGCGGCGCGGCCGGCGCCGGACGCAAGCGCGAAGATCGCGTCTTTATAGGATGATAATCCTTGTTGCCGCACCGGAGCCGCCTCAAGCCTTGGGCGGCGCGACGTCCCGCTCGGTCAGCATCAGGCGGCGCGCGCGCCCGCTTTCCCGGAGGTGCGCCGAGAGAATCTCGTCGATGTCCTCCGTCGTCTCGGCCCGGTACCAGACGCCTTCCGGGTAGACCACCACCGTCGGCCCGAACTCGCAGCGGTCCAGGCAGCCGGCCATGTTCACCCGCACGCCCTCCAGGCCGAGTTCCTTCGCGCGCGCCTTCATGTAGTCGCGCAAGCGTTCGCTGCCGCGGGCGGCGCAACTGCCGCGGCGGTGCCCGTCCGGCCGGCGGTTGCAGCAGACGAAGACGTGCGCCCGGAAGAAGGGCGGCGGGTCGGCTTCAGCGGTCACGGTGCCATCTCCGGCGCCGGCTCGGCGCATTCTCGGCGGGACCGGTGCAACGCGTCCCCGCGCCACCCATCTAGCGGCCTCGCCCCACCCCGGCCAGGGTCACCGCCGCCATGCCAGACACCCCAGCGCCTTTCCCGCCGGAGAACCTGCTGCGCCGCGCGTCCTCGCCCTACCTGCTCCAGCACGCCGACAACCCGGTGCATTGGCGTCCCTGGGGCGCGGAGGCGCTGGCCGAGGCCAAGGCCGCCGGCAAGCCGATCCTGCTCTCGGTGGGCTACGCCGCTTGCCACTGGTGCCACGTCATGGCGCACGAGTCCTTCGAGGACCCGGAAACGGCGGCGCTGATGAACGAGCGCTTCGTCAACATCAAGGTGGACCGGGAAGAACGGCCGGACATCGACGCGCTCTACATGAACGCGCTGCACCTGCTCGGCGAACAGGGCGGCTGGCCGCTCACCATGTTCCTGACGCCGGAGGGCGAACCCTTCTGGGGCGGCACCTACTTCCCGCCTGAGCCGCGCTACGGCCGGCCCTCCTTCCGCCAGGTGCTGGGAGGCATCTCCGCCGCGTACCAGGCCGAGGAGGGCAAGGTGGCGCAGAACGTCGCGGCGCTGCGCGGCGCGCTCGCCCGCATGGCCGCCGCGGCGCCGGGGCCGCTGCCGAGCGCCGAGACGATAGAGAAGGTGGCGCTCGGCTTGGTGCGCGCGACGGACGCCGCGGAAGGCGGCCTCGGCGGCGCGCCCAAGTTCCCCAACCCGCCGATCTTCCGCTTCCTGTGGCAGATGCGCTTCCGCCTCGGCCAGCCGGCCTGCGCCGAGGTGGTGGAACTGCTGCTCCGGCGCATGAGCCAGGGCGGCATCTACGACCACCTCGGCGGCGGCTACGCGCGCTACAGCGTGGACGCCATCTGGCTCGTGCCGCACTTCGAGAAGATGCTCTACGACAACGCGCAGATCCTGGAACTGCTCGCCTTCGCCCACGCCGCGCGGCCCGACTGGCCCTACGCGCGGCGCGCGGAGGAGACGGTCGGCTGGCTGCTGCGCGAGATGGCGGCCACGGAGGACGGCGACGCCTTCGCCTCCAGCCTCGACGCCGACAGCGAAGGCGAGGAGGGCAAGTTCTACGTCTGGGCCGCGGACGAGGTGGACGCGCTGCTCGGGCAGGACAGTGTGCTGTTCAGCGAAACCTACGACGTGGACGCGGCCGGCAATTGGGAAGGCAAGGTCATCCTGAACCGCCGCCAACGGCCGGACTTCCTGGGCGAAGCCGAAGAAGCGGCGCTCGCCCGCTGCCGCGCCAAGCTGTTCGAGGCCCGCGCCAAGCGCGTCCCGCCCGGGCGCGACGACAAGGTGCTGGCCGACTGGAACGGCCTCGCGGTCGCCGCGCTTGCCCGCGCCGCCGCCGTGTTCGCCCGCCCGGACTGGCTCGACGCCGCCCGGCGCGCCTTCGACACCGTCGCCACGCGCATGGCGGCGCCGGACGGGCGCCTGATGCACGCGCTGCGCCACGGCCAGGCCTCGGCCGCCGGCTTGCTGGAGGACCACGCCGCCATGGCCCGCGCCGCGCTGGCGCTGTTCGAGGCGACGGGGGAGGACCGTTACCTGCGCCGCGCCGCCCAATGGGCGGAGGCGGTGGAGCGTCACTTCGCCGCGCCGCAGGGCGGCGGCTATTTCACCTCGGCCGACGACGCCGGCGACGTGCCGGTGCGCGGCCGCACCGCGGGCGACAACGCCACCCCCTCCGGCAACGGCATCATGGCGGAGGTGCAGGCACGGCTCTTCCACCTGACCGGCGACGAGCGTTGGCGCCGCGCCGCGGAGAACACGATCGGCGCCTTCGCCGGCAGCGGCGACGCGCTGGCCGCCATGCCGGGGCTGCTCGCCGCCTCCGACCTGCTCGCGGAAGCGGCGGCGGTCGTGGTGGTCGGCCCACCGGGCGACCCGGCCGTCGAGGCCTTGGCCCGGACCGCGCTCGCGCACCCCGACCCGGCGGTGGCGCTGCTGCGCACCGCCGCCCCGGACGCGCTGCCGCCGGACCACCCCGCCGCCGGAAAAGGCGCGATCGGGGGCGCCCCGACGGCCTACGTGTGCCGCGGCGGCGTGTGCTCGCTGCCGGTGACCGACCCGGCGGCGCTCGTCGCCGCTCTGGCGCGTCCGGCGGCGGCGCCACCGGCCCCGGCCGCCGCCCCCGCTTGACGATGCGGGGCGGCGGGTGTGGCATCCCGCCCGCGAAGCTTTCCCAGAGTTCATGCCGCAACTCTCCCTCCTGACCCCGCTCGGCGACGTCACCCTCTCGGAGGAGGACGGCGCCATCGTCGCGCTCGATTGGGGCCGCGGGCGCGACCGCGAGGAAACGCCGCTGCTCCGCCGGGCGGCCGCGGCGCTCCAGGACTACTTCGACGGCGCCGACGCCGGCGAGGGCTTCGACGGCCTGCCGCTGGCGCCGCACGGCACGCCCTTCCGCAGGCGCGTCTGGGAGGCGCTGCGGCGCATCCCGCCCGGCGAGACCCGGTCCTACCTCGACGTCGCGCGGGGGGTGGGCTGCGCCTCTGCCCGCGCGATCGGCGGCGCCAACGGCGCCAACCCCATACCCATCCTGATCCCCTGCCACCGCGTGGTGGCGGCGGACGGCTCGCTCGGCGGCTACTCCGGCGCCGAGGGCCAAGCGACCAAGCGCTACCTGCTCGACCTCGAACGGCGCGCCCTGCGGGGGCGGCCCCTCAAGGGACACCTACTATGATCCACGCCATCCGAGTCCACGAGCACGGCGGCCCCGAGAAGCTGGTCTGGGAGGAGATCCCGAAGCCGGAGCCCAAGCCGGGCGAGGCGCTGGTGCGGCACGAGGCGGTGGGCCTCAACTACATCGACGTCTACTTCCGCACCGGCCTCTACAAGGCCCCGTCCATGCCCGTGACCATCGGCATGGAGGGCGCGGGCGTGGTGGAGGCGGTGGGGCAGGGCGTCAACGGCGTGAAGCCGGGCGACCGCGTGGCCTACGCCGGCGCGCTCGGCGCCTACGCGGAAGCGCGCAGCGTCCCCGCCGAGAAGCTCGTGAAGATCCCGGACGGCGTGGACGCGAAGCAGGCCGCGGCGATGATGCTCCAGGGCATGACGGCGCAGTTCCTGATCCGCCGCTGCCACAAGGTCGAGAAGGGCGAGACCATCCTGGTCCACGCGGCCGCCGGCGGCGTCGGCCTGATCCTCTGCCAATGGGCCAAGCACCTCGGCGCCACGGTCATCGGCGTGGTCTCGACGCCGGAAAAGGCGGAGCTGGTCAAGGCGCACGGCGCCGAGCACGCGCTGCTGACGAGCGAGGACATCCCGGCGCGGGTGAAGCAGATCACCGGCGGCGCCATGGTGCCGGTGGTGTACGACAGCGTCGGCCGCGACACCTTCACGACCTCGCTCGACTGCCTCCAGCCGTTCGGGCTGATGGTGAGCTACGGCAACGCCTCCGGCCCGGTGTCCATCCCCGACCTCGGCGTGCTGGCCGCCAAGGGCTCGCTCTACGTGACCCGGCCGACGCTCAACACCTACACGGCGAAGCGCGAGGACCTGGAAGCGACGGCGGCGGAGCTGTTCGAGGTGGTGAAGAGCGGCGCGGTGAAGATCATGGTCAACCAGACCTACGCGCTGAAGGACGCTGCCGAGGCGCACCGGGCGTTGGAAGGGCGGAGGACGACGGGGAGTACGGTGCTGCTGCCGTAGGAACGCGGCCGCGAGCCGCCGCCTCGGCCTTGCCCGACGGGCTAGAAACGATTACCTTACATGTAAGACCTAAGGGCGGCGCGGCAGATGGGCGGGCCGGCGAACAAGAACCGTGAGGATGTGCGGCGGCACCGGCAACGCCTCCACGAGCGCGGCCTGCGCCCCGTGCAGATCTGGGTGCCGGACGTGCGCTCGCCGGAGTTCGTGTCCGAGGCCCGGCGGCAGTCCGAACTGGTGGCCCGCAGCCCGCACGCGGACGACGACATGGCTTTCGTCGAAGCCCTGTCGGCTGATGTCTGGGGTCCGTGGGAGGAGTGAAGCGGGGCGAGATTTGGACGGCCGCCGACCGATCGTCCGAATATGCGGGCAAGCCCGGGCCGGTGCTGGTCCTGCAAGACGACGCCTTCGCCGGGACCGACAGCGTAGTGGTGGTGCCATTCACTTCCGACCCAACCGTGGCGCCGCTCCTGCGCCTTCCGGTGGCGCCGGGCGCGGCCAACAACCTGTCGCGGCCGTGCAGCCTCATGGTCGAGAAGGTGACGGCGGTGCGGCGGACCAACATCGGCCGATTGGTCGGCAGGCTCGACGACCGCAGCATGGCGACGGTCGGCACCATGGCCGCCACGCTGCTGGGATTGGCGAGGCCGGCATTGCCGCCAGCGCGACGCGCGGCCTCCGGCGCGGCGGCGAAGACGCGGATGGCGCCCGCCAAGGCTTTGGCGGCGCGCAAGCCGCCCAGGGCACCTCGATAAGCTTTTCGGAAGAAGGCGCGCACCGAGCGATCTGGCCGATCCCTCTATACCTCCGCCTCGGAACGCGAAGGTTTTGCGGCGGTGACTACGCCTCCTTATCTTCTCGCGCGATCACACAATCACCCCAATAGGTGATGGTGCTCGGCACAGCTAGAAGCAGTTCATACCAAAAAGTGCCGCCGAGGAGGCCGCCAGTATTGTAAGCGACGCCTGAGAGCCGAAAAAGCCCGTCACAAACCGCTCTGATTTCGATAGGCCAGTACTCTTCTTCTGCGACGTACCGCACACGGACGCGGTTCTGTTCATCGTCGTCAATGCATATTCGGTACCTTCCGCCCGGAAACGCGAAGGCTATAGAGCGCTTGCCAAATTTGGCGGACTTATCTTCCCCGATCCTTTGCCACCTCTCCACTGAAAGCCTCCCGGCCGCGTTGAAGAACTGGAGCGGCGCTCCAACATTTCAGGGTGCGCTTTGCGGATGCTGCTAGCTTGGTCGGTGGGGACGTACAACGCCCAGCTTTGCAGCCCGGCGCCCCACGTCCAGCCAAAGGTCACGCTCCCGCCGCGCATCGTCCAGCGCCCTGTGATACCGCCGAGCCTATAAAGCGACCTTCCTGATCCAGGGGTATGCGCAGAGGGATCGCAGGCGCTCGGGCGTCAGCGCGTTCCGCGCCTTGCAGCAAGCGGCGACGATGGCGCCGTAACCGTCGAGCACGCGGTGGGAGAGGAACCTCTCGCGCAGGAACAGCCAGACGCGCTCCACAGGGTTCAACTCCGGGGCGTAGGGCGGCAGCGGCACGAGCGTGACGTTGGGCGGCACGGCGAGGCCGCGGGAGCCGTGCCAGCCAGCCCGGTCCAGCACGAGGACGGCGTGCGCGCCCGCCGCCAATGCCGCGGCGAAGCGGTCGAGGAACGCTTGCATGGCCGCGGTCGAGACCTCGGGCAAGACGAGCGCGAAACCCTGGCCGGTGGCGGGGCGGACGGCGCCGAACAGGAACGCCCACTCGTAGCCGATCTGGCGCAGGCCGCGCGGCCGCTCGCCGCGCACCCACCAGCGGTGCCCGGTGCGGCCCTTCTCGCCGAAGCGGGCCTCGTCCATGAACCAGACCTCGACGCGCTCGCCCGGATGGGCCTCGGCCGCCGCCGCGGCCCGCGAGAGCCCCCTTTGGCGAAAGCGGATTTCGCCCGTTCGTCGGCCTGCGGGTGCCGGGGGCGGGTCTTCTGCCGGGACAGGTCGAGGCGGCGCACGACGCGCGACAGGCTGGCCGGGTGCAGCCGCTTGCGGAAGCGGCGCTCGATCCAGCGGCACAAGGCCGGCAGGGTCCAGTCCGCGCAGCCGTCCCGCGCCGGCTCGGGCCCGCGGAAGACGGCGTCCAGCAGCACCGCCTGCTCGGCCTCGGTCAGCGCCGGCGGCCGGCCCGGCTTGGGGCGGTCGCGCAGCCCTTCCAGGCCTTCGGCGTTGTAGCGCACCACCGCGTCCCGCAGCGCCTGGCGCTCCATGCCGGCCAGCCGCGCCGCCTCCGCCCGGCTTCTGCCCTCCAGCGCGGCGGCGATCGCCAGCATCCTCGCCGCCGTGCGCGGACCTCGTTCGCGCCGCGCCAAGGCTCGCAGCCGGGCGGGGCTGGCCAAGTCGGTCCGGATCTCGCGCGCCGCCCCCATCGGTCTCTCCACCGTCGTCGAAAGGGCAGGAAACCACACGAGCCGTCCCGCCGGCCCCACGAGAGGGCCACAGGTCTCCTCCCGCGAAGGTCTCGCTCCATCGATCCACCGGCACGCGGAAATCCAACCGCGCACACCATTGCAGGCAACTACACCAGCGTGTAGTTTCGTGGCCGTACGGAGCGCTTAGGGCGCATCAGCCCCGCCATGGCCTGTGCACCGCATGGCGGGGGGGAGATGGCGTGCATCGACGTGTCCTGCTCGCGCTGGGCGCCGGCGCCCTCGGTTCGGCCGGAGGCGTTCAGGTCCGACAGGCTGGAGGGGCTATGGCCGGAGGCGTTGTGAGAGCGTTGCCGGACGACCTGCGGTGGCCGGCTGCCCGTCTCACGCCGCTGGAGGGCCCGGTCGGCGGCGCGGCCGCGTCGCGCTTCGGCGGCCTGCCCGAGGTGCCGCCCGGCTTCGACTGGCCGCGCCACAACGGCCGTCCGCTGGATCACCTGCTGCAAATCGACTTGGGTGAGCTGGGCGGGGTGCGGACGAACCTCGGCCTGCCCGCCCACGGCAGGCTGCTATTCTTCTACGACGTCGAAAGGCAGCCCTGGGGCATCTTCCCGCACGACGCCGGGTCGGCGCAGGTCGTCCATTTGGAGGACGCCGCAGGGCTCACGCCGTTGCCGCCGTCACAGGGGCGACCGGCGCTCCCCAGCGCCCGCGCGCTGTTCGAGCCGGTGGTGACCGTTCCTGACGACCTGTCGGGGTCGCCGTGGCTCGAAGGCGTGCATCTGACGGAGGAGGAACGCGCCGAGGCGTCCGAAGCGCGGAAGCGGGACGAATTGGCCGGTTACTCCGGACAGATCGGGGGACACCCCCACTGCATCCAGTCCGCGATGGAAGTGGGCTGCGAACTCGCTTCGTCGGGCTTTGGGGCCGGTTCTTCTGAGGATTTCGCCTCCACGGCGGGCGTCAATGCCAAACGCGAAGCCCGCGCGTGGCGGCTCCTCCTCCAGCTACCGAGCCGAAGCGCGCTGGGCGCGGAGTGGGGCAGCGGCCTTGGCGTCATCTACTTTTGGATCAAGCGGGACGCCCTCGCTCGCCGCGACTTCTCGCGCGTCTGGCTCATGCTCCAGACCACCTAGGCACCGCCGCCGTCGGCGGAGGCCATCCGCACGAGACAGGCGTCGCTGTTCCTGCGCGTGAGCCTGGACAGCGAAAGTCACTTCATAGGCTCGGTGGTATGAGCCGGCTCGGCATCCTTCGCGCGGCGCTGCACGTCTTCGAGGATCGGGCCCGCGATCCGCTCCCGCTCTTCCGGCGCCACGCCCGCCGCCTCCAGCGCCGCCGCCACGGCCTCCGCCCGCGCTTCCTCCGTGTCGCGCAGCCGCAGCGCGTGGCGCGGCAGGCCGCCGGCGCGGAGCAGGCGCGACAGCCACTGGCCGTCCCAGCTCGGCGCCGAGGCGTAGAGGCGATGGCCGGAGAGCGCGTCGAGCGTTCGCCGCGCCGCCTCCGCCGCGGGCTCGCCGTCGCGTTCGAGCGTTTCGCGCGGGATGCGGTGGACGGCTTGCGCCGCCGCGGACCAGTCCGTCCAGTCGGCGGCCGGGCGGATCAGGTGCGACTCTTCCTCGCCGGTCTCGAACACCCAGGCCACCTCGATGGGGAAGCCCTTCTTCGAGAGCGAGGAGGCCTCGAAGTCGAGGAACACCGCCAAGGGCCGGCACGCCACGCGGAGCGTCCCGCCGGCCCTGACCCCGGCCGCGTCAGGTGTTCATCGCGTCGAAGAAGTCCTGGTTGGTCTTGCTGTACTTCAGCTTGTCCAGCAGGAACTCCATCGCGTCCTGGGTTCCCATCGGGTTCAGGATGCGGCGCAGCACCCACATCTTCGACAGCGTCGCGCGGTCCACCAGCAGCTCCTCCTTGCGGGTGCCGCTCTTGGTGATGTCGATCGCCGGGAAGGTGCGCTTGTCGGAGAGCTTGCGGTCGAGGATCAGCTCCGAGTTGCCGGTGCCCTTGAACTCCTCGAAGATCACCTCGTCCATGCGCGACCCGGTGTCGATCAGCGCCGTGGCGATGATGGTGAGCGAGCCGCCCTCCTCGATGTTGCGCGCCGCGCCGAAGAAGCGCTTCGGCCGCTGCAGGGCGTTGGCGTCCACGCCGCCGGTCAGCACCTTGCCTGAGGACGGCACCACGGAGTTGTAGGCGCGGCCGAGGCGCGTGATGCTGTCCAGCAGCACCACCACGTCGCGCTTGTGCTCGACCAGGCGCTTGGCCTTCTCCAGCACCATCTCCGTCACCTGGACGTGCCGCGTCGCCGGCTCGTCGAAGGTGGAGGCCACCACCTCGCCGCGCACGGTGCGCGCCATGTCCGTCACCTCCTCCGGCCGCTCGTCGATCAACAGCACCATGAGGAAGACGTCGGGGTGGTTCGCCGTGATGGACTTGGCGATGTTCTGCAGCATCACCGTCTTGCCGGTGCGCGGCGGCGAGACGATCAGCGCGCGCTGGCCCATGCCGATCGGCGCGATCAGGTCGATGACGCGGTGGGTGTAGTCCTTGGTCGGGCCCTTGCCGCCGCTCGCCTGCTCCGCGTCCGGGTTCTCCATCTTGAGCCGGCGGTTCGGGTAGAGCGGCGTGAGGTTGTCGAAGTTGATGCGCTGGCGCAGCGCTTCGGGCGGCTCGAAGTTGATGGCGTTGACCTTGAGCAGCGCGAAGTAGCGCTCGCCGTCCTTGGGCGCGCGGATCTGGCCTTCGACGGTGTCGCCGGTGCGCAGGCCGAAGCGGCGCACCTGGGCGGGGGAGACGTAGATGTCGTCCGGCCCCGGCAGGAAATTCGCCTGCGGGCTGCGGAGGAAGCCGAAGCCGTCGGACAGGATCTCCAGCGTGCCTTCCCCGTAGATCGCCTGCTCGTTCTCGGCGAGCTGCTTGAGGATGGCGAACATGATGTCCTGCTTGCGCAGGGAGGAGGCGTTCTCGATCTGCAGCTCCTCGGCGAAGGAGAGCAGGTCCGCGGGGCTTTTGGCCTTGAGTTCTGAAAGGTGCATGGCGCTTGGACGTCCGGAGGGAACGGGAACTGGCTCCTTCCCGGTGGTGCCGAGGCCCGCGGGCCGGAATGGCGGCGCGCGTCGCTCCGGTTCTTCCGCTTCCGCCACGATGCCGCCCGGTGATGGAGCGGTGCGCGGTGGCGAGTGGGTACCGGGGGAGGAGAAAGGAGAGAGCAGCGACCGAGGACCGGCCCGCTGCCTGGGGCACCGCAGACCCTAGGGATCGGGCGGCACGTCGTCAAGGAAGGAGATGGGAGTCCGGTCCTGCCGGATCAAGCCCCTTCTACCCGCCGGAGGAGGCCCAGGGCTTCACGATCACCATGACCACGATCAGCGCCAGCAGGAGCGTCGGCGCCTCGTTGGCCACCCGCCAGTAGCGCCCGGTGCGCTGTCGCCTGTCGGCCTCGAAGCCCTTCCGCTCCGCCGCCAGGTGCATGTGGAAGGCGGTCATGGCCAGGAAGCCCGCGGCCTTGCCGTGCCACCACCCGGCCCGCCAGTCCACCACGCCCGGGGTGAGCACCAGGACCAGGCCGAAGACCCAGGCGGCGATCATGGCCGGGTTCATGATGGCGCGGAGCAGCCGCCGCTCCATGCCCTTGAAGGTCTCGCTGGTTTCCGAGCCCGGCGCCGCCGCGGTGTGGTAGACGTAGAGCCGCGGCAGGTAGAACAGCCCCGCCATCCAGGCGAACACCGAGAGCAGGTGCAGCGACTTGGTCCAAGGGTAGAACGGCGCCAGCGCCTCCACCGTCATCCGGCGACGGCCGCCAGCCCGAGCAACTCCGGCAATGCCGCCATCGCGGCGAAAGGCTCCGCGCCGGCGGCGGCCAGCACCGAAGCGTCGCTCTCGCGCGTCAGCCCCAGCACCCGGCAGCCGGCGCGGACGCCGGCCCGCACGCCGAGCAGGCTGTCCTCCACCACCACGCAGTCGCCTGGCGCCGCGCCGCAAGCCAGCGCCGCCGCCAGGTAGATGTCCGGCGCAGGCTTGGGCCGCGCCACGTCCTCGAAGGAGAAGACCCGCCCGGCGAAGAAGGCCGCCAGCCCCAAGCGGTCGAGCTTCGCGTCCAGCTCCGCCCGCGCCGAGTTGGACGCGACCGCCACCGGCAGCCCCGCCCCGGCCACGGCCCGCACCGCCTCGAGCGCCCCCGGCACCGGCTCCGCTTCCCGGCACATGGCGGCGGCGATGCGGACGGAGAGCATCTCGGGCCAGCGGGCGGGCAGGCGCCCGACCCGCGCCTCGATCACCGGCAGCATCGCCGGCAATGCCATGCCGAGGAAGGTTTCGCGGCACTGCTCGGCCGAGATCGGCCAGCCGCGCGCCGTCAGCTCCTCCGCCACCAGCCGGTTCACCAACCCTTCGCTGTCGGCCAGCACGCCGTCGCAGTCGAACAGCACGGCAGCAGGCCGTGGCGGCGGCACCGGAGCCGTCACGCCGCTTCCCGGACCTTGGCCGCCGGCGTCCCGGCCTTGCCGCCCAGGGCCGCCGGGGGGCGCCTCCCGTCGCCGCGGACCTTGGCGTGCGGGCAATCGCCGTGGGCCTTCGGGCACTGCCGCGCCCCGGCGAAGGAGCACAGCTCGCGGCCGCTGCCACGCGCCCGCCGCACCAGCGCGGCCAGGGAAGCGATGAAGTCGGCGTCGCTGTTCTGCGTCGGCACCCGGAAGTAGCCCGGCACGCCGAGCTTGTGCGCCGCCTCCCGGTACTCGACGTCCAGTTCCACCAGCGTCTCAGAATGCTCGGACACGAAGGCGATGGGGCAGACCAGCACCGCGACCTTGTCCTCGGCCGCGGTTTCCAGCGCCTCTTCCGTGCTCGGCCCGATCCAGCGCTGCGGCGTGACCCGGGACTGGTAGCAAACCTGGTGGTCCAGCCCCTCGACGCCCAGCGCCTCCACCACGGAAGCCACCGTGCGCTCCACCTGCCACTGGTAGGGGTCGCCGCGCTTGACGATGCTCTCGGGCAGGCCGTGCGCGGAGAACAGCACCCGCAGCCCGGCCCCCGCCGGCAGTTCCGCCAGCGCCTTGTCCCGGGCCTCGCGCACCAGCGCCGCGGTGGCCGCCGCGAAGCCCTCGTCCGAGTGCCAGCAGCAGACGGTCGTCGTGGGCAGGCGGAGGCCCACGGCCCGTGCCGCCTCGTCCCAGGCCACCATGCTGCTGCCGGTGGTGGTGGTGGAGAACTGCGGGTAGAGCGGCAGCAGGACGACCTCCGTGGCGCCCCAGTCGCGCACCGCCCGCGCCGCTTCCTCGCTGAAGGGGTGCCAGTAGCGCATGGCGACGAAGCAGCGGTGCTCCTCGTCCGCGGCGCCCGTCCCGGCGTTCAGCGCCGCTTCCAGCGCCCGGCCCTGCTCCTCCGTCAATTCCAGCAAGGGCGAACGGCCGCCGAGGATGGCGTAGTTCTCCGAGGCCGCCTTGGTCCGCCGGGCCGCGATGAAGCGGCCGAGCCAAGGGCGCACGAAGCCCGGCACCCGCAGGATGGCGGGGTCCGTGAACAGGTTCTCCAGGAAGGGCCGCACCGCCTCGGGCGAATCCGGCCCGCCGAGGTTGAACAGCACCACCGCTACGCGCCGCATGATGTCCATGGTTCCCGAATCGCGCGCCATAGATGCGGGCCCGGAGGCCCGGGTCAACCGCTCCGCACCACGCGGACCAGCGCCGACACGTGTTCTGGCGGCGTGGTCTTTTCGATGCCGTGGCCGAGGTTGAACACGAAGGGCCGGCCGCGCATGGCGCCGAGGATGGCCCGCGCCTCCACCTCCAGCGCCGGCCCGCCCGCGATGAGCGCCAGCGGGTCGAGGTTGCCCTGGAGCGCGATGGTGTCCGGCACCGCCGAAGCCGCCCAGCGCGGGTCCATGGCGGTGTCCATGCCCACCGCCTGGACGCCCGTCCGCTGCGCGAACTCGGCCAGCATCGGCCCGGCGAGCCGGGGAAAGCCGATCAAGGGGAACTCGGGCGGCAGCCGCTTCCGCAGCACACGTACCAAGGCGGCGTTCGGCTCGATCACCCAGCGGCGGAACTGCGCCGGCGGCAGCAGCCCGGCCCAACTGTCGAACAGCATCAGCGCCTCGGCGCCGGCCTCCGCCTGGGCCACGAGGTACTCGGCCGTCGCGTCCACCAGCATCCGGATCAGCCGGCCGAACAGCGCCGGGTCGGCGTGGGCCATGGCGCGCGGGTGGGCGAAATCGCGCGAGCCGCGCCCCTCCACCATGTAGCAGGCGACGGTGAAGGGGGAGCCGGCGAAGCCGATCAGCGCCGTCCGCGGCGCCTCCGCCTCCAGCCCGGCCCCCACCCGCCGCACCGTTTCCATGATGGGCGCCGCCCTTTCCGCCACGCCCGCGACCCGGAGGGCGCCGATCGCCGCGGCGTCGCGCACCGGCTCCAGCACCGGCCCCTCGCCCTCGGCGAATCGCAGCGGCTGGCCCATCGCCCAGGGCACCATGAGGATGTCGGAGAACAGGATGGCGGCGTCGAAGCCGTAGCGCCGGATCGGTTGCAGCGTCACCTCGGCAGCCATCTCCGGCGTGGTGCAGAGGGTCACGAAGTCGCCCGCCCGCGCGCGCACCTCGCGGTACTCGGGCAGGTAGCGCCCCGCTTGGCGCATCAGCCAGAGCGGCGGCGGCCACACCTGCTCGCCGGCGAGGGCGCGCAGCAGGGGCTTGGCCGGCCGGCCGTCCCAGGGGGTCTCGCTCGTCATCGCGCCGGCCCTCTCTCTATCAAACAAGGAGTCTTAGAAGGATTGAGGGGGTCAATTGGGCCTGTGGATAGCGGGGAAGCAACCTGCCGGGTCGTTGTCCACAGGCGCGTCCAGGCGAGGAACGGTGGACAAGCCCCTGAGTCGCGGCGCCGAATCCGAATTGTCCCCAGGGGCCGCGGAGTCGGCGGCGCCTTCTCCGCTGTGCCGCGAGTCGGGGCCGCCGTCCCCGACTCCCCCCGACTCACGGATCGGCCCCGCGGTTTTCCCCAGCATCCCCAGCGACTCACGCTATTCTCCCCGGCATGTCCCAGCCTCCGCCGCAGCAGCGCGTCATGAACCTGCACCTCGTCTCCGACAGCACCGGCGAGACGCTGAACTCCATCGCGCGCGCGACCCTGGCGCGCTTCGAGGACCAGCAGGTGGCGCCGCACCGCTGGAGCCTGATCCGCTCCCGCCTCCAGCTCGACCGCGTTTTGGAAGGGTTGCGGCACGAGCCGGGGCCGGTGCTGTTCACCCTCGTGGACCGCAGCCTGCGCCACGCGCTGGAGGAGACCTGCGAGCGGCTCGGCGTGCCGTGCCTTTCCGTGCTCGACCAGGTGGTGGACCTGTTGCAGGGCCAGTTCGGCTCGCAGCCGCGGGAGAAGCGCGCGGCGCAGCACGTGCTGGACGCCGACTACTTCCGCCGCATCGACGCCATGCACTACGTGCTCGCGCACGACGACGGCCAGGGCGCGGCCGGCATCGCCGAAGCGGACGTCTGCCTCGTCGGCGTGTCGCGCAGCAGCAAGACGCCGACCTGCTTCTACCTGGCGAACCGCGGCATCAAGGCGGCCAACGTGCCGATCGTGCCCGGCGCGGCGCTGCCGCCGGAACTGGAAGCGACGCCCTGCCCCGTGGTCGGCCTCACCATCGAAACCAACGCGCTGATTGAGATCCGCCGCCACCGGCTGCGGCTGATCGGCGCCGCAGGCGTGCGGCAGGACACCAACGATTACATCGATCCGGAGTCGGTGAAGGCCGAGATCCTGGCCGCGCGCCGCCTCTGCACCCGCATGGGCTGGCCCGTGATCGACGTGACGCGCCGCTCCATCGAGGAAACGGCGGCGACGGTGCTGCAACTGATGGAGGCGTGGCACCTGCGCCAGAAGCGCGGCACGGCGCCGCCGCAGCCCCTTGACCCCGCTGCGGCGGTCTTCGGCGGCGGGCCTTCGGCGTGATCCAGCGCCCGGACCCCCCGCTCGTCCTCGCCTCGGCCTCCGCCGCGCGCCGCGCGGTGCTGGCGGCGGCGGGCCTGCGGTTCACGGCCGAGGCGGCGGCGGTGGACGAGGCCGCCATCAAGGAGAGCGCGCGCGCCGAGGGCCTCTCGGCGGCCGAGACGGCGACCGTCCTCGCCGAGGCCAAGGCGGCCCGCGTCGCGCGGCGGGCGGGGGAGGACGCGCTGGTGATCGGCGCCGACCAGATCCTGGTCTGCGACGGCCGGTGGTTCGACAAGCCGGCGGACGGGGCGGCGGCGCGCGCGCAACTCCTCGCCCTCCGCGGCGAGACGCACGAGTTGGCGACGGCGCTGGTGTGCTGGCGCGGCGGCGAGCGCGTGTGGGGCCACGTGGAAACGCCGCGCCTGACCATGCGCGCCTTCTCCGACGCCTTCCTCGACGCCTACCTGGAAGCGGAGGGCGACGCGGTGCTCTCGTCCGTCGGCGCCTACCGGTTGGAAGGGCTGGGCGCGCACCTCTTCGCCGCCGTGCGGGGCGAGCACGCGGCGGTGCTCGGCCTGCCGCTGCTGCCGCTGTTAGGCTTCCTGCGCGGCCACGGCGTGCTGTTGGGGTGACGTCGCGGCCTCGGTCTGGGGCCGGCGCATGGATTTCCGATTGACGCCCACCTCTGTTCCCACGATCTTGATCACGGATTTGTGATCAACGCAGGGCCGCGCCGGCGGCCTCCACGGAAACGGGCAGCATGGATCATCGAGAAGGCCCCGGCGGCTTCGCCGGCGACCAAGCGACGACTCGCGCCGCCGCCGCGGCGCCGCCCATCGGCCTCCTCTTCGACCTCCCGCCCGCCGCCGCACCGCGCGGCCCGCGCAGCCATCTGGACCTCGCCGCCGAAAACCACGGGCTGGTGCCCTGGTGCGGCCCGACGGCCCTCGCCCTCGCCACCGGCCGGAGCTACGCCGAGGCCACGGCCATGCTGCGCGCCTCCGCGCCGGAGTGGTACCCGGCCGAAGGCCCGATCGTCACCGCGTATTGGCGCGACCTCCTGGCGACGCTCGCCTCCGCCGGCGTGGCGCACGCGCCGCACGCGCTGCCCGAGAGGCGCCCCACCCTGCTCCGCCTGGTGCGCGACGGCTTGGCCGCTGGCTGGTACCTGCTGCGCGTCACCGACCACTTCCTGCTGCTGCGCAGCCAGGGCTTCGGCTTCGCGGTGCTGCACGACAACCACCACACCGCCGCGCCCCTCACCGCGCGCAGCCACGGCCGCCGCAAGGTGACGCACGCGGCGCGGCTGCTCGGCGGGCCTTTGGTGCCCGCCTGAAAAACGCGCCCTGCGCAGGAATTTTGTTTCCTCGTAATGTTACGCATGCCATACATAATGTATTCACGAACGTGTGAGTAAACTCGGCACGTAAGATTTCGAGGTGAACTGCCGTGCGTCGGACCCCTCGCCTCGGTCTCCGGGGCTACCTCGTCGGATTCTTCGCGCTCGCCGCGATCGCGCCCACCGTGGCGGCGCTCCCCTTCATCGTCTCGGCGTCGAGCGCCGTCGCCGACAAGCGCACGGTCGAGGGCCTGCGGTCCGCGGGGCAGAACGCCGGCGCCAGGCTCGCGCGCACGCTCTACACGCCGTGGCGGCAGGTCGATGGCCTCGCCGCGATGGCGTCGCGCGAGGACGAGCCGACCAGCGTCTTCCGCATCCGTCTCGACACCGCCAGGAGGCTGGACGACCGGCTGTCCTGGATCGGCGTGGCCGGGCCGAACGGCCGCGTGACCGCCGCCGCCGAAGGGATGCTCGAAGGGCAGGACGTCAGCGCCCGCGACTGGTTCCGCAGCGGGCTCGAGGGCCCCTTCGCGGGCGACGTGCGCGAGGCGCTGCTGCTGCAACGCCTCCTCTCGCCGGGTGACTCCTCCGAACCCCTGCGCATCCTGGACTTCTCGAAGCCGGTGCGGCGCGCCTCGGATGGCGCGGTGGTCGGCGTGATCGGGGCGCACATCCCATGGAGCGCGGTGCGCGACCTGGTCCGCGAGGCGGTGCGGCCCGAACGGGCGGAGATCCTACTGGTGTCGCGCGACGGCACCGTGATCATCGGCCCGCCTGGGGTCGAGGGCACCCGCATCCAGCACCTGCGCGGCGTGCTCGCGGCCGGCCAAGGCGTCGTGGCCACCGCGGAAGAGGAGTGGCCCGACGGCGGACGCCACCTCAGCGTCACCATGCCCGTGCCCGGCCACAAGAACATGCCGAGCTTCGGTTGGAGCCTGATCCTGCGCCAGCCCTCGGCCGTCGCCCACGCGCCGGCGCGGGAGATGGCCGCGCGGCTCCTGCCCCCCATGCTCGGCGTCAGCCTCCTGCTCCTCGCCGCCGGCGCCCTGCTCGCCCGCGCCATCGCGCGGCCGCTGTCCCGCTTGGCCGCCAGCGCCGAGGCGATGGCCGCGGGACAACTTGACGAACCCGTGCCCGAGCACCGCGAGCACCGCGAGGCCGCGGTGCTCGGCGCGGCCCTGGCGCGCATCCAGAGCGCCCTAACGGCGTGCCCCGCGCCCGCCGCCGCGTCGGCCGCGGCGTCGCCCCAGCCCCTGCCGCGGCGGCACGCGGAACAACGGCCGGCGCCGGCCGCGTTGGCGGACGCCCACCAGTGAAGCGCGCCGCCACCCTCGCCGCCGGCCTGCTCCTCGCCGCCGGCGGCGCCTACGTCATCGTCGGCGAGCAGATGGCCGGCATCAGCGCCAACGCCGTGGTCAACGCGCAGGTGCTGACGGTCCGCGCGCCGGTGGACGGCGAACTCGCGCTGCAGGTCCGCAACCTCGGCGCCCGGCTCGGCCCGGGCGAGCCGATCGGCCGGGTGGAGGACCCGCGGCCCGACGAGACGCGCCTCACCGACCTCCGCCGCATGCTGGCGATGGCCGAAGCCGACCTCGCCCGCCTGCTCGACCTGACCAAGGCGCTGGTCGCCAGCCGCGCGCTGCTGGAAGGGCAGGCGGCCGACTACGCGCGCGGCCGCGTCCAGCAGCTCGAAGCGCGCCTGGCCGAAGCGGGCGCCGCGCTGGAAGGGACGCAGTCCCGCCTGCGCGAAGCGGACGCGACCCTGCGCCGCGCAAACGACCTGAGCCGCAGCGGCGTGCAGACGGTGGCCGACTTCAACAAGGCCCGCTCCGGCTTCGAGGTGGGCACGCAGGAGGTGGAAGCGGCGCGCTACCGCGTCCGCTACCTGACGATCGAGCTGGACGCCGCCCGCCGCGGCGTGTTCCTGGGCGATTCCTACAACGACGCGCCCTCCTCCACCCAGCGCCTGCGCGAGATAGACCAGCGCCTGGGCGAGATCTCCGCCGACGTGCGCGAGCGCAACCGCCGCATCGAGCTGCTCGAAAATCAAGTGAACGAGGAACGCGTGCGGCTCGCGCGCTTCCGCGAGGCGCGCCTCGCCTCGCCCGTGCCTGGCATGTTGTGGGAGGTGATGACGGGCAGCGGCGAATACGTGCGCCGGGCCCAGGACGTGGTGCGGCTGGTGGACTGCTCCACCACGGTCGTCACCGCCAGCGTGCGCGAGTCGGTCTACAACCGGCTCAGCGTGGGCGACCCGGCGCGGTTCCGCCTGCTGGGCGACGGCCGCGTCTTCGAAGGCACCGTCGCGCGCCTCGCCGGCTCCGGCGCCGAGACCATCTACCGCAGCCTCGCCGTCGGGCCGAGCGCGGAGCACCTCAAGCGCTACGACGTGGCGATGGTGTTCCCGGCGCTGGCCGCCGACCCGGAGCTCGGCTGCGCGGTGGGGCGCACCGGCCGCGCCGCCTTCGCCCCCCGGCCGCTCGACCCCTGGCGCCGGATGCTCGCCGCGCTTGGCGTGGGCTAGCGGTGTTCCTGCTCGGCGACTACGCCGCGGCCTTCGCGCCCACGGCGCTCGCCATCGGCTTGGCGCTGGTGGTGCTCCCCTTCTGCCGCCGCGGCGACCCGCTGGTGCGCGCGGCGCTGCTCGCCGCCGCCTTCCTCCTGTCCGTCCGCTACATGGCGTGGCGCTTCTCCGAAACGGTGCCGCCGCTGGGCTTCACCATCGACGCCTTCGCCGGCTGGTCCTTCGCCCTGCTGGAGGCCGGCACCGTGGCCTCCTCCAGCCTCGCCTTCCTGTTCCTGTCCCGCACGCGCGACCGCGCGCCCGAGGCCGACCGCCACGCCGGGTGGTGGCGCCCCGGCCGCGCGCCGGTGGTGGACATCCTGATCGCCACCTACAACGAAGAGGAAGCGATCCTGGAGCGCACGATCGTCGGCGCGCTCGCGGTGCGGCACCCGGACACCCGCGTCTGGGTCCTGGACGACGCGCGCCGGCCCTGGCTCCGCCACCTCTGCGCCCGGCTCGGCGCCCGCTACCTGACGCGGGCGGACAACGCCCACGCCAAGGCCGGCAACATCAACGCCGCCTTCGGCGTGCTGCGGACCCTGGAGGCGCCGCCCGATTTCGTCGCGGTGCTCGACGCCGACTTCGTGCCGCACCGGGACTTCCTCGACCGGGCGCTGGCGCTGTTCCACGACCCGTCGGTCGGCTTGGTGCAGACGCCGCAGCACTTCTTCAACCCCGACCCGATCCAGCACAACCTCGGGATCGGCCGTGCCTACCCGGACGAGCAGCGCTTCTTCTTCGACCACATCCAGCCCGCCCGGGACGCGTGGGGCCTCGCCTTCTGCTGCGGCACCTCCTCGGTCATGCGGTGGTCGGCGCTCGAAGCGATCGGCGGCTTCCCGGTCGGCAGCGTGACGGAGGACTACCTGATCACGCTGCGGCTGCGCGAGGAGGGCTACTCCACCGCCTACCTCAACGAGCCGCTGACCGAGGGCCTCGCCCCGGAGGGCCTGGGCGAATACATCACCCAGCGCGGCCGGTGGTGCCTCGGGTTGATGCAGATCATCCGCGGCCCGATGGGCCCCTTCGCGCGCAACCGGCTGCGCCTCGCCGACCGCGTGGGGCTGGTCGACTCCTTCCTGTACTGGGCGACGACCTACCCGTTCCGCCTGGCCTGCCTCGTCACGCCGCTCGCCTACTGGTTCTTCGGCGTCACGGTGGTGAACGCGCCGGTGGCGGGGGTGATAGAGTACTTCGTCCCCTACATGCTCACGGTGCTGGTCGCGCTGAACTGGATCTCCGGCGGCTTGGTCGTGCCGATCCTGAACGACGTGAGCCAAGTCCTGGGCGCCAAGGAGATCACCAAGGCCGTGGCGCTCGGCCTGGCGAAGCCGCGCGGGCACAAGTTCAAGGTCACGGCCAAGGGCGGCGACCGGGACCGGGTGGTGGTGCAATGGCCGCTGCTCAAGCCGCTGCTGGCCCTGTTCGCGCTGACGGTCGCGGGGCTGTTCTTCTCGCCCCTGACCGGCGTGGTGTTCGACCGCGACGCCGGCGACGGCAAGTGGGTGATCCTGTTCTGGACCTTCTACAACCTCGCCGTGCTCGCCGTAGCCATGGCCGTCTGCGTCGAGCCGCCGCGCGCCTCCGACGCCGCGCGTCTGCGGCCGGAGCGGGCCGTGGTGCACGCCGAGGGCGCCGCCGTGCCCGCCTGGATGATGCGCCTCACGCCCGCCGATGCTTGGCTTCGCGGCGGCCCGTTGCTGCGGCCCGGCCAGGAATGCGAGGTGGAGATCGACGCCGTCGGCCGCGTGCCCGCGGAGGTGGCGCGCGTCGAGGCGGGCGGCTTCGCGGCGGCCCTGCGGCCGGAGCCGGCGCAGCGCGCGGCGATCCTCGCCAAGCTGCACACGCGCGAGGGCGCTTCCGGCACGGTGCGGACGGCCCCGGGCGGCATGGTGGCGGGCCTGCTGGCGCGCGCCTCGCGGTCCTGAGCCTCGGGGGAGCGGGCGCCGCGCCGCCCGTTCAGCCCCGCCGGCGGCGCAGGAGGAGATGCACCGCGCCCGGGTTGGCCGCGTGCGGGTGCGCCGCGCCGAGCAGCAGCGGGCGGAGGTCCGGCGCGTTCAACCAGTGCGGCAGCTCCCGCCGCAGCACCCCGCCCTCCGGCGTGGAGCCCTTGCCGGTCACCACCGCGACGCAGCGCACGCCGTCCGCGTGCGCCTCCGCCAGGAAGCCCCGGAGCGCGCCGTGCGCCTCGTGCGCGCGCCGCCCGTGCAGGTCCAGCACGCGCTCCGGCCGGGTCTTGCCGCGCCGCAGGTCGCGCCAGCGCCGCGCGTCCAGCCCGCCGGGCGCGGCGCCGGCGCGCAGCTCGGCCGAGG
>NZ_BAAAFZ010000067.1:11934-37669 GCF_039523795.1 Craurococcus roseus | reverse complement strand
GCGCCGGGGCCGGGGCGCGCGTCGTCGTCGCCACCTTCGCCGGGGCGCCGGCGTTGACGGCGAGCGACATCGTCCTGGTCTGAACCGCCCGGAGGGGGGCGCGGTCCGCACGCTAGCGGGCCGCGCCCCCGTGGCCTTCGCCACCAGCGAACCGGGCCGCTTCTACGCACGGATCGGGCGATTGCGCCGCCCCGGCGGGATGCCCCTGGCCTCCTTCCGCGAACCGGAGCCATGACGGCCCCTTGTTTGCCGAAGGGCAGGCGAGTCCGGGGGCGGCCGCTCCTTCCCCGGAGCCTCCCCGGCCTACCGGCCCCGCAGGCTGAGGATGTAAGCCACAACGTCGTCCGTCTGCTCGCGCGACATCTGGATGTCGGGCATGCGCGAGTGCGGCGTGAGCAGGAATGCGCGCAGCGACATACCCGTGGCCGAGGGCATCCGGGCGATGGATGGGAAGGTGGGCGTCGCGTCCACCACGGGCCCGGATGCGCCGGGCCCGATAACGTGGCAGCCGCTGCACCAAGCCTCCGCCAAGCGCCGGCCGGCCGCGGGATCGCCCTCCTGCTGCGCCCCCGCCACGGTCGCCAAGAAGGCGCCGGCGAGCCCAAAGAGCCCCTTCCATCCGCGTCGCATGGCCGCCCCTTTCCTTCGCGCGGGCGCGCCGCCGTCCGCGGCCGCACCGTCAGTGGCTCAGCAGGCAACACACCGGGCACCGCGCCAGCAGGTCCCGCGTGACTCCGCCGAAGGCCCACTCGCGCAGCCGCGCGTGCCCGTAGCCCCCGGCGACGACCAGGTCCGCGCCGTGGCGCTCGGCCGCGCGCAGCAACGCGTCCGCCACGGCGCGGCCGGCGTGCGATTCGAGCGTTTCGCCTCGGGCGGTCGCACCGTGGCGCTCCAGCAGGGCCGCCACGTCGCCCGTGCGCCGCGTCGCGGCCTCGCGGTCCCCCGCCTCGTCCGGCACGGCCTCGACGACGAGCACTTCTTCGGCGTCGGCCAGCAGGGGCAAGGCGTCCGCCACAGCGCGCCGGGCTTCCCGGGTGTCCTTCCAAGCGACCAAGACTCGCCGGGCTTCCAAAACCGCGACGCCCGGGGGCACGACCAGGACGGGCCGGCCCGCCCGCATCAGCAGGTCGCCCGCGTCCACCGTTTGGTCGCGCCCGAGCCCGAAGGCCCCGCCGCCCCGCCCGCCGATCAGCAGATCGGCGGCCCGCGCCTCGCGCGCGAGGGCCGCGGCCGGGTGATCGAGAAACGACCGCCAGCCGGTGCGCCGCCCGTCCCGCTCCGCGATCGTCCGGAACCGCTCGTGCGCGGCGCGCAACCCGGCTTCCACGCGTCGCTGCTCCGCTTCCAAAACCTCCACGGCCACCCCAGGGCCGAGGACCGGGGCGGTGACGGGCGGCGGCATCACGGTGGCGCCCGCGAAGCCGATGAGGGCGGCCTCGAACCGGTCGGCGAGGTCGGCGGCGAGGCGGATGCGCGGCTCGGCCGCGTCGTCCGGCTCGACATGCACCATCAGCGCGGCGTACCCCATCGCACCCCTCCCCGTCGCTCGGACGATCGCCAGCCCAGGCTATGCAGCGGTGGGGCGCGCGCATTGATCGGGGTCAAAGGCCGGCGCAACGGCCGACAGCCGACACGCCGCGTTTTCGTCACGAATTCGGTCCGTCGCCCTGCCGCCGCGGGCCGGAAAACTGCGGCCCTTGATCCAGCGCAAGGAGTCCCCCCTTTCGGCACCGGCCGTAACCTCGGGCCGGAAAGCCGGACGGAAGCCGCCATGGACCCCGGCCCGCTTCTCGCGTGCGACCTGATGACCAAGGAGGTGGCGACTGTTCCGCCCGACATGCCGGTGGCGTCGTTGGCGAGGCTGCCCAGCGACCGCGGCATCTCGTAGGTGCCGGTGGTCAATCCCAAGGGGCGCCTGCTGGGGATCGTCACGAAGGCAGACCCGTCCGCCGCCTCGCGGGCGCCGAGGACAAACCAGCCGGCCGGCCGCTGCGCCTGTTCCGGAACGTCGACCAACAAGCCGGGCGCAAGGCGTGGAGCGCGTGGACGCCCGCATGGAAGATGCGCCGGCGGCCCTCTCGGGCGAAATCGTCCGGTCTGGGATCGCCATGGGTGGGAACATCCAAGGCGGTGGATCGCTGGCTCAGCGAAACTCGGCTCTTTGTTGCCCCTACCACCCTCGAGGCGACAAGGGTCCGGAGCGCCGTGGGCCGCGCCTTCACGGGGCGGCAACCTTTGCCACAGCAATCTGAGGCATCCCGGCGCGCCAGGAGGCGAGCCGCCCAGAAACCGCGAGCAAGGCCCCTGCGAGACAGCGTAGCGCAGCCAGGACCACCCATCGACGACGCCCCTGAGCGCCGTTCCGGCCCCATTCGTCGCGTCGCTGCCGCGACGGCGCAGTTGGTGCCGGCCGATGCGCGCTTGCCGCTCGCCTTCGCGCTCGGCGCGGTGCTGCTCGCGGCCGGCGGGGCGCTGCTGAACGAGCGGGCGGCCGCTTGGCTGATGCAGAAGGAGGCCGAGGCGACCGCGCACGCTTGGGCTTCGGACCTCGCCGACAGCCTGGGCGACGACCTGACGTCGCTGCTCGCCCGCAACCTTCCTTCGGACGCCGCCCGCGCGGCGCTCTCCCGAGCACGCCGCTTCGGCGAGGTGTTCCGCTACAAGCTCTTCGACGCCGAAGGCCGGCTCGTCTTCATCTCCGACGACCTGCAAAGGCCGGAAAGCATCGGGGAGACGCTGGCCGGCCACCGCGGCAGCAGCGCGACCGCGGCGGCCATCCTGGCCGGCGGCTCCCACGTCGCGGCTGCGCGGGGCACGCCTCCGCACCGTCCGACCCACTACGCCGAAGCCTACGTGCCGGCCTACCGGCAAGGGCGCGTGATCGGCGTCGCCGAAGTCTACGTAGACCAAACCGGCCGACAGCTCCTGTACCGGCGGGCGTTCTTCGCCTTGGAGGTCGCGGTCGCGGGTCTGGTGCTCCTGGCCGGGCTCCCGCCGGCGATCGCCGCGTGGCGCCGCACCCGGCAGCGGCGCGCGGCCGAGGCGAAGGTGCGCTTCCTCGCCATGCACGACGCGCTGACCGGGTTGCCGAACCGCCCGCACTTCGCAGGAGCGCTGTCGGACGCGCTGTCGCGCTGCCGGGAGGGCGCCGGCGGGAAGGTCGCCGTGATCGCCGTGGACTTGGACCGGTTCAAGGAGGTGAACGACAGCCTCGGCCACGCGGCAGGTGACGCCCTGCTGCAAGCCGTCGCGGCGCGGCTGCGCGCCGGGGTGCGGGAGGGGGACGTGGTGGCGCGGCTCGGCGGGGACGAGTTCGCGGTCGCGCAGGCGGGCGGCGCCGCGCAGCCCGAAAGCGCCGCGCGGTTGGCGGAACGGCTGGTCGTCGCGTTGTCCGAGCCGTTCGACCTGCCCGGCGGTCACCAGGTGACGTGCGGCGCGAGCGCCGGCGTCGCGGCGGCGCCCATGGACGCCGGAGAGCCGGACGCGCTGATGCGCGCGGCCGACGCGGCGCTCTACCGTTCCAAGACCGATGACAGGGGCATGGTTCGGTGCTTCGAACCGGGCATGGACGCGGCCCTGGCGGCGCGCCGGCGCCTCACGCAGGATCTCCGGACCGCGGCCGCGGAGGGCGACTTCCAGCTCGCGTACCAGCCGCTCCATCGCTTGGCCGACGGCGCCCTCGTCGGCTTCAAAGCGCTGCTGCGCTGGCAGCACGCGGAGCGCGGCCCCGTGCCGCCCGATGCGTTCATCCCCATCGCCGAGGAAACCGGGCTGATCGTGCCCATCGGGGCCTGGGTGCTGCGGCGCGCCTGCGCCGAGGCCTCCGGGTGGCCGGACGGGCTGAGGGTCGCGGTGAACCTGTCACCGGTGCAGTCCCGGCGCGGCGCCGACCTCGTCGCCCTGGTGCGCGACGCGCTGGCCGTCTCCGGCTTGCCGCCGGACCGGTTGGAACTGGAGATCACCGAGGGCCTCCTCCTGCACGACACGGACGCGGCGCTGCGCACGCTGACGGAACTCCGCGCGCTCGGCTGCTCCATCGCCATGGACGATTTCGGCACCGGCCACTCCAGCCTCGGCTACCTGTGGCGCTTCCCGTTCGACAAGCTGAAGATAGACCGCTCCTTCGTCCTCGGCATGGGGGAGGACCCCAAGGCGGCCGCCATCGTGTGCAGCGTGGTCGCGCTCGGCCGCGCCCTCGGCCTGATCGTCACCGCCGAAGGCGTGGAAACGGCGGAGCAGGTCGCTAGCCTGCGCGACGCCGGTTGCGCGCAAGGCCAGGGCTTCCTGCTCGGCCGCCCCGCGCCCACCGCAGCGGTGGCGGCCCGGTTCGCTCTGGGAGCGGTCGGGGTGCCGGGCGGCGTCGCGGCCGCGGAGCCCGCGGCTTCCTGAAATCCCGGGGGCGCGCCGCAGCATGTTTGATGGCCGCCCGCGGGGCCTACTGCCGCCGCCCCGCCATCAATACCGCGGCCGCGGCCACCTGCAGCACCCCTGCCGCCACAGGCGGCGCCCGAGGGCCGAAACTCTCCATTGCGGCGCCGAACAGGCTTGGGCCGAAGGCGTAGAAAGCTTGGTTCACCGCCGTCACCATCGCCACGACGCGGGCCACCTCGGCGGGCGGCCAGTCGCGTTGGGCGATGAGCGGCGGCAGCGACAACAGGTTGCCGATGCCCAGGCCGAACAGCACGGCGCCCAGCATCAGCAAAGCGAAATCGCCGCCCGAGAACGCCAGCGCCGCCGATCCCGCCGCCTGCAAGAGGAAGTTGAGCGCCCCGGCCGCGCGCCGGTCCGCTGCTCCGGGCAGCAGCGCGCCGACCGCGGTGCGCCCCACCACCGCGCAAGCCGTGGCGGCGCTCATCGCCAATCCCGCGCCTGCTTCGCCCAGACTCGGCGCCAAGATGGAGAACGGCACCGTCAGGAGCCCTATCTGCGCGGTGAGGCCGAGCGCGAAGGACAAGGACAGGCTGCGGAAGGCGGGTTGGCGCCAGAGCGGGCCGGTGGGCGGCGGCGCGGGGCGGGCCGGCGGGGGCTGCGCGGCGCCGTCCGGATGGAGGCCCATCCCGTCCGGCGTCGCCCCGAACCAGCGCCCTGCCATCGGCCAGACCACCAGAACAGCGGCCAGCGCCACTGCGACCGAGGCAGGGCCGAAGCCTCAAGCGGCGATGAGTGCGGCCCAGAGCGGCGTGAAGACGATGCCGCCGGCGGTCGAACCAGCGGGAGACCAGGACATTGATCGCCGCGCTGCTGGTCAGCGCCCAGCCCGTCGCGGTCAAAAGCGCCGCGGGGATGAGGTGCCACGGCGCAGCGGCGTTGCCCCAGCCCGCAACGCCGAGCGCGGCCGCCGCCATCCCCGCGCGCGTCACAGCCACAGGTCCGAAGCGGGCGAGCAGGGACGGCAGCCACGCCGTCGGCGCGGCGCTCGCCAGGGACTGCAAAGTGATCGCCGCAGAGATCAGCGACAGCGGCCATCCTTCCCGCGCGTGCAGGGCGTGCAGGTACACAGAGGGCCCATAGAAGTTGATGCCCCAGGTCAATAACGCGAGCACGAAGGCGGCGCCCACCACCTGCCAACCGAAGAACCTTTTCGCGCCCCGCGCCGCCATGCCGCCCCTCCCAGCGGCGCCGAGCCTAGCGTGCGCGCGACGGTGCCGCTTCGCGTTCGGCCCGAGCGGCGGAAAGGGCCGGACCGGGCTCGGTTGCAGCCCGGGGAAGGCCGTGTTAAGGCGCCGCCGCCGCGCCGGGGCCGCAGCGCCGCGGGGCGGTTCCGCGCGCTCGTTTGCGCGCGCAATCAGAAACAGATCGGGATCTGACGTGGCCTCCGCCGAGACCATCGCCGCCGCTTCTCATTCGCCCAGCACCACCGGCTTGGCGGGCCGCTACGCGCAAGCGTTGCTGGCGCTGGCCGACGACCGCCGGCAGGCGGACCCGGGCGCCACCGACCGCATCGCCGGCGACCTGGACCGGCTTTTTGCCTTGTGGCGGGACGACTCCAACTTCCGCGCCTTCGTCGCCGACCCGCGGTTGGACGCCCAAGCGCAGAAGCGCGGCGCCTTCGGCATCATGGAGCGCTCCGGCATAGGCGAGGAGGTGCGCAACCTGGTCGGCGTGCTGATCGCCAACCGCCGGCTGTCGGCGCTGCCGCAGGTGGCGCAGACCTTCGGCGCGTTGCTCGCCGAGCGGCGCGGCCAGCAGACGGCCGGGGTGGTGAGCGCGCACCCGCTGTCGGACACCCAGCGCGCGCAGATCACCGCGCGGCTGACCGAGGCCGGCTATTCCGGCGTGCGGCTCACGGAGCGGGTCGATCCCTCCATTCTCGGCGGCCTGATCGTGCGGATCGGCTCCCGCCTTTATGACAGTTCCATCAAATCCAAGCTGCAACGAATGCAGTACGCGCTGAAAGGGGCCGCCTGAGCCATGGACATCCGTCCCGCCGAGATCTCGGAGATCCTCAAGCAGCAGATCGCCGGCTTCGACGCCGAGGCGAACGTGGCCGAGGTCGGCACGGTGCTGACCGTGGGCGACGGCATCGCCCGCGTTTACGGCCTGCAAAACATCATGGCCGGCGAAATGGTGGACTTCCCCTCCGCCGGCGTAAAGGGGATGGCGCTCAACCTCGAGACCGACAACGTAGGCATCGTCATCTTCGGTGACGACAAGGCGGTGCGCGAGGGCGACACGGTGAGCCGCACCGGGTCCATCGTGGATGCGCCGGTGGGCCGCGGCCTGCTCGGCCGCGTGGTGGACGGGCTCGGCAACCCCATCGACGGCAAGGGCCCGCTCCGGGACGTGGAGCGCCGCCGCGTGGAGGTGAAGGCGCCGGGCATCATCCCGCGCAAGTCGGTCCACGAGCCGATGCAGACGGGCCTGAAGGCGATCGACGCGCTGATCCCGATCGGCCGCGGGCAGCGGGAGCTGGTGATCGGCGACCGGCAGACCGGCAAGACCGCCGTCATCATCGACACCATCATCAACCAGAAGAACGTCAACGCCTCCGGCGACGAGAGCCGCAAGCTCTACTGCATCTACGTCGCGATCGGGCAGAAGCGCTCCACCGTAGCGCAGCTCGTTAAGACGCTGGAGGAGAACGGCGCGATGGAGTACTCCATCGTCGTCGCCGCCACCGCCTCCGACCCTGCGCCGATGCAGTTCCTGGCGCCGTACACCGGCTGCACCATGGGCGAGTACTTCCGCGATAACGGCATGCACGCCGTCATCTTCTACGACGACCTGTCCAAGCAGGCGGTCGCGTACCGGCAGATGTCGCTGCTGCTGCGCCGGCCGCCGGGCCGCGAGGCCTACCCGGGCGACGTGTTCTACTTGCACTCCCGCCTGTTGGAGCGGGCGGCGAAGATGAACGACGACTTCGGCGCCGGCTCGCTCACGGCGCTGCCGGTGATCGAGACGCAGGCGGGTGACGTCTCGGCCTACATCCCGACCAACGTCATCTCCATCACCGATGGCCAGATCTTCCTGGAGACGGAGTTGTTCTACCAGGGCATCCGCCCGGCGGTGAACGTGGGCCTTTCGGTGTCCCGCGTGGGTTCCGCCGCGCAGATCAAGGCCATGAAGCAGGTGGCCGGGCGCATCAAGCTGGAACTGGCGCAGTACCGTGAGATGGCGGCCTTCGCCCAGTTTGCCTCCGACCTCGACGCCTCCACCCAGGCGCTGCTGGCGCGCGGCGCGCGGCTGACTGAGTTGCTGAAGCAGCCGCAATACAAGCCGATGCCGGTGGAGGAGCAGGTGGTGGTGATCTTCGCGGGCACGCGCGGCTACCTCGACAAGCTGCCGATCGCGCGGGTGGGCGAGTTCGAGCGGCGGATGGTGTCCGAGTTGAAGGCCAACAACTCCGACATCCTCGACGCCATCCGGACGGAGCGCGAGATCAAGAAGCCGACCGAGGACAAGCTGGTCGGCTTCCTCGACGGCTTCACCAAGTCCTTCGCAGCCTGAGGGCGGGCGCCCGACCATGCCGAGCCTGAAGGACCTCCGCGGCCGGATCAACAGCGTGAAGTCCACGCGGAAGATCACGCAGGCGATGAAGATGGTGGCGGCGGCCAAGCTCCGCCGCGCGCAATCGCAGGCCGAGGCGGCGCGGCCCTACGCGGAGCGGATGGAGGCGATCCTCGCTTCCCTCGGCTCCGCTGTCGCCGCCACGCCAGGGGCGCCGCGGATGCTGGTCGGCACGGGCGCCGACCGGACGCACTTGCTGGTGGTCGTCACCGCCGACCGCGGCCTCGCCGGGGCCTTCAACACCAATGTGGGGCGCCTCGCGCGCAACCGCGTCCGGGCGCTCGAGGCCGAGGGCAAGGCGGTGAAGCTGCTGACCGTGGGCCGCAAGGGCACGGCCTACCTGCGGCGGGAGTTCGCTGATCGGATCGTCGGCGACATCAACTTCGTCGGCAAGAAGCGGGTGGAGTTTTCGGACGCCGAGGAAGTGGCCGTTCGCATCACCGAGATGCTGGAGCGGAACGAGTTCGACGTCTGCACCCTCGTCTACAACCGCTTCCGCAGCGTCATCAGCCAGGTGCCGAGCGAGCAGCGCCTCATCCCGGCGCCCATTCCGGAAACCCCCGCGGCCGCGCCGGCCAATGGCGGCGCTTCGGCCATGTACGAGTACGAGCCGGCGGAGGAGGAGATCCTCACCAGCCTCCTCCCGCGCAACCTCGCCATCCAGATCTACCGCGCGCTGCTGGAGAACGCCGCCGGCTTCTACGGCAGCCAGATGAGCGCGATGGACAACGCAACGCGCAACGCGGGCGACATGATCGGCAAGCTGACGCTCAACTACAACCGCACACGCCAGGCGAACATCACCCGCGAGCTGATCGAGATCATCTCCGGCGCCGAGGCGCTTTGAGGGAAAACACGGGATGAAGAACAACGTCGGGCAGGTCGCCCAGGTCCTCGGCGCCGTGGTGGATGTGCAGTTCCAGGGCGAACTGCCGAACATCCTCAACGCGCTGCACACCAAGATCGACGACCGGACGCTGGTGTTGGAGGTCGCGCAGCACCTCGGCGAGCGCACCGTCCGCACCATCGCCATGGACACCACGGACGGCCTCGTTCGCGGCCAGGAGGTGGTGGACACCGGCGCCGGCATCTCCGTGCCGGTCGGCCCGGCGACGCTCGGGCGCATCCTCAACGTCATCGGCGAGCCAATCGACGAGCGCGGGCCCGTCCACGGCGAGAAGCAGTACACCATCCACCGCGAGGCCCCGACCTTCGAGGAGCAGGCGACCTCGGCCGAAATCCTCGTCACCGGCATCAAGGTGGTGGACTTGCTGGCGCCCTACTCCAAGGGAGGCAAGATCGGCCTGTTCGGTGGCGCCGGCGTGGGCAAGACCGTGCTCATCCAGGAGCTGATCAACAACATCGCCAAAGCGCACGGCGGCGTCTCGGTCTTCGCCGGCGTGGGCGAGCGCACGCGTGAGGGCAACGACCTGTACCACGAGATGGTGGACGCGGGCGTCATCAAGCTCGGCGACAACACCACCGAGGGCTCCAAGGTGGCGCTGGTCTACGGCCAGATGAACGAGCCGCCGGGCGCGCGCGCGCGCGTGGGCCTCACCGGCCTGACGCTGGCCGAGTACTTCCGCGACGAGCAGGGCCAGGACGTGCTGTTCTTCGTGGACAACATCTTCCGCTTCACGCAGGCGGGCGCTGAGGTGTCGGCGCTGCTGGGCCGCATCCCCTCCGCGGTGGGCTACCAGCCGACGCTCGCCACCGACATGGGCGCGTTGCAGGAGCGGATCACCTCCACCCGCAAGGGCTCGATCACGTCGGTGCAGGCCATCTACGTGCCGGCCGACGACCTGACCGATCCGGCGCCCGCGACCTCCTTCGCGCACCTGGACGCGACGACGGTGCTCTCGCGCTCCATCGCGGAGCTGGGCATCTACCCGGCGGTGGACCCGCTCGACTCCACCTCCCGCGCGCTGTCGCCGCAGGTGGTTGGCGAGGAGCACTACCGGGTGGCGCGCGAGGTGCAGCGCATCCTCCAGACCTACAAGTCGCTCCAGGACATCATCGCCATCCTCGGGATGGACGAGTTGTCGGAGGAGGACAAGCTGGTGGTGGCGCGGGCGCGCAAGATCCAGCGCTTCCTTTCCCAGCCCTTCCACGTGGCCGAGGTGTTCACCGGCTTCCCGGGCGTGTTCGTGAAGCTGGAGGACACCATCCGCTCCTTCGCGGCCATCGTCTCGGGCGAGTACGACGCGCTGCCTGAGGCGGCCTTCTACATGGTCGGCACCATCGAAGAAGCGGTGAAGAAGGCAGACACCATGAAGGCGGCGGCCTGAGCGGATGGCGGACACCTTCCAGCTCGAACTCGTCTCGCCGGAGCGGCTGCTGCTCTCCCGCCAAGTGGAGATGGCGGTGATCCCGGCGGCCGAGGGCGAGATGGGCGTGTTGCCGGGCCACGCGCCGATGGTCGTCGCGTTGCGCGGCGGCGTCATCAGCGTGCGGGATAACGGCGCGGAGAGCGAACGGCTCTTCGTCGCCGGCGGCTTCGCCGAGGTCCTGCCCGACCGCTGCACCGTGCTCGCCGACGAGGCCACGCCGGTCGCGGAGGTCTCCCGGGCCAAGGCCGAGCAGCGGCTGGCCGCGGCCGAGGCGGCCCTCGTCGAGGTCACGGCCACGGACCCCATCGAGCGGCGCGACCTGGCCATGAGCAAGGTGCAGTCCGCCCGCGCCATGCGGGACGCCGCCGGGGCGGCCTGACCGGGCCGTATCCCCGGACCGAGTTGCAGTTTTGTGGCGGGGCGGCAACGCGCCCCGCTTCCCCGCCCCGAACCGGGCGGCCTCCCGCCCTCACGCCTTGAACCGGAACATCGCGGGCCGAAAATACCGGCCGCGTGGCCTTCCGCGCGTCCGATCGCCGGAGGCGGCAACATGGGGTTGAAACAGGCCGGATGAAGCATTGGCGCATCGAGCAAGTGGCGTGGGACCGCTTCGATCCGGCCAAGCTCGATCCGGAGGTGGTGCCGCTCGTCAAGGCGGCCGCGATGGTGGAGCGCAACGGCGACGACTACGCGATCTACTTGAAGCGCGTCTTCGCCGACGACCCCGATTTCCGGCGGGCGTCCGACAACTGGGCGGAGGAGGAGGTGCAGCACGGCGACGCGCTTGGCCGTTGGGCCATGCTGGCCGACCCGGCTTGGGACTACCAAGCGGCCTTCGCGCGGTACCGGGCGGGTTACAAGATCAACACGGAGGTGGACGCCTCCATTCGAGGCAGCCGCACGGGGGAGCTGATCGCTCGCTGCATGGTTGAGACCGGGACCAGCAGCTACTACACGGCGCTCGGCGACTCCACGGAGGAGCCGGTGCTGAAGCAGGTCTGCCGCTTGATCGCCGCGGACGAGTACCGGCATTTCAAGCTCTTCTACGACCACATGAAGCGCTACCTGTCGCGCGAGGAGATCTCGTTCCTCAAGCGGCTGCGCGTCGCGGCCGGGCGCATAGGCGAGTCGGAGGACGACGAGTTGGCCTTCGCCTACCATTGCAGCAACGAGCCGCCAGGCACCGCCTACGACCACGACCGCTGCATCGCCAGCTACGCGGGCCTCGCCATGGGCTTCTACCGCTACCGGCACGTCGAGCGCGGCATGGGCATGATCTTCAAGGCGATCGGCCTGGAGCCGCGCGGGCGCATGTCAGACCTCGCCGCGCGGGGCGCGTGGCGCCTGCTGTGCTGGCGGCGGGACCGCTACCGCGCGGCGATGCGCCAAGCGGCGGCGGACGCGACGGCCCGCCCCGCGGCCATGGCGGCCTAGCTGTGCCCGCGGCCACCCGCCGCGACCTGCTCCTGGGCGCCGCGGCGACAGCGGCCGTCTTCCCGCGCGCCGCCTTCGCCGCCGGCGACGCACCGCCGCTGCGCGAAATCGCCGCCCGGCGGGGTCTGCCGTTCGGCGTTGCGGTGCAGGCCGACTGGTTCGAGGGCGACCCGGGGTTCGCCGCCACCACGGCGCGGGAAGCGTCCATGCTGGTCCCGGAGGGCTCCACCAAGTGGTACGACCTCCGGCCCTTCGAGTCCGTGTTCGACTTCTCCGAATTGGACCCGATCACACAGTTCGCCGCCCGCCACAACCAGACGGTCCGCGGCCACACGCTCGTCTGGCACGCGGCCATGCGGAAGTGGACCTACGATGCGTTGAACGAGGGCCCGCGACGCGGGCGCGCCTTGCTGGAGACGCACATAGACCGGGTGCTCGGCTACACTGCGCCCACCATCCGGGATTGGGACGTGGCGAACGAGGCCGTGGCCGATCCCTGGAATTCGTCGGAGTTGCTGAAGGACACCCCGTGGCTCCGAAGCATCGGCCCGGATTATCTGGACCTCGCCTTCCGCCTCGCGCGGCAGAAGGACCCGACGCTGACGCTCACCTACAACGACTACGGCTGCGAGCACGACACGGACTTCGACGACGAGAAGCGCCGCCGCGTCCTCGCCCTGGTGCGCGGGATGCGCGACCGGAACGTGCCGATCGACGCCGTCGGGCTGCAAGGCCACCTGCACCGCGACAACAGTTTTTCGGCGCGGAAGGTGACGGAGTTCGTGCGCTCGGTCCTGGCGCTAGACCTCAAGGTCATCATCACCGAGCTGGACGTCATCGAGCCGGAAACGCAGTCCGACCCAGCGGCGCGCGACGCCAAATGCGCTGAGATCGTCCACGCCTTCGTCTCCACCGTGCTGGAGACGGGCGGCTGCACCGCCGTGCTGTGCTGGGGGGTGTCCGACCAGTACAGTTGGGCGAACACCCAGCCCTCGCTCACCCCGGCCGAAGGGGCGCCGGGAACGGCGGGTTCCAAGGTGGGCGGGCCGGCGCGCCCTCTGCCCTTCGACGACCGGTACCGGCGCAAGCCGATGTGGTACGCGCTGGCCCGCGCCTTCGAAGGGCGCCCCTGGCCCTGACCGGCCCTACCGCGCGGCGGCGCTGAAGGCGAAGGCGTCGTAGGCGCTGTCCGCCAAGCGGAACCACTGGAACTGGTCGTCGCGGAACGGCCGGTAGCTGTCCCAGATGCGCTTGAAGCGGGCGTTCTTGGACGCGTTCTCCTCCATCAGCTCGTGCCCCACGCGCCACGCCGCCTGCATCACCTCCCGCGGCCAAGCGCGGAGCTGCGCGCCGCCGCCCACCAGCCGGCGCAGCGCGACCGGGTTCGCCGCGTCGTAGCGCGCCACCATCTCCAGCTCGACCTCGGCGCAGGCGACCTGGATCGCCGTCTTGTAGGCGTCCGGCAGCGGGTCCCAGGCGCGCTGGTTGATGACCATGTGGCCCCGCGCGCAGGGCTCCCAGAAGCCGGGCGCGTAGTAGAAGCGCGCGACGCGGTTGAAGCCGAGCTTCTCGTCGTCGTGCGGCCCGACCCACTCCGCGGCGTCGATGGTGCCGCGTTCGAGCGCCGGGTACACGTCGGCGCCCGCGATCAGCGCCGGCGAAGCGCCGAGCCGCTGGAAGACCTGCCCGCCCATCCCGGCGATGCGGAACTTCAGCCCGTTGAGGTCCGACAGGGAGCGGATCTCGTTGCGGAACCAGCCGCCCATCTGCGTGCCGGTGTCGCCGAGCAGGAAGCCCACGCAGTTGAACTCGCGCAGCATCTCCGAGCACAGCTCGTTGCCGCCGCCTCGCTTCATCCAGGCGCCCTGCTGGCGGAAATTGCCTCCGAAGGGGATGGAGGTGAAGAAGGTCAGCGCCGGGTCCTTGCCGATGTACCAGTAGAGCGGCGTCTGCCCGCACTCGATGGTGCCGTTCTGCACCGCGTCGAGCACCTGGAGCGCCGGGGCGATCTCGCCGGCAGGGAAGGCGCGGATCTGGAAACGGTTGTCGGTCAGCTCCGCCACGCGCTTGGAGATCTGCTCGGCGCCGAAGAACAGGATGTCGAGGTTGCGGCCGAAGCTGCTCTGCATCCGCCAGCGCACCTCCGGGTTCAGCGTTTGCGCGATGGCCGGCGCGGCGAGCACCGGCGCCGCGGCGGCGCCCGCCGCGACGAAAGACCGACGATTCATGGACTCCGCTCCCGTTCTTCCTTGTCTCCGGTTCCAGGATGCAACGGCTTCCCGCGGGACGGCAACGGCCTTCCCGCCCGGACGTCCCCGCGCCAGACTGCGCGCACGGCAGCATCGGGGGAGGAGACCGCATGCCAGACGACGTCCCGACCAAGCCGACGCTCCTCACCGGCGCGTCCGGCGCCCTCGGCCGCGAACTCGCGCGCGAGCTGGGGCAAGCCGGGTGGACGCTCCGCCTCACCGACATCGTGCCCTTCCCGGACCCGCTGCCACCGGGCGCGGTGTTCCGGCAAGCGGACCTGGAGGACGGCGTCGCCATCCTGCGGCAGGCGGAGGGGTGCGGCGCGATCCTGCACTTCGGCGGCATCAGCGTGGAGAAGCCCTTTGAAACGGTGGCCGGCGCCAACATCCGCGGACTGTTCCACGTCTACGAGGCGGCACGGCGGGAGCGGGCGCGGGTGGTCTTCGCCTCCTCCAACCACAGCATCGGCTTCCACGAGCGGCCGCGCGGGAACGAGGCGAAGCTCGACGCGGATTGCGCGTTCCGGCCGGACGGGTACTACGGGCTCTCGAAGGCCTACGGCGAGCTGATGGGCCGCCTCTACTGGGACAAGCACGGCGTGGAGAACGTGAACCTCCGCATCGGGTCCTGCTTCCCGGAGCCGACCGACGCGCGGATGCTCTCTACCTGGCTGTCCTACGCCGACCTCGTGCGGCTGGCGCGGGCGGCGGTGAGGGCGCCCCGCACCGGGCATTGCGTGATTTGGGCATGCTCGGACAATCCCGCGACCTTCTGGGGCGCCGACCATCGCGAACGCATCGGCTGGCGGCCGCAGGACACGGCGGAGACCTATCGGACGCGGATGGAGGGCAAGCTCTCCGGCGACCCGGTGCAGGAGCGCTACCAGGGCGGAAGCTACACGGCCGTGGATTACACCCGCGATCGCCCTTCCGCGCGGGATGCCTTCGCCTTGGACTGAACGACGCCACCGGTGGGAGCACGGCGCAGCGCCTCGGACACGCGCTCCGTGCCACCGACGGCCCTGCGTTGTTGCGCGGGAACGGTTTGCGTCGCATGACGTTGCGGACGAAACCGGAACGCAGAGGCCCCGCATGGCAGGCACCGCGGAGAAGACCGACCCCAAGCTTTGGGATCGCGTGAAGAAGCAAGTCACCGCCAGCGACAAGGGCGGCCGCAAGGGCCAGTGGTCGGCGCGCAAGGCGCAGCTCGCCAGCGCCGAATACAAGAAGAAGGGCGGCGGCTACCAAGGCCGGAAGACGGCCGACAACCATCTGGCGCAGTGGACCAAGGAGGATTGGGGCACCAAGTCCGGCCGCGCCTCGCGCAGCACCGGCGAGCGCTACCTCCCGCGCAGGGCCCGCGAAAAGCTCTCCGACGAGGAGTACGGCCGCAGCACCGCCGCCAAGCGCCGTGACACGGCCAAGGGCAAGCAATTCTCCCGCCAGCCCACGGAGGTGGCCAGGAAGATGGCGGGCGCGCGCAAGACCGGCGCCGCGGCGGCCACCGCCGCGAAGCGCCGGCCGGCGGCTAAAGCGACGACGGGGCGCAAAGCCGCCACGCCGCGGACGGCAGCGGTCGGCCGCAAGGCCGCGCCCGCCAAGCCGACGGCACGCAAGGCCACCACAGCCACACGCGCCAAGGCGCCCGCCCGCAGAACGGCGGCGGCCGGCCGCAAGGCCGCGCCCGCCAAGGCGGCGAGAAAGCCGGCGACGCGCAAGCCTGCCGCGGGTCGGGGTACGGCCCGCAAGCCCGCGGCCACGGCACGCAAGGCCGCTTCCGGCGCGGCGCGGAAAAGCGCCGCCCGGAAGCCCGCGGCGAAGCGGACGGCCGCCGCCGCCCGGAGCACGAGGGGAGGTTCTAAGCGATGAGCGACGACGGGACCCAAGACGCGGATCGCCCCTTCGAGTCCGCGGTCAACATGTCGGCCGACGAGATGCGCCGCTGGCTCGCCACGGAGCAGAGCAACGAGGTCGGCTGGACGCACGAAGGCGAGCAAGAAGCGGTGGGGCACCAATCCGGCCGCCGCATCCTCCAGATTCTGGAGCGCGGGGGCGGCGACCCCTCCGACGAGGAAGAGGAGCAGTTCCGGCGCAGGGTGGTGTCGTACATCCACCGTCACCTCGCCCAGCGCCCGGAAGGCGATATCAGCGAGACGCGCTGGCGATACTCGCTCATGAATTGGGGACACGATCCGATGAAGGACGATGCGAGGGACACCTCTTCGGAGGAGCAGGACGAGGCGCCGGAGCAGAAGGACGCCGCCTTTGGCGATGAAGCGCCGGAGGCGGACGCGGGCAGCGGCATGGATGCCGACGCGGCGGAGTCCAGCGCGGCGGACACCGATACGGACGAAGGCAAGAACGAGGGCGAAGGAATGGCGGACACCGAAGCGACCGAGGCCCCTGCCACCAAGCGCCGCCGCGCTCCTTCGGCGCGGAAGCCGCGCACCACCACCAGCGAGGAAACCAAGCCGGCTGCGGGCGCTGCCCGCAAGTCGAGCGGCACGCGCGCGGCGCCCAAGCGGGGCGCGGCGGGCCGGACCGCGGCGGCCGCCAAGGGCGGTCGCGCCAGTGGCGGCGGCGCATCCACGGCCAAGCGCGCCACGGCGAGCCGCGGCGCCACCAGCCGGACGGGGACCAGCGCGCGCAAGACCACGCGCGGCGCTTCGGCTTCCGCGCGCGGTGCGTCTTCCTCCACGCGCACCGGGTCCGGCCGCACCGCTTCGGGCCGTGCCGCGCAAAGCGCGGGCGGCCGCAAAGGCGGCAGCGCACGCACGCCGGCCAAGACGGCCGCGGCCCGCGGCGCCGGAGCGAAGGGCGCCGCCGCCCGCGGTCGCACGGCGGCTTCATCCGCCTCCAAGCGCTCTACGGGCACCGCCGCCAAGCGGACAACAGGAGCCGCCGCGTCGAAACGGTCTACGGGCAGCACCGGCGCCAAGCGCTCGGCGGGAACCGCCACCAAGCGGACGGCGGGATCCTCCACCGCCAAGCGTTCCACCGCCAAGCGTTCCACCGCCAAGCGTTCCACCGGCGCCGCGACGAAGGGCGCCGCGACGAAGGGCGCCGCCACGAAGCGGTCCACCGCCGCTGCGTCGCGCGGCACGGCCCGCCGCGGGGCGGCCGGGCGCACGGCCGCCGCGGCCAAGGGCGGGCGCAACTCCTCTGGGGGGGGCGGCCGCGGCGGCGGCGGCCGCACCTCCCGGACGCGCTGATCACCCGGGCGTGAGGCCGGCCGTGCGGAGCGGCCGGCCTCCCGACGCCGTGCTAAACAGCGCGGCATGAACGCCTCCATCTCCACCGTCCCGCTCCCGACGCCGGCCGAGGACCTCGTCTTCGGCCTCACGCGCATCGTCGACCTTCCCGGCCTGACTGCGGTGGCCGGGGCGCCGCTTGGGGCGGAGGACATCGAGGCCGTCATCAACGAGGCGGAGCGCTTCTCGCGAGAACGCCTGTGGCCGGACTCGCAGGCCGCCGACCGGCACGGCGCGGTGTACGAGAACGGCGTGGTCCGCGTGCCACCCGCCTACAAGGACGCTTACCGCGGCTGGATCGAGGGCGGCTGGCAAGGGCTGCCGGCGCCCGTGGAGCACGGCGGCCAAGGGCTGCCGCAGTCGCTCTGGATGGCGGTCCAGGAGCTCGTCTGCGCCGCGGACATGGCGTTCAGCCTGTGCCCGCTGCTCACCGCAGGCGCGATCGAGGCGCTGGAGCGCTACGCCACGCCGGAGCAGGCCGAGCGGTGGCTGCCCCGGCTCGTCTCCGGCGAGTGGACCGGCACCATGAACCTGACCGAGCCGCAAGCCGGCAGCGACCTTTCCCAGGTCCGAACCCGCGCCGAGCCGGCGGGGGACGGCACCTATCGGCTGCACGGCCAGAAGATCTACATCACCTGGGGCGAGCACGACCTCACGCCGAACACCCTGCACTTGGTTCTCGCGCGCCTCCCCGACGCGCCGCCCGGCACGCGCGGCATCTCGCTCTTCGCCGCGCCCAAGGTGCTGGAAGACGGCAAGCGCAACGCGCTCCGCTGCGGCGGCATCGAGCGCAAGCTCGGCATCCACGCTTCCCCCACCTGCACCATGCTGTTCGAGGGCGCGGAAGCGGAACTGGTCGGCGAGGAGAACCGCGGCCTCAACGCCATGTTCGCCATGATGAACGCCGCGCGCCTCGGCGTCGGCGTGGAGGGCGTGGCGCAGGGCGCGCGGGCTCTGGCCCTCGCCGAAGCCTACGCCGCGGAGCGCGTGCAGGGCGGCCGGTCCATCGCCCAGCACCCGGACGTGGCGCGGATGCTGGCGGAGATCAGGTCCGTCACCCTCGCCGGCCGGCTGCTGGCGCTCGAGGCCGGCGCGGCGCTCGACCGTTCCCGCATGGCCGGCGACAAGGGGGCCGAGGCGCGCGTCGCGCTGCTCACTCCGATCGTCAAGGCGTGGTGCACGGACCGCGGCGTGGACTGCGCCTCGCTCGGCATCCAGGTCCACGGCGGCATGGGTTTCGTGGAGGACGCCGGCGCCGCCCAGGTGCTGCGCGACGCCCGCATCGCGCCGATCTACGAGGGCACCAACGGCATCCAGGCGATCGACCTCGTGGTGCGCAAGGTGGTGCGGGATGGCGGCGCCACGATGCGGGGCCTCATCGAGGAGGCTCGCGCGTCCGACCCGCGGCTCGCGGCCGGCGCCGACGCCATGGCCCGCGCGACCGATTGGGTGCTGGCCGCCTCGTCGCGCGACCCGGCCGCCGCGGAAGCCTCGGCCGCCGCTTACCTCGACGCGGCGGGTTGGGTGCTCGGCGGCTGGATGCTGGCGCGCGCCGCCGCGGTCGACGGGCGCTACGCCCCTATCGCGGACTTCTATCTCCGGCGCCTGCTGCCGCGCGCCGGGGCGAGGCTGGCGGAGATCGAGTCCGCGGACTCGGTGCTGGCGCTGCTGCCGCCCTGAAGCTTTGTTGCGCGGCGGCGCCCTTGCGCCTTCCGCGAGGGGGGGCATGTTCGGCGTCGGAGACTCCATAACGCGCCGATGAACCTGCCGCTCACTGCCCCCGCCCTGCGGGAAACACGTCCTCGCGTCGCCGTGATCGGCGCCGGCCCCGGTGGACTAGCCTCAGCCATGCAGCTCGCCGCCGCGGGCGCGCGGGTCACGCTCTACGAGCGCGACGCCGTCGTCGGGGGGCGCACGCGGACGCTGACCGCGCCGGGCGGGTACCGCTTCGACCTCGGGCCGACCTTTTTCCTTTACCCACGCATCCTGTCCGAGATCTTCGCCACCTGTGGCGCGTCGCTGGAGCAGGAGGTGGAGCTGCGCCAGCTCGACCCGCAGTACCGGCTGGTGTTCGAGGGCCACGGCACCATCGACGCGACGCCCGATATGGACCGCATGGAGGCGGAGATCGCGCGCCTCTGCCCGGCCGACGCGCGGGGCCTGCGCCCTTTTCTCGCGGAGAACCGGCGCAAGCTGGAGGCCTTCCGGCCCGTGCTGGAGCGCGCCTTCTGCACGCCGGCGGACGTGCTCGGCCTCGACATGCTGCGCTCGCTCCGGCTGATGCGGCCGCACCGCACCGTGGACCAGGACCTGTCCAAGCACTTCCGCGACCCTCGGGTGCGCCTGGCCTTCTCCTTCCAGACCAAGTACCTGGGCATGAGCCCGTTCCGCTGCCCCAGCCTCTTCACCATCCTGAGCTTCCTGGAATACGAGCACGGCGTCTTCCACCCCATGGGCGGCTGCGGCGCGGTGTCGGACGCGATGGCCCGTGTGGCGGAGAGCGTCGGCGTGGACATCAGGCTGGAGCAGCCGGTGGAGCGCATCGCCTTCGCCGGCCGCCGCGCCATCGGCGTCGAGGTCGGCGGGCGGCACCACGCGGCGGACGCGGTGGTGGTGAACGCGGACTTCGCGCACGCCATCCCGAAGCTCATCCCGGACTCGATCCGCCGCCGCTGGACCGACCGCAAGATCGAGAAGGCGCGCTACTCCTGCTCCACCTTCATGCTCTACCTCGGCGTCGAAGGCGAGTTCCCTGAGCTGCCGCATCATTCGATCCTGCTGGCCGAGGATTACCGCCGCAACATCCGCCAGATCGAGACGGGCGAGATACCGGACGTGCCGAGCCTCTACGTGCAGCACGCCGGCGCCACCGACCCGTCCATGGCGCCGCCGGGCCACACCAGCCTGTACCTGCTGGTGCCGGTGCCCAACCTGCTGCACGGCGCGGACTGGACCGTGGAGGCGCCACGCTACCGCCGCTTGGCGCTGGACCGGCTCAAGGGCCTCGGCATCACCGACATCGAAAGCCGCATCCGGTACGAGCGGATGGTCACGCCGCACGACTGGCGGGAGGAGTTCGCTGTTGGTCATGGCGCCACCTTCAACCTGTCGCACGACCTCGGGCAGATGCTCTGCTTCCGCCCCGGCAATCGCTTCGCGGAGCTGGACGGCGTGTACCTGGTGGGCGGCGGCACCCACCCCGGCAGCGGCCTGCCGGTGATCTACGAGGGCGCGCGCATCACCTGCGGGCTGCTGGCGCGCGACCTCGGGCTGCGCCCGGTGCCGGTGGGCACCGGCTTCTCGCAAGACATGACTCCGGCCTATGGAGCGACCTCGTGAACGCGATCGTTGGCGCCGATGAAAGGCGATCGGGCATGACGACCAAGCACGTCGTGGTGGTGGGTGGCGGGCTCGGCGGGCTGGCGGCGGCGGCGGTCGCAGCGGCGCGCGGGCACCGCGTCACCCTGCTCGACAAGAACCCTTGGCTGGGCGGCAAGGCGGCGGTGCTGAACCTGCCGGCGCCGGACGGATCGGGCTCCTTCCGTTTCGACATGGGGCCGACCATCCTCACCGTGCCCCGCGTGCTGCGCCGCATCTACGCCGAAGCCGGGCGCGACCAGGAACGCGACCTGCCGCTGATCCGCCTCGACCCGCAATGGCGCTGCTTCTTCGCCGACAGCACCCGCATCGACCTCCAGGAAGACGTGGGGGAGATGGCCAGCAGCATGGACGCCTTCGCGCCGGGCAAAGGCTACGGCGAGGGCTACCGCCGCTTCCAAGACGTGTCGCGCAAGCTGCACGATGTGTCGGAGCGGTTCTTCTTCTGGAAGCCGGTCGAGGACCTGTTCGACACCCTGGACTTCCGCGCCAACATGAACCCGGACACGCTGCGCGACGTGATGGCGCTGCGGATGGGCCGGACCATGGCCAAGGTCATCCGCGGCCACGTGCCGGACGCGCGGTTGGCGCAGATGCTGGACCACTACTGCCAGTACGTCGGCTCCAGCCCCTACCTTGCGCCGGCGGTGCTGTGCTCCATCGGCGACATGCAAGCGGCCGAGGGCGTGTGGTACCCGAAAGGCGGCACGCGCGCCGTCGCAGAAGGCTTGGCGAAGCTCGCCGCCGACCAAGGCGCCGACCTCCGCACCGGCGTCGAGGTGACGGGCTTCGAAGTCGAGAACGGCGCGGTCAAGGCCGTGCGCGCCGGGGGCGAGCGGATCGCCTGCGACGCCGTGGTCTCCAACATGGACGCCATCCGCACCTACCGCGAGTTGCTCGGTGGCAAGGCGGGGGCGCGTTACGGGCGCAAGTTCAAGCCGGCCTGCTCCGGCGTGGTGCTCTACCTCGGTTTGAACAAGCGCTACGACCACCTCGGCCATCATGACTTCGTCTTCTCCCGCGACGCCGAGGAGGAGTTCGATTTCATCTACCGCCGCGGCGAGCCGGCGCCAGACCCCACCGCTTACCTCGCCGCGCCCTCCGGCACCGACCCGTCCGTGGCGCCGGAGGGCGGGGAAGCGTTGTACGTGCTAGTCCACACGCCGCACCTCCATCCCGGCCAGGACTGGGCCAAGATGTTCCCGGCCTACCGGCAGACCATCCTAGATAAGCTAAAGCGCACGGCCGGGATGGAGGACATCGAGGAGCGCATCGTGGTCGAGCGGCACCTGACGCCGCAGGACATCCACGAGCGCTACAAGGTGCTGGACGGCGCCATATACGGCCTCGCCTCGCACGGTTCGTTCCTGGGCGCTTTCAAGCCGGGCAACCGCTCGCGCGCCGTGAAGGGCCTCTACCTCGCGGGCGGCGCGGCGCATCCCGGGCCGGGGATGCCGATGGTGATGATGAGCGGCTGGATCGCCGCCGACGCGCTGGACCGCGACCTTGGCGGGCGCGGCATGGACGCGGCGGCGGAAGCGGCTGGGCAGCGCGACGCGCTCCGGCAGCGCGCGCTCGCCGCCGAGTAGCGCGGCCGTGGCGCCGCGCGCGTCCATCGCCGGGGCGCCCTCGCCGATGGCGCTGCGCTCGCCCCGGCACCTCGCCTTCTTCGACCGCGTCTTCACCCGCTTCGCCCGTCGGCACCTGCGCGCCGTGCGCCTCGCCCGCTGGGGCCGGCCGGACTTGCCCGCGGGCGACGGGCCCGTGGTGGTCTTCGCCAACCATCCCTCGTGGTGGGACGGCATGGCGGTCATGCTGCTGTGGCGTCGGCTACTCGCCGACCGCGAGCTCTACGTGCCGATGGACGCGGAAGCGCTCGGCCGATACGGCTTCATGCGCCGCCTCGGCGTGTTCGGCGTGGAGCCGGGCGCGCGCGGCGCGGCGGGCTTCCTCCGCGTCGCCGCCGAGGTGCTGTCGGAGCCGCGCAGGCTGCTGTGGATCAACGCGCCTGGCCGCTTCTCCGACGCGCGGGAACGGCCGGTGCCGATCGCGCCGGGCATGAGCCGGCTGCCGGAATTGGCGCCGGCCGGCACCTTCCTGCCGCTCGCGCTCGAGTACACCTTTTGGAACGAGCGCGCGCCGGAGATGCTGGCCGCGTTCGGCGATCCGATTCCCGCCGCCGACCTGCTGGCCGAGGGGCGCGACGCCCGGGCGGAGCGCATGTCGGCGGCGCTCGCGGCGACGATGGACCGCTTGGCGGCCGACAGCATCGCGCGCGACCCGGCCCTTTTCGAAACCTTGCTGGAAGGCCGGCGCGGCATGGGCGGCGTGTGGCAGGCATGGCGGCGCGCGGGGGCGCTGCTGCGCGGCCGGAGATTCGACCCCAGGCACGACCAGCGGGCGGGCGCTTGATGGACCCGGCGCTCACCGCCCTCCTGCTCGCCGCCATCCCGGCAGTGCTGGGCGCCATCAATCTCGCGCTGCTGCCGCGCGTTGCCGGCGCCCCCGGCGGCGGGACGCTCGTTTCCATCCTGATCCCGGCGCGCGACGAGGAGGCCAACATAGAGGCCTGCCTGCGCGCAGCCCTCGCCAGCCGGGGCGTCGCGGTGGAGGTGCTCGTGATGGACGACGGCAGCCGCGACGCGACGCCGGACATCGTCCGCCGCCTCGCCGCCGAAGACTCGCGGCTGCGGCTGCTCTCCGCGCCGGCCTTGCCGCCCGGTTGGACGGGCAAGGTCCACGCTTGCGCGCGGCTCGCCGAGGCGGCGCGGGGCACGCACCTGCTGTTCATCGACGCCGACGTGCGCCTTTCCCCGGACACGGCGGCGGCGTTGGCCGCGCACGCGGAACGGCGGAACCTCGCCCTGGTCAGCGGCGTGCCGCGCCAGGTCATCCGCACGGTAGGCGAAGCGCTGACGGTGCCCACCATCAACCTGCTGCTGCTTGGCTACTTGCCGGGCGGCGGCCGCTCGTCCACCAGTCGCGCCAGCCTCGCCGCCGCCTGCGGCCAGATGGTGCTGTGCGAGCGCTCCGCCTACGAAGCGGTCGGCGGGCACGCCTCCATCCGCGGTACGCTGCACGACGGGCTGACGCTCACCCGGCGATTCCGCGAAGGCGGCCACCGGACGGAGGTGGTGGACGGCGCGCCTCTCGCCACCTGCCGGATGTACCGGGGCTTCGCGGAGGCCTGGGCCGGCTTCACCAAGAACGCGCGCGAGGGCATGGCGACGCCGCTCGGCCTGCCGGTCTGGACCGTGCTGCTGGCCGGGGCGCACCTCTGGCCCTGGGCGCTGCTGCCCGAAGCGGAGGCCGTGTTGGCGCTGCTGCTCACCTTCGGCTTGCGGGCCGCGATCACCTGGTGGGCGCGGGAGCCGTGGTGGACGGTGCCGCTGCACCCGCTTACCATGCTCGTGGCGCTGGCGATACAATGGACGGCGCTGGTGCGTTGGGCGGTCGGCCTGCCACCGGGCTGGAAAGGCCGCGCCTATCCCGGCACAAAGGCGGCATGACCAGCAGCGTCGCCGTCGCCGACACCCCCACGCGGGATCACGACGAAGAAAACTTCCCCACTGCGTCGCTGCTGCTGGCGCCGGCGCAGCGCGCGAAGGTGATGGCCTTCTACCGTTTCGTCCGCACCGCCGACGACATCGCCGACAGCCCGGACCTGCCGCCGGCCACGAAGCTCGCGCGCCTGGACGCGATGGAGCGCGCTCTCGACGACCCTTCCACCGCCATGCCGGAAGCGCGGCGCCTGCACGACCTGGAGGTGGGCACGGCGGAGGCGCGGCTGATGCTCTCCGCCTTTCAGCAAGACGCGACGGAGGCGCGCTACACCGACTGGGCGGCGCTGGAGGACTATTGCCGCCGTTCCGCCGACCCGGTCGGGCGGATGCTGCTGCGGCTGCACGGCGACGGCGGGAACGCGGCGGCGCTGGCCGCGGCGGACGGGCTCTGCACGGCGTTGCAGGTGCTGAACCACCTGCAAGACTTGGTGCCGGACCGCGAGGCGCTGAACCGCATCTACGTCCCCGTCCCTTGGATGGGGCTGGCCGGCGGCGAGGCCGCCTTCTTCGACCGGGCGAACACTCAGCGGCGCCGGCCGGTGCTGGACACGGCGCTCGACCGGGTGGAGGAGGCGCTGGACCGCGCCTCAGCCCTGCCTCGCTTGCTGCGCGCGCGGCGCCTTGCTTGGCAGAGCGCCGCCACGATCGCCCTCGCGCGGCGGCTCCTGGAGCGGCTGCGCGCGGCCGATCCGGTGCTCGGGCGGGTGGCGTTGACGCGCGCCGATTTCGCGCATGCCTTCGCGGCGGCGCCAGGTCTGGGGCCGCGCGACGCCCTGCTGGTGCGGCGGCGCGTGGCGCGGGCCGGCTCCTCCTTCGCGCGCGGCATGGCGGTGCTGCGGGGCGAGCGGCGGCGGGCGCTCTGGGCCGTCTACGCCTTCTGCCGCGCGGTGGACGACATAGCGGACGGCGCGATGCCGGAGGCCGAGAAGCGCCGCTTCCTCACCGATTGGCGCGGCAAGCTGTTGCGGCCGGATTGCGCCCTGTCGCGCGAGCTGGCCTGGGCGCGCGAGGCGCACGGCGTGCCGCTGGCCGAGTGCGAGGCGATGATCGCCGGCATGGAGACGGACGCCGCCGACCGGCTGCGCCTGCCGGACGAGGCGGCGCTGGACCTGTACTGCCGGCGCGTCGCGGGCAGCGTCGGCGCTATGTCGGTGCGGGTGTTCGGCGCGCTGGAGGCGGAGGGCTTCGGCCTTGCCCTCGGCCGCACCTTGCAGCTCACCAACATCCTGCGCGACGTGGACGAGGACGCGGCGCGCGAGCGCGTCTACGTGCCGCTCGACATGCTGGCGGCCGAGGGCATCCAGGACGGACCGGCGGCCGGCATCGTGGCGCACCCGCGCTTCCCCGCGATCTGCGAGGCGCTGGCCCGGCGCGCGGAGGCGGGCTTCGCCGCGGCGGAGGCGGACCTCGCCCGGCGGCGCGACGCGCGGGCGCTGCTGCCGGCGCGGGTGATGATGTGGGGCTACCGGCGGCTGCTGGCGCGCATGGCGGCACGCGGCTGGGCCGCCGGCGCGCGCCCGCGC